>NZ_CP027762.1:5626545-5928985 GCF_003852315.1 Pseudomonas sp. LBUM920
CACCTTCAATGACGACCTGGTCGGTGCCGATCGCAACAACAGCGACGCGCCCATCACCTTCTTTGCGGCGGACGACAAAGGTCAACGCGGCGAGCCCATCGAGCTGCCGGCCGAGGCCTTCGAGCTGAACGCCGCCACCGGCACGCTCACCTACGATCTCAACCTGTTCCCGGAAACCCCGGCGTTTGTGGTGGGCTCGATTCCGCTGTTTCTCGCCACCATCGAGAAAGCCACGATCGACGTTGCCAAGCTGCCCAAGGGCCTGTCGCTCAAGGACAACGCATTGATTGTCGATCAAAAGGAATTTCCCGCCGACAGCTGGCGCTTCTACGCCAAGGACGCAAGCGGCAACTACCTGAAGGAAATTCTCGGCGTCAGCCACCGTGCCGAGGAATACGGCACAGCGTTGTTTGACGTGCACTATTTCTACGGCCAGCCGACCAGCCTGGAAAGCTACCAGCGCACCGACCTCGACACCGTGCAATACGGCTTTGAGGTCAAACTGGACAAGCCCGACAGCAAATAAACGCTCAGTGGCGAATATCACTGAGCGTCTGGGCTCGCCCGCCATTGAGTTGCCGCAGATGTGCCTGCAGGTGCAGGCACCAGATCTGCGGGTCGTCCGCCAGCTCGTAGCCGTGCAGCGTCAAGCTTTCGACGATCGATCCCAGAATGGTTTCTGCCACGAAGGGCCCATGAAACGGGCCTTGAGACTTGATGGTGGAAGGCTGTTCGCCGGTCATTCCGGCAGCAAACAACAGCGTCCACATCCCGTTATCCCCGGCGAGAGGGCGAATGGAGCATTCGATACGGGTGACCAGGCCCAGGCATTGGCGGGTAAGGCAAAGGTTGCGCGGCATGGCGGCGACCCTCGGTAGATCGGTGTTCAACCTCGCGCAGGGCAAGGCTGTCTCTGTCCAGCGACTCCTGTGGATATCCCTTGAAGTGAGAATAGAAGAAAACCAGTACAAACCAAGCTTGTAGGGACCAACGGGCGTTGGTGCCTGAGGATGGAGTCAATTTAGTGGCGAATTTACCAAGTTGGTCGATACACCGCTGATCAAATGTGGGAGCGGGCTTGCTCGCGAAGGCGGTCTGTCAGACACATTGATACTGACTGATCCACCGCCTTCGCGAGCAAGCCCGCTCGCACATTTACCGCGTGCTGACAACAATCAGGTGGGTTTGGCTTCCGCCAACGCCTGCTGCGCCAGCTCCTTCTCTGCCTCTTTCAAGTCGTCTTCGCTGATCATCTCGGCAATCGCGCGCAAACGCTCTACCACGCGCGCATTCACGGTGCCTTCAGGGAATTGGCCCTCCTCGTCCGGCTCACCGGCAGGCTCACCGACCAACAAGCTCAACGCCTCGTCCGCCTGACGCACGGCGTAGATGTGGAATTGCCCGTCGCGGACGGCCTGCAGCACCTTCTCGTCAAGCATCAGCGTAGCCACGTTGGCCTGCGGGATGATCGCGCCCTGCTCACCGGTCAACCCGCGCGCTTCGCAGAGGCGGAAGAAGCCTTCGATTTTCTCGTTGACCCCGCCCACCGCCTGCACCTCACCAAACTGGTTGATCGAGCCGGTGATGGCAAAGCACTGCTTGAGCGGCGTCTTCGACAGCGCCGAAATCAGGGTGCACGCCTCGCCCAGCGAGGCACTGTCGCCGTCCACATAACCGTAGGACTGCTCCAGCGCGATACTCGCCGAGATCGCCAGCGGGAATTCCTGTGCATAACGGCTGCCCAGGTAACCGGTGAGAATCATCACGCCCTTGGAGTGAATCGGCTGGCCGAGGTTAACTTCGCGCTCGATGTCGACAATACCGCTGCCGCCGGGGTACACCGTGGCGGAAATCCGCGCCGGCACGCCGAACGCCGAATCGCCGACCTCCAGCACCGTCAGCCCGTTGCACTTGCCGACCGCCGCACCGGCGGTGTCGATCAGGATCACGCCGGCAAGCATGTCGTCGAGAATCCGCGCCGACACCCGCCCGGTACGCGTGGCCTTGGCCTTGAGCGCGCGTTCGATATGCCCCGCGTCAGTCATCTCGTCGCCCGCCAGGTGGCGAATGAAATCCGCCTCACTGACCAGCTGGAACAAGTCACCAATGCGCGCCGACAACCGCCCCTGATGTTCAGCCAGACGGGCGCTGTAAGTCGCCAGCCGCGCCACCGCGTCCGACGTCAACGGTGCCATGCCTTCTTCCGAGGTGCGGGTTTTAAGCAACTGGGCAAACTGCTCCAGGCTTTCGTCGACCATCGGGATGTCTTCGTCGAAATCCACCAGGACGCGGAACATCTCCTGGAAGTCCGGATCGGCGTCCTGCAGCGCGTAGTACAGCTGGCGCGAACCGATAATGATGACTTTGACCTGCAACGGAATCATCTGCGGGTTGAGGGTTACCGTGGCCAGGCGGCCCAGCTCGCCCAGCGGCGATTCCATCTTCAGCTTGCGCGACTGCAGGGAGCGCTTGAGCGCGTCCCACACAAACGGCTCGCCGAGCATTTTTTCGGCTTCCAGAATCAGGAAACCGCCATTGGCACGGTGCAAGGCGCCCGGGCGCAACTGGCGATACGTGGTGTAGAGCGCGCCCTGGTCGGTGCTGTATTCGATACGGCCAAACAGGTTGTCGTAGGTCGGGTGCGGCTCGAACACCACCGGCGCGCCGCCATTGACCGGGTGGCCGACCACCAGGCTGGGGCAGTATTGCTCTTCGAGCAGCTTGCGGGCCTGGGCGTCGGTCTTGGCATCATCCACCAGTTGCTCGACCACGGTTTTGAGCAGGTACACCTGCATGGCTTGCAAGTAGCCGCACACCGCTGCGTTTTCTGCGTACTTTTCGGACAGCGGCGCCAGCAAAGGCTGCAGGGCCAGGGTGATGGTTTCTTCGTTGAATTGGCGCAGTTGGTTGTTGGACTCACGTTTCCACTGCGGCAGGCTGGCCAACTCTTCGTTGAGGCGCTCTTCCAGCTCGGAAATATCTGTGTGGAAGCGCTCACGATCAGCTTCCGGCAGCTGCGAAAACTCGGCCTCGTCCAGCGCCTTGCCATCAAGCATCGGCGTGAACGCGATGTTGGTGCTGTCGCGGTACAGCGCCACGTCCTTTTCAAGGGCCAGACGCTCGATCACGTCCAGAGCCTTGTCGTAGCGCTGGTTGAAGGCACGGTCGATGGCGCTTTTGCGCTGTTGATAGGTGGGGTGTTCGAACACCGCCGGGAAAGTGGCGACCAGGTTGTCGACCAGAGCGTTGATATCGGCGATGAACGCCGCTGCGCCGCCGCCCGGCAATTCCAGGGCGCGTGGCTCACGCGGCTCATCAAAATTATTGACGTAGACCCAGTCCGACGGGGTCTGCAGACGTTTGCCTTCAGCTTTCAGGTAGCGTTTGACGAACGAAAAGCGGCCGGTACCGGGCTCGCCCATGACAAACACGTTGTAACCGGGGCGTGGCATCGCCACACCGAACTGCAACGCTTCAACTGCGCGTTCCTGGCCAAGCACACCGCGAAAGGGCTCCAAATCATTGGTGGTCGAGAAGCTGAACTGTTCAGCGGAGAAAGGGCGAGTCAGCGCTTCAGGCGCTAGACGCAAGCTGGCAGCAACAGGATCAGGCATCGGGCTTCCTTACATCAGGCGGGGCAGATGACGGCATTCTGGCTCTCGGTTGCGCGCTCTGGCAAGGCGCGCCTGTGGGAAAGCGTAGACACGGGAGGCGTCCTACAAAAAAATCGCGACAACGGTGCGCAATCACTCCGATTGTTTTATAAAAAATAACGGAACCCCAGGAACGTGCCTAAACTCCAAACTGCGCGGGTTGGACTAATAACTGGCCCCTAGGGCGCTGCGACGCGCCTGAACCCTTGTCCATTGGTTTGCACACAAAGAGAACAAAGCTATGAAACGGATCCTTCTTGGTACTCTCTTCACCGTCGTCTCCCTCAATGCAATGGCAGAAGCACCAGGTGGCCCGAACTGCGGTTGGGGCAACATGTTGTTTGAAGGCCAGCGCGGTACTCCAGCTCACTTCCTCGCTTCCACCACCAACGGCACCTCGGGTAACGCCACCTTCGGCATGACCTCGGGCACCAACGGTTGCAGCACCAACAGCGCCCTGACCTACGGCGGCAAGTCCTGGATTGCCATGAATGGCATGATGAACGAGCTGTCCGAAGACATGGCCAAAGGCAACGGCGAAGCACTGACCACCTACGCGGTGGTACTGGGCGTTGCACCGGAAGATCGCGATCACTTCGCGGCCGTGACCCACGAGCACTTCCAGCAGATCTTCAGCAAAGCTGACGTGACCGCCGATGACGTGCACAACAACACCCTGGCTGTACTGAAAAGCGATGCCCGCCTGGCAAAATACGCTACCCAGGCTTAAGCCCGACCCGCCCACGCCTTTCGAGGCGCGGGTTTTATTTTGGACCCGCCTCCCCTTTGGGTCTCACTATTTCCGACTTAAGTTGCCCCTATGCTCAAACGCTTTGCCTGGTTGGCACTCTTCGCCTGCGCCCCGCTGTATGCGGCCCCGCATATTGATGATCAACGTTTGCAGCAATTGGCCAACGATCCGTTCTGGCTATCTCTGGGCCATTATGAAGCCGGCAAGCTCAAGGGCTGGCGCAGTTATGTCAGCGACAAGAAATTCTTCCTCGCCCCTGATGGCGCCCACCATCCGGACCAGGAACTCAAGGCGACCGTAGAGGCGCTGTACGCCCCGGCCAGCCTCGGCGAAAAACACGCCCAATGCGTTTACCCGGCACGTACGCGCTGGCTCAAGGAACAGTTGCAGCTGACCGACTTGCCTACCCTGGAGTGCAAAGAATTCACCCAGTGGTTCAAGGACGTCGCGCCCCACAGCGCGGTGATGATCTTCCCGGCGGCCTACCTCAACAGCCCGTCGTCGATGTTCGGCCACACGTTGCTGCGCATCGACCAGGCTGACGTGCAAAGAGACAAGACCGCGCTGCTCAGCTACGCGATCAACTTCGGCGCCTACATCGAAGGCTCCGACAACAGCATTCTCTACGCCTGGAAAGGCCTGATGGGCGGCTATCCGGGCCTGTTTGCGTTGGTGCCCTACCAGGAAAAGCTCTCGGAGTACCGTAGCCTCGAGAACCGTGATCTGTGGGAATACCGCCTGAACCTTACCCAAGTCGAGACCGAACGCATGGTCCGGCACGTATGGGAGCTCAAGCAGATCCAGTTCGACTATTTCTTTTTCGACGAAAACTGCTCGTATCGCCTGCTGGAGCTGCTGCAAGTGGCGCGCCCAAGCCTGCGCCTGACCGAGCAATTCCCGCTGACGGCGATCCCCACCGACACCGTCAAGGCGGTGAAAGAGGCTGGCCTGGTAGAGAAAATCGACTATCGCCCGTCCCGTGAACGCGAACTGCTCGAACGTGCCAAGCCGCTTGATAGTGATGAGCAGCAATGGGTATTGAACATCAGCGACGACCAGAAGCAGCTGCAGGAGCCCGCCTTCAAGGCGCTGCCCCGCGACCGCCAGGCGCTGATCATCGACGCCGCCTATCGCCTGGGCCGCTACCGCGCCAATGGTCTTGAGCGCGACACCGAACGCTCGCAACGCAGTTTCGAGCTGCTGCGCGCGATCAACCAGAACCCGGCGCCAGACCTGAAAGTCGAACGTCCCGGCCTGCCGGAAGACGGCCATGAGTCCCGCACCTGGCAGGCTGGCATCGGCACCCGTGGCAGCAAGACCTTCGGCGAATACGGGCTGCGCATGGCCTACCACGACCTCAACGACAACGCCGAAGGCTTCCCGCTGGGCGCGCAGATTGAAATCCTGCAGATGAAACTGCGCCAGTACGAAGGCAACCACTGGCAACTGCAGCAACTGGACCTGGCGACCATCCGCTCCCTGACCCCGCGCAACGCCCTGTTGCAACCGTGGTCATGGCAAGTGACTGGCGGCCTGGAGCGCGTGCCAGGCAAACACGACGATGAAACCCTCGTGGCCCACGTCAACGGCGGCGCCGGCGGCACCTGGCAACTCACCGACGACATGCTCGGCTTCGCCCTCGGCACCGTGCGCGTGGAACACAACAACGACTTCAGCGAAGCCATCTCCCCGGCTGCCGGATTCAACACCGGCGTGCTGTGGAAAAACCCGCTGGGGAATTTGAGCCTGGAAGCCAAAGGGGATTTCTTCACCAATGGCGAAGTGCGGCGCAGTGTCAGCTTGAACCAGCAGTGGGAATTGTCGCGCAACCTGGGCCTGCGCCTGAGCGCCCAGCGCGAGTACAGCCACCTGTCCACCCCCGTGAATGAAGTGATGCTTGAAGTGAAGTGGTATCACTACTGACCTGTGAGACCGGGCGAAGACCCACTGTGGGAGCGGGCTTGCCCGCGATAGCGGTGTATCAGTAACAACCAGACTGACCGCCCCACCGCCATCGCAGGCAAGCCAGCTCCCACACCGGTTTGTGCCTTGCCTGAATCCTGCGACCGCCGCAGTTCAAATGTGGGAGCGGGCTTGCCCGCGATGGCGGTATATCAGTAACAACCAGACTGACCGCCCCACCGCCATCGCAGGCAAGCCAGCTCCCACGCCGGTTTGTGCCTCACCTGAATCCCTTGCCCGCCGCAGTTCAAAGGTGGGAGCGGGCTTGCCCGCGAAAGCGGTGTATCAGTAACAACCAGACTGACCGCCCCACCGCCATCGCAGGCAAGCCAGCTCCCACACTGGTTTTGTGCCTGGCCTGAACACCTTGCCCGCCGTAGCTCAAATGTGGGAGCGGGCTTGCTCGCGAATGCGGTGTATCAGTAACAACCAGGCTGACTGCCCCACCGCCATCCCAGGCAAGCCAACTCCCACACCGGTTTGTGCCTGGCCTGAATCCCTTGCCCGCCGCAGTTCAAAGGTGGGAGCGGGCTTGCTCGCGAAAGCGGTGTATCAGTAACAACCATACTGACTGCCACACCACCATCGCAGGCCAGCCAGCTCCCACACTGGTTTTGTGCCTGGCCTGAACACCTTGCCCGCCGCAGTTCAAAGGTGGGAGCGGGCTTGCTCGCGAAAGCGGTGTATCAGTAACAACCAGGCTGACTGCCCCACCGCCATCGCAGGCAAGCCAGCTCCCACACTGGTTTATGTCCGGTCTGAATCCTGCGACCGCCGCAGTTCAAAGGTGGGAGCGGGCTTGCCCGCGATGGCGCTCGGTCAGGCGATGATGTATTGAATGAACCACCGCATTCGCGAGCAAGCCCGCTCCCACATTTGGCTCGTGTACATTCAGGCGCATCGCATTGCCCACCTCAGGAGTTTCATCAACATGGCCGTTAACTGCACCACCCTCGAAGAAGTCCGCGCAAACATCGACCGCCTCGACCAACACATCGTCACCCTGCTGGCCGAGCGCGGCCATTACGTCTCCCAGGCGGCACGCTTCAAAAAAGACGCCGACGGCGTCAAGGCGCCGCAACGGGTTGAACAGGTGATTGCCAAGGTGCGGGGTTTGTCCGAGGCGGTGGGAGCCAACCCTGAGGTCACTGAGCAGGTGTATCGCGCGATGATTGCGGCGTTTATCCAGCAGGAATTGGCCGAGCATGCCGCGCTGACGTCCAACCAGACGACATAACCCCGCTGTGGCGAGCGGGCTTGCCCCGCGTTGGGCTGCGCAGCAGCCCCAAGCAGTCTGTCGGGGAGTATCAGATACTCCGCGTTCCTGTTTATTAGGGCGGCTGCGCAGCCCGACGCAGGGCAAGCCTGCTCGCCACATAGGCCGGTTTAGCACCTGTGGCGGTGTCAGGCGTTAGGCGGCGGGTGTTATCGCTTGGTCAGGTCGTCCACGACGGCTTTGCCCCTCTCGCACAGCTAATGCGCGGCCCAGGCATATTGTTCGCCGCGTAGTTGATGGCCCTTTAACCCAACACCTTTCTCACCTCTCTTTCACACCTGCCCGACAAATCCCTGACTAGACTCACCCTATCAGCCGTGAAACGGTCAGGGAGTACGCCATGTGGCGGTCTGCGGTAATGCTGTGCGCAGTAGTGTGGTTGTCAGGTTGCCAATCAACCCACCAGGATTTGCTGGCCAAAGGTTATCCACCGGCCTTTGCCGATGGCTTTGATGACGGTTGCAGCAGCGGTCGCCAGGCCGCCGGTGTGATCAGCGGGGAGTTTCGCAAGAACGTGCCGCGGTATCTCAAAGACCGCCAGTACGCCGAAGGCTGGGAAGACGGCTTTCGACAGTGCAAGGCCATGCGCGAGAACGAAGAGTTGCGCGACTACAAGGACAACCACTGGGATGACCGTGAACGGGACTGGCAGCAGGAAAAAGACCGCGACGCCGCCAAGGCTTATCGCCCGCAGTAGGTCGCTTTCAGACATCCATCGAAACTAAAGCGCGGCGACCATGGCCCAAACTCCATAGAGGGAGAATGTCATGAGCCGAGCTTTTGTTAATGAAGACAATGCCGCCGCCCAGGCCGACCAACCGGTAGAGCGCCAGGTCAGTGAGCAACCCAACCACCTCACCGCGCAAGGGTTGGCGCAATTGCAGGCCAAGGTCGCGCAGTTGCAGCACGAATACAGCCTCGAATCTGCCAAGGACGATAAGCAGCGTCAGGCGGATCTTGAGCGGGACCTGCGCTACTTCAATCAGCGGGTGCAAAGCGCCCAAGTGGTGGCGCCAGCCACCTCCACCGAAAAGGTGCAGATCGGCAGCTGGGTCACCTTCGCCAACGAGCAAGACGAGCAGCAGCGCATTCAATTGGTAGGTGAAGACCAGGCCGACGCTGCTGCCAACCTGATTAACTGGGGTTCGCCTCTTGGCCGCGCATTACTGGGCGCCGAGGTGGGCGACGAGGTGCTATGGAAGCGCCCCGTCGGTGATCAGGTGATCGAAGTGCTGCGCGTCGAGCCACAGGTTTAGACGATGCCTTGAGCCAGCATCGCGTCCGCGACTTTTACGAAGCCTGCGATATTTGCGCCTTTCACGTAGTTGACCCGGCCGTTTTCTTCGCCGTAGTGCACGCAGGCGTGGTGGATCGACTGCATGATGTTGTGCAACTTGCTGTCGACTTCGCCTGCGGTCCACAGCAGGCGCATGGCGTTCTGCGACATTTCCAGGCCGCTGACGGCCACACCGCCGGCGTTGGAGGCTTTGCCTGGGGCAAACAGAATGCCGGCTTCGATAAAGATATCCACAGCCGCAAGCGTGGTCGGCATGTTGGCACCTTCTGCGACGCACAGGCAGCCGTTGCGCAATAGCGTGCGCGCGGCATCGGCGTCGAGTTCGTTTTGGGTCGCGCATGGCAGGGCAATATCGCAGGCCAGTTCCCAGGGCGTTTTACCGGCGCGAAATTCCAGGCCGTAACGGGAAGCCAATTCGCTGATGCGCCCGCGCTGCACGTTTTTCAGCTCCAGCAGGGCCGACCACTGCTCCTCGGTCAACCCGCTTTCGGCGTACAGGGTGCCTTCGGAGTCGGACAAGGAAATCACTTTGCCGCCCAGGTCCATGACCTTGCGCGCCGCGTACTGCGCGACGTTGCCGGAACCGGAGATCGCCACGCGCTTGCCCTCAACCCGCTGACCGTCGCGCTTGAGCATTGCTTCAGCGAAGTACACGCAGCCGAAACCGGTGGCTTCGGGGCGGATCAGGCTGCCGCCGTACGTCATGCCCTTGCCGGTCAGCACCGAAGTGAACTGGTTGCTGAGGCGTTTGTATTGACCGAACAGGAAGCCGATTTCGCGCGCGCCCACGCCGATATCGCCGGCCGGCACGTCCACGTCGGCGCCGATGTGGCGGTACAACTCGCTCATGAACGCCTGGCAAAAGCGCATCACTTCGGCGTCGCTCTTGCCCTTGGGGTCGAAGTCCGCACCGCCTTTGCCGCCGCCCATGGGCAACGAGGTCAGGGAGTTCTTGAACGTCTGCTCGAAGGCGAGGAATTTCAGTACGCCCAGGTTCACCGAAGGGTGAAAGCGCAAGCCACCTTTGTAGGGGCCGATGGCGCTGTTCATCTGGATGCGAAACCCGCGATTGACCTGGACCTTGCCGTGATCATCCACCCACGACACCCGGAAGGTGATCGCGCGTTCCGGCTCGCAGATGCGCTCCAGAATGCCCGAGGTCAGGTAATGGGGGTTGGCTTCGAGAAACGGCCACAAGCTGCGCAGGACTTCTTCCACGGCCTGGTGAAATTCCGGCTGGTCAGGGTCGCGTTTCTTGAGGCGGGCGAGGAAGGATTCAACGGATTCGATCATGAAGAAGTCTCGGCAAATTGATTGTTTTTAAAGGAGATTGAGCCGGACCTTAGCAACTCAAGTTGCACCTGAAAAGCGCAAAATGTCGCCTTTGTGAATTTAAATGGTGCATTTGATATAAATAAATGAGCTTTTTTGCACCATGAGAGGGATTTCAACTTAGGGCTTGCACCAGCAGTTAAACCGCTTTCGCAGGCAAGCCAGCTCCCACATTTGACAGTGTTCACAGTTCAAGTGTGGGAGCTGGCTTGCCTGCGATGCAGCCGCCACGGTATTGCTGAATAACGCGCAAAAAAAACGGAGCCCGAAGGCTCCGTTTGTTCCAACCAGCCCAAATCAGGCCAGTTTTTTGTGACGCACACGGTGCGGCTGGGCAGCCGCATCGCCCAAGCGCTTTTTACGGTCGGCTTCGTACTCGGTGTAGTTACCTTCGAAGAACACCGCTTGGGAGTCGTCTTCGTACGCCAGGATGTGAGTCGCGACGCGGTCCAGGAACCAGCGATCGTGAGAGATCACAATGGCGGCGCCCGGGAAGTCCAGCAGGGCTTCTTCCAGGGAACGCAGGGTTTCAACGTCGAGGTCGTTGGACGGTTCGTCGAGCAGCAACACGTTGCCGCCTTCTTTCAAGGTCAGGGCCAGGTGCAAGCGGCCGCGCTCACCACCGGACAGGTCCTTGACGAACTTCTGCTGGTCGCCGCCCTTGAAGTTGAAACGGCCGACGTAGGTGCGCGACGGGATTTCATAGTTGCCGATGCGGATCTGGTCGGAACCGTCGGAGATTTGCTGAAACACAGTCTTGCTGCCATCCAGGTCTTCGCGGCTCTGGTCGACGCAGGCCAGTTGCACGGTTTCACCGACTTCGATGGTGCCCGAATCCGGCGTTTCCTTACCCATCAGCATGCGGAACAGGGTGGATTTACCCGCACCGTTACCGCCGATTACGCCGACGATCGCGCCTTTTGGCATGGAGAACGACAGGTTGTCGATCAGCACGCGGTCGCCATAGCCTTTGGTGACGTTCTTGAACTCGATGACCTTGTCACCCAGGCGCGGGCCGGCCGGGATGTAGATCTCGTTGGTTTCGCTGCGCTTCTGGAATTCCTGCGACTGCATTTCTTCAAAGCGTTGCAGACGAGCCTTGGATTTGGACTGGCGGGCCTTGGCGCCTTTGCGCACCCACTCCAGCTCTTCCTTCATGGCTTTTTCGTGGGCCGATTGCTGCTTGGATTCAGCGGCCAGTCGGTCGGACTTGGCTTCCAGCCAACCGGAGTAGTTGCCCTCGTAAGGGATACCGGCGCCACGGTCGAGTTCCAGAATCCAGCCGGCGACGTTGTCCAGGAAGTACCGGTCGTGCGTGATCGCAACCACGGTGCCCGGGAAATCGTGAAGGAAGTGTTCCAGCCAGGCAACGGAATCGGCGTCCAAGTGGTTGGTCGGTTCGTCGAGCAGCAGCATGTCGGGAGCCGACAGCAGCAGGCGGCACAGGGCCACGCGACGCTTTTCACCACCAGAGAGGAATTCGACCTTGGCGTCCCACGCCGGCAGGCGCAGCGCATCGGCGGCGACTTCCAGCTGGCGCTCCAGGTTGTGACCGTCGCCGGCCTGCAGGATGGCTTCGAGCTTGGCCTGTTCGGCGGCCAGTTTGTCGAAGTCGGCGTCTTCTTCGGCGTAGGCGGCGTAGACCTCGTCCAGGCGCGCCTGGGCGTTCTTGATCACGGCCACGGCCTCTTCGACCACTTCACGCACGGTCTTGGTCGGGTCCAGGATCGGCTCTTGCGGCAGGTAGCCGATGTTCAGCTCGGGCATCGGGCGGGCTTCGCCTTCGAACTCGGTATCGACGCCGGCCATGATTTTCAGCAGCGTGGACTTACCCGAACCGTTGAGGCCGAGCACGCCGATCTTGGCGCCAGGGAAGAAGGACAGCGAAATGTTTTTCAGGATTTCCCGCTTCGGCGGAACAACTTTTCCCAGCCGATGCATGGTGAAGACGTATTGAGCCATGGTGAACCTAGCGTCAGTGACTGATGAATTGAGCGGGCGAAGCCCGTGCAGGCCATGCGCCGCGCGGGCCGTTGACGGTGGTCAATGCCTTCGTGCGCAAAAAGCCTGAATGTCTGGGGCTGGAACGCCCCCGCGTAACCGGCAAAGCTACCTGAATGCGCTTGGTCAGTCCAGCCAGGCAGGGCTGGCACTTTGCCACAAGTCAAGGCATGCTAGCCGCCCTCCGGGCGTCCGGCTTATAGTGCACGTCGCGCGCCAGTCCAGCCAAACCGCAGGATCACAGCTTGTCCAAAGTCACGCCGCCCACTCCCCTGCGCGCCGCTCATATAGCGCCGGGAGCGCCCCTGCACGGCACCCTCAAAGGCGCATTGGCGACGCTTGTCCTGCTGCTGCTCGCGTTATTGTTCTGGCAACTGCTGGACCAACTGCAGCAAAACCAGAAAAACCAACAGCAATACACCATCGACTACAGCGCCGACCTGGCTGAACAGATCAGCTTGAACATGGCCCTGAGCGCCAAAATCGCCCTGAATTTGCTGCCGATGGTCGAGCCGCCGCGCAATGACGAACAGCAACAGGCGCTGATGCGCACCTTGCAACGTTCGCTACCGGAACTGCGCAGTGTCGCCCTGCTCGCCCCCAGCGGCGCGATGATCAGCGACAGCGCCAAAGACAGCCAGGACAGCGCCTGGCTTGAAGAGCTGGTACAGCGCAGTCACTCCCAACCTTATTACCTGAGCAACAACCCGGACGGCACGATCATTTACCTGCTGCTGCACCAGCCCAGCGGCGGCTCGCGGATGTATTGGGCGCTGCGCCTGGCGCCCAACTACCTGAGCAACCTGACCCGCCAGGACGGCCAGGGCCAGCGCCCGATGTGGGCCATCGAGAACCGCCTCAACCACCGCGTGGTCAGCCGTGACAGCGGCATGCCGGCGCAGTGGGCCTCCGCGCTGACGCCGGACGAATTGAACAAAAGCGTACTGGTCACGCCGCTCAGCAAAAGTGACTGGCAGTTGCGCGGGCTGTTCGACCGCAGCGCCGTGCTGGAGCAACTGCTGCCGGCCTTCATCGGCAAATGCCTGCTGGGCCTGGCCTTTTCGCTGATCCCGGTGATCGTGCTGCTGAACATGCGCCGTCGCCAGCGCCAGGTGCATGAAGGCCGGCGCCGCTATCAGGATATTTTCGAAGGCACCGGCGTGGCGCTTTGCGTGCTCGACCTGTCGGGGTTGAAGACGTTTTTCGACAAAACCAACCTGCACACCCGTGAGCAATTACAGGCCTGGCTGCACACCCACGTCGAAGAACGCCAACAACTGCTCAAGGAGTTACGCGTCACCGAGGTCAACCAGGTGGCTGTGCGCCTGTTGAACGTCAGTTCTTGCGAGCAAGCCTGGGAGCGTCTGATCGATGACTGCCCGCGCAATGCCACGGCCATCGGTTATCAGGTTCTGGAAGCCGTTCTGACCCAGCAAAAACAGCTGGAGCTGGAAATTCAGCTCAACGACGTTGCCGGCAACGACCAGTACCTGTGGCTGGTGATGCGCCTGCCGGAGCAGCAGGACGACTTCAAGGCGGTCATCCTCAGTATCAGTGACATCACCAGCCGCAAGCTGATCGAGCTGTCGCTGGTGGAGCGTGAGAGTTTCTGGTCAGACGTGGTGCGCACCGTGCCGGATCACCTGTACGTGCAGGACGTGATCAGCCAGCGGATGATTTTCAGCAACCACCACTTGGGCCACACGCTCGGGTATAACAGAGCCGAACTGCAGCAAATGGGCGAGTACTTCTGGGAAATCCTGCTGCACCCCGACGATGCGGAGTATTACCACGACCTGCGCCAGCAACAACGTGAAGTCGGCTACACCACGCAGCTGCATTGCCAACTGCGCTTTCGGCACCGCAACAACCAATGGCGCCGCTTCGATATCCGCGAGCAAGCCCTGGCCCGCGACAAGACGGCGGTGGTCACGCGGATTATCGGCGTGGCCAAAGACATTACCGATCAGATAGAAGCCAGCGAATCCCTGCGCGACAGCGAGCAGCGCTACCGCATGCTGGCCGAAAGCATCAGCGACGTGATCTGCTCCACCGACAGCCAGCTTGCGCTCAATTACGTCAGCCCGTCGGTCAATGCCGTGCTGGGTTATGACGTGGATTGGGTGTTCAAGAATGGCTGGCAGTCGATCATCGCCAACCCGCAACAACTGTCCGGCATTTACAGCCTGGTGGAACAGGTCAGCCGCTCGCTGGGCGACACTGCGGCGCTGAACAAGCTGCGCGATGACGTGCAAACCCAGCTGTTCCTGTTCGACTGCCTGCGCGCCGATGGCCGCAAGGTGCCGATCGAGCTGCGCCTGGTGCTGGTGTGGGACGAACACGGCGCGTTTGAGGGCATCCTCGGCGTGGGCCGCGATATCAGCCAGCAACGGCGCGCCGAAAAAGACCTGCGCATGGCGGCCACGGTATTCGAACACTCCACCTCAGCGATTCTGATCACCGACCCGGCCGGTTATATCGTGCAGGCCAACGAGGCCTTCAGCCGGGTCAGCGGCTATGCCGTCGCGGATGTGCTCGACCAGTTGCCGAACATGCTCACCGTTGACGAACAACAGGAAGCCCACCTGCGTTATGTGCTCAAGCAACTGCACCAGCACAGCACCTGGGAAGGCGAAGTGTGGCTCAAGCGCCGCAACGGCGAGCATTACCCGGCGTGGGTCGGCATTACCGCCGTGTTCGATGATGAAGGCGACCTGGCCAGCTACGTGTGCTTCTTCAGTGACATCAGTGAGCGCAAGGCCAGCGAACAGCGCATCCACCGCCTGGCGTATTACGACGCCCTGACCCACCTGCCCAACCGCACGCTGTTCCAGGACCGCCTGCACACTGCCCTGCAGGCAGCGGAACGGCAGAAGTCGTGGGTGGTGCTGATGTTCCTCGACCTCGACCGTTTCAAGCCGATCAACGACTCCCTGGGCCACGCCGCCGGCGACCGCATGCTCAAGGAAATGGCCACGCGCCTGCTGGGCTGCGTGGCCGAAGACGACACCGTGGCGCGTATGGGCGGCGACGAGTTCACCTTGCTCCTGCAACCACGGGTGAGCCGTGACATGGCGCTGAACCGCGCGATTCACGTGGCCGAGCAGATCCTGGCCAGCCTGGTAAGGCCGTTTGTGCTTGAAGGCCGCGAGTTCTTTGTGACCGCCAGTATCGGTATCGCCTTGAGCCCGCAGGACGGCAACGAGCTGAGCCAGTTGATGAAGAACGCCGACACCGCGATGTACCACGCCAAGGAACGCGGCAAAAACAACTTCCAGTTCTACCAGGCGGACATGAACGCCAGCGCCCTGGAGCTGGAAAGCGACCTGCGCCACGCGCTGGATCAGAACGAATTCGTGCTGTATTACCAACCGCAGTTCAGTGGCGATGGCAAACGCTTGACCGGCGCCGAAGCCCTGCTGCGCTGGCGCCACCCACGCCGCGGGCTGGTGCCGCCGGGTGATTTCATTCCGGTGCTGGAGGAGTTGGGACTGGTGGTGGACGTGGGCGACTGGGTGCTCAGCGAGGCCTGTCGCCAGCTCAAGACCTGGCACCAGAACAAGGTGCGGGTGCCGAAGGTCTCGGTGAACATCTCGGCGCGGCAGTTCTCCGATGGCCAACTGGGCGAGCGCATCGCCACCATTCTCAGGGACACCGGCCTGCCGCCGGCATGCCTGGAGCTGGAGCTCACCGAAAGCATCCTGATGCGCGAAGTCAACGAAGCCATGCAGATCCTCGCCAGCCTGAAAAACCTCGGGCTGAGCATCGCGGTGGACGACTTTGGCACGGGTTATTCGTCGCTCAACTACCTCAAGCAATTCCCCATCGACGTGCTGAAGATCGACCGCACCTTTGTCGACGGCCTGCCCTCCGGCGAGCAAGACGCGCAAATCGCCCGCGCCATTATCGCCATGGCCCACAGCCTGAACCTGGCGGTGATCGCCGAGGGTGTGGAAACCCATGAGCAGCTGGACTTCCTGCGCGAGCATGGCTGCGATGAAGTGCAGGGGTATCTGTTTGGGCGGCCGATGCCGGCGAATCGGTTTGAAGCGCAGTTCAGTAATGATGCGCTGTTCATGTTCGACTGAAACCTTGCAGTGCGGCTGATGGCCTCATCGCGGGCAAGCCCGCTCCCACATTTTGATCTGTGAACCCATTCAAGTGTGGGAGGGGGCTTGCCCCCGATAGGGCCAGCACAATCACCGCTTATCCCCAGATGAGCCCCACTTGTCCGCGACATGATGTCCTTTCATATGCCATCTAAAACCCATTGGGTTAGAATGCCCTCCTTTTCTGCCCCCGATCCTTGAGGACCGCCATGTTCAGCCGTGATTTGACTATTGCCAAGTACGACGCCGATCTCTTTGCCGCCATGGAGCAAGAAGCCGTGCGCCAGGAAGAGCACATTGAGCTGATCGCTTCGGAAAACTACACCAGCCCTGCGGTCATGGAGGCTCAAGGTTCGGTTCTGACCAACAAGTACGCTGAAGGCTACCCTGGCAAGCGCTACTACGGTGGTTGCGAGTACGTCGACGTGGTTGAGCAGCTGGCCATTGACCGTGCCAAGGAACTGTTCGGCGCCGATTACGCCAACGTCCAGCCACACGCCGGCTCCCAAGCCAACAGCGCCGTGTACCTGGCCTTGCTGCAAGGCGGCGACACCATCCTGGGCATGAGCCTGGCCCACGGCGGTCACCTGACCCACGGCGCCAGCGTTTCTTCCTCCGGCAAGCTGTACAACGCCGTTCAGTACGGTATCGATGCCAACGGCCTGATCGACTACGACGAAGTCGAGCGTCTGGCGGTCGAGCACAAGCCTAAAATGATCGTGGCCGGTTTCTCTGCCTACTCGCAGATCCTGAACTTCCCACGTTTCCGCGAAATCGCTGACAAGGTCGGCGCCTACCTGTTCGTTGACATGGCTCACGTAGCCGGTCTGGTCGCCGCTGGCGTCTACCCGAACCCGGTGCCTTACGCTGACGTGGTCACCACCACTACGCACAAAACCCTGCGCGGCCCACGTGGCGGCCTGATCCTGGCGCGCGCCAACGCCGAGATCGAGAAGAAGCTGAACTCCGCCGTATTCCCAGGCGCCCAAGGTGGCCCGCTGGAGCACGTAATCGCCGCCAAAGCGATCTGCTTCAAAGAAGCCCTGCAGCCTGAGTTCAAGACTTACCAGCAACAAGTGGTCAAGAACGCCAAGGCCATGGCCGGTGTGTTCATCGAACGCGGCTACGACGTGGTCTCCGGCGGTACTGAAAACCACCTGTTCCTGCTGTCGCTGATCAAGCAGGACATTTCCGGTAAAGATGCTGACGCTGCCCTGGGCAAAGCCTTCATCACCGTGAACAAAAACTCCGTGCCGAACGACCCACGTTCGCCGTTCGTCACCTCCGGCCTGCGCTTCGGCACCCCGGCTGTGACCACTCGTGGCTTTAAAGAAGCAGAGTGCAAGGAACTGGCCGGCTGGATCTGCGACATCCTGGCAGACCTGAACAACGAAGCCGTGATCGACGCGGTGCGTGAGAAGGTCAAGGCCATCTGCAAAAAGCTGCCGGTGTACGGCGCTTGATTGCAGTTGCTTGAATAAAAAGCCCGGCTCTTGAGCCGGGCTTTTTTATGGGCGATCTCAAAGTGAAATACGGTTCACTGTGGGAACTGGCTTGCCTGCGATAGCGGTTTGTCAGTTGATACAGCTGTGACTGATACACCGCCATCGCAGGCAAGTCAGCTCCCACAGAGGGCTGCATTTCAAGTCAGGATTATTGGTAGACCTTCGCAAATCCTTCGCGGATTTTGTCTTCCGGCAACTCATCGGCAATAAACACGATCACACTTTCGCGCGCCTCGCCCTCGGCCCATTCGGTGTCCCAATCGAACCCGTAAAGCTTGAGCACGCCTTGAAACACCATGCGTCGGTCTTCGCCGGCAATGTTCAGCACGCCCTTGTAGCGCAGCAGTTGCTTGCCGTGGTCTTCCAGCAGCTCGTTCATGAACTCGCTGAGGCGGTCGATATCCAGCGGCTGGTCGGTGCGCAGCACCAGGCTGGAAATGCGGTCGATGGCCGGCGCCGCGCTGACCGGGCGCAAGCTCATGCCGGCGTTGAGGTTGAAGCCGCGCACATCAAGCAATTCGGCCAGGTCGATGGCGCCATGATCGACCACGCGGATCGGCGCGCGGCGGTTGATGCGGGTCAGGCGCTGGCTGAGGGCGTCGAAGGTGGCCTCGTCCACCAGGTCGCGCTTGCTCACCAGCAAGCGGTCGGCAAAACCGATCTGGGCCTGGGCGATGGTCTGGGTCAGGTGGTGTTCGGCGTGGGCCGCGTCCACCAGGATGATGATGCCGTCGAGAAGGTAGCGCTCGCGCAGTTCTTCGTCGATGAAAAAGGTCTGGGCCACCGGCGCCGGGTCGGCCAGGCCGGTGCACTCGATCACCAGGCGGTCGAAGGCAATCTCGCCGCTGTCCAGGCGCTCGAGCAGCAGGTACAGGGCTTTGGTCAGGTCAGTGTGGATGGTGCAGCACACGCAACCGTTGGACAGGGTCATGACCTGCACCGGTTCTGCGCCCAGCAGCTGGGTGTCGATACCGGCGTCACTGAATTCGTTTTCGATCACGGCGATTTTCAGGCCGTGCTCGGCCTTGAGCAGGTGGCGCAGCAAGGTGGTTTTGCCCGCGCCGAGAAAGCCGCTGAGGATGGTGACGGGGATGGGAGAGGACAAAACTATTCTCCTGTTTAATGAAATAACTGAAGGAACACAAAACAAATGTGGGAGCTGGCTTGCCTGCGATGCAGACAACTCGGTCTTTCAGTCAGACCGAGGTGATGCCATCGCAGGCAAGCCAGCTCCCACATAAAGCCCTGCCCCCACAAGGGGACTCGCTAACCCGACAGGCGGGCTAGCAGCACTTGGGCCCACCCTTGCCACCGTAACGGGCTTCCTGGCGTTCCCGGAAGAACGCCTTGTAGTCCATCACCGGTTTGTCCGGGTGTTTGGTTTGCATATGCTCGACGTAGGTGTCGTAGTCGGGCATGCCGACCATCAGGCGCGCGGCCTGACCGAGGTATTTACCGAGGCGACTGATGTCATTGAACATGGTTGCAATCCTCGATTACGCGTCCGGAACCGCCTGGAACGGGGCTTCTTTATCCGTACGTTCTTTGTTGCCCCAGGCGGCGACGCCAACCTTGAGCGCATAGAACAGGATGCTGAACACCACGAACAGGAACAGCGCCGTGAGCGTTGCGTTGGTGTAGGCGTTCCAGATCACGTGTTGCATCTGGTCGATGTTCTTGGCCGGCGCCAGGATCTGGCCGCCTGCCAGGGCATCGCTGTACTTCTTGGCCAGCGACAGGAAGCCGATCGCAGGGTTCGCGTCGAACAGCTTGATGAAGCCCGCCGTGGTGGTGCAGATCAGCAGCCAGACCGCCGGCAGCATGGTCACCCAGATGTAGCGCTGGCGTTTCATTTTGATCAGCACGACCGTGGCGAGCATCAGTGCGATCCCGGCCAGCATCTGGTTGGAAATACCGAACAGCGGCCACAAGGTGTTGATGCCGCCCAGTGGGTCGATCACGCCTTGGTACAGCAGGTAACCCCACATTGCCACGCAACCTGCGGTTGCGATCAGGTTGGCAGTCCAGGATTCGGTACGCTTGAGCGACGGCACGAAGGAGCCGAGCAAGTCCTGGAGCATGAAGCGACCGGCACGGGTACCGGCGTCAACCGCCGTCAGGATGAACAGCGCTTCGAACAGGATCGCAAAGTGGTACCAGAACGCCATGGTGTTTTCACCCGGCAACACACTGTGCAGGATCTGCGCGATACCCACCGCGAGGGTGGGCGCACCGCCGGCACGTGCCAGGATGGTGGTTTCGCCGATGTCATGGGCCACTGCTTGCAGCGCTTCCGGCGTAATCGCAAAACCCCAACTGCTGACGGTTTGTGCCACGGCCATCACATCACCACCGACCACGGCGGCCGGGCTGTTCATGGCGAAGTACACGCCAGGTTCGATCACCGAGGCGGCAACCATTGCCATGATGGCCACGAACGATTCCATCAGCATCGCGCCGTAGCCGATGTAACGGGCGTTGACTTCGTTATCCAGCAACTTGGGCGTGGTGCCCGAGGAAATCAGCGCGTGGAAACCCGAGACCGCGCCACAGGCGATGGTGATGAACAGGAACGGGAACAGGCCGCCCTTCCACACCGGACCGGTGCCGTCGATGAACTGGGTCAGCGCCGGCATTTTCAGCTCTGGCATGGTGACCAGAATGCCGATCGCCAAGGCAATGATGGTGCCGATTTTGAGGAAGGTGGAGAGGTAGTCACGCGGCGCCAGGATCAGCCAAACCGGCAGTACTGCGGCAACGAAGCCGTAGCCGATCAGCATCCAGGTGATTTGGATCCCGGTGAAGGAGAAGGCCTTGGCCCATACCGGGTCAGCGGCAATCTGCCCGCCCAGCCAGATCGAACCGAGCAGCAACAGCACGCCGATCACCGAGATTTCACCAATGCGGCCCGGGCGGATGTAGCGCATGTACACACCCATGAACATCGCAATCGGGATGGTCGCCATTACGGTGAAGATGCCCCATGGGCTTTCGGCCAGGGCTTTGACCACGATCAGCGCCAGCACCGCGAGGATGATGATCATGATCAGGAAGCAACCGAACAACGCGATGGTCCCCGGGATGCGGCCCATCTCTTCGCGAACCATGTCGCCAAGGGAGCGGCCATTACGACGGGTGGACAGGAACAGGACCATGAAGTCTTGCACTGCACCGGCCAGTACCACGCCTGCAATCAGCCACAGGGTGCCGGGCAGGTAGCCCATCTGCGCCGCCAGTACCGGGCCGACCAGCGGGCCTGCACCGGCAATCGCCGCAAAGTGGTGGCCAAAAAGGATGTGCTTGTTGGTCGGCACATAGTCCAGACCGTCATTGTTGAGCACTGCGGGGGTGGCCCGCCGTGGATCGAGTTGCATCACGTTGTTAGCGATGAACAGACTGTAGTAACGGTACGCAACCAGGTAGATGGCCACAGCAGCGACCACAATCCACAAGGCGTTGATCGCCTCGCCGCGGCGCAAGGCCACTACGCCCAAGGCGCACGCTCCTACGATTGCCAGCACCAGCCAGGGTAGGTGGCGTAGCAGGCTATTATTATTTTTCATTTTTATATTCCAGCCAGGGTGGACAGAAAGGACAGCCAGTCCGAGTTTAGCGCTGTTGGCTTTAAAGGCCACCCCCCTACATTGGTCTAGAGCCTTGCCCGGGCAAAAAAAGCACAAATAAAAGCTCGATGATGGCGCAGGGCTACAATCCTTCTATCCACAGAGGATTTGACATGAACGAACAGTCGTCTGATCGACGCCGTTTTCGGCGTATCGCCTTCGATGCACGAACGACCATTGCGCAGAACGGCTGGAATTGGCCGTTGCAACTGGTGGACTTGTCGCTCAAAGGTTTGCTGGTGCAGCGCCCGGATGACTGGCAGGGCAATCGCACGGAGTCGTTCGACGTGGATATCCGCCTTGACCCGCAGGCGCATATAAAGATGCAGGTGAAGCTGGCCCATGACGATCACGGGCAATTGGGGTTTGTGTGCGAGCACATCGACCTGGACTCGATCAGCCATTTACGCCGGCTGATCGAACTGAACCTCGGCGATCAGGAAGAACTTGAGCGCGAACTGGGCGCACTGCTGCAGGTGTGAAGCGTCAGGGAAACGCCGTACGCGCAGGGAATTCGTTTTCTGCGTCCCAGTAGCCCGCCTTCTGACTCGACGTGGCCTGCCATTGCCCGTCGACAAAACGGTAGGTTTCAAACCGGGTGGCAAAATCATCATCGCCGTCACCGTCCATAAATGACGAGACTTGCAACAACTCATCCGCGCCACCTTCGGCGGGCGTTGCGATCTGCCACGCGGCTTTGCCGGTCTGGGCCAGGGTCAATGGCTCGACCTTAGCGTCGGCGCCCTTGTAATTCAGCGGCGTGAGTTGCTGCCGGCTCGGCAGCAGCAGTTGTGTCGCGGGGCCGCTGTAGCTGCCCATCGGCGCGGTTTGATCGATGGTCAAAAAATACACAGGTTCCGGCAGCCCTTTGATGGGGGCCTTCTCCACCTGGGCCAAGGGGTAGCCGAGTTCTTCGCTTGCCAGCACTTCTCCGGACGCCGACAGCAAGCGCAGTCGGGCGTTAAGCAGCGGGTGCTCAACCAGATCACCGGGCTCGTCAAACGAGTCCTCATCCAGGCCATTGCCCCAGCTGTCTTTGTGCAACTGGGCGCTGATGCGCTGGTCTTCCAGTACCTGCAACACGCTGGCGTCTTGCGTTGCCAGCGTCTGCGCCGATCGGTAACCGACCGGCAGCTTGGCCGGCTCGGCCAAAGCGCCCATCGGCAACCCTACCAAGGCCATGAACAGGGCAACGGCTGCCCAGCGATTCGAATTGTGCATTGCACTCATCCCTGACTGATCCATGAATTATTCGAACAGTGCATCCAGCGCCTGCTCCAGGCGGGTTACACCGATCACCTTCAACCCTGCCGGCATTTCCTTGGGCGCGTTGCCCTTGGGCACAATCGCGCGCTTGAAGCCGTGCTTGGCCGCCTCCTTCAGACGCTCCTGGCCGCTCGGCACCGGGCGCACTTCGCCCGACAGGCCAACCTCACCAAACACCAGCAGATCGTGGGGCAACGGTTTATTGCGCAGGCTGGACATCACCGCCGCCATCAACGCCAGGTCGGAGGCGGTTTCCAGCACCTTCACCCCACCGACCACGTTGAGAAACACATCCTGGTCATGGGTGGGAATGCCGCCGTGACGGTGCAACACCGCCAGCAGCATTGCCAGGCGATTCTGGTCCAGGCCAAGGGTCACGCGGCGCGGGTTGGCCAAATGGCTGTCATCCACCAGTGCCTGCACTTCCACCAGCATCGGACGAGTGCCTTCCCACGTCGCCATCACCACGCTGCCTGGGACTTCTTCCTGAGCGCGTGTGAGAAAAATCGCCGAGGGGTTGGAGACTTCTTTAAGCCCACGGTCGGTCATGGCAAACACGCCCAGTTCGTTCACCGCGCCGAAGCGGTTCTTCACCGCCCGCAGCAACCGCAAACGGCCATCGGATTCACCCTCGAAATACAACACGGTGTCGACCATGTGCTCCAGTACCCGCGGGCCGGCCAGCGCACCTTCTTTGGTTACATGGCCGACCAGGAAGATCGCCGTGCCGCTCTGCTTGGCATAACGCACCAGCAGCGCCGCGCTCTCGCGCACTTGGGAGACGCCGCCCGGCGCCGATTGCAGCTGTTCGGTAAAAATCGTCTGGATCGAGTCGATCACCATGACCTTGGGCTTTTCGATGCGCGCCGTGGCGATGATGCTTTCGATGCAGGTTTCGGTCATTACCCGCAGTTGGTCCTGGGGCAAGCCCAGGCGGCGGGCGCGCATCGCCACCTGCTGCTGGGATTCTTCGCCGGTGACGTACAGCGCCGGCATGCGGCTGGCGATGCTGCACAGGGTTTGCAGCAGGATGGTCGACTTGCCGATGCCCGGGTCGCCGCCGATCAGCACCACCGAGCCGTCCACCAGGCCGCCGCCGAGCACGCGGTCGAGCTCACCGGACGCGGTGGAGAAACGCGGGATTTCTTCGACGCTGACTTCCGCCAGGGTCTTGATCTGCGCCTGTTGCCCGGTCCAGCCTGCACGGCCGGTGGGCGCTGCGGCGCCGCCGCTTTCAATCATGGTTTCCGTCAGGGTGTTCCACGCGCCGCACTCGGTGCATTGGCCGGCCCACTTGGGAAAGGTCGCGCCGCACTCTGTGCAGCCGTACATGCGCTTGGCCTTTGCCATTTGAGAACCTCCAACCGAAAAACCGCGATGATAGCTCAGCGCGGCGCCGGGGTCCGGATTTCACCACTGGCCAATCGTGAAGCGCTGTTGCCGATCGGGTCTTCAGCGTTGAGGTCGGCGCCTTTGGCTTTCAACTCATCCAACAACTCGACGCGCTTGAACAACCCGGCGTACATGGCCGCGGTCTGCCCGGCGCCGTTGCGTTGGTCGGGGTTGCAGTCAGTGGCCAGCAGACGCTGGGCGATTTTCAGCTCGCCTTTGAAAATTGCGCCCATCAGGGCGGTGTTGCCGCGTTTGTCTTGCACGCAGGCGTCGGCGCCGGCGCTGAGCAGGCGCTCCACGAAAGGCCCCTGGCCGTGATAGGCGGCGAGGATCAGCGCGGTGTAGCCCTTGTCGTCCTGGGTGTTGAGGCCGTAGCCGGACTCGATGAAGGTGTTGAGCATGTCGATATCGCCACGGCGGGCGGCGTCGAAATAGTAGTCCTGCAACTGCGCCTTGAGCGCGACCGGGTCAGGCGACTCGGCATGGGCGACAAAGGCCAGCATCGCCATCAGTAAACCAATCGAAATACGCATGGGGGTGTTCTCCTGCCAGGGGTCGACGCCCGTGCACGGGCGCCGACCGGAACCAACGTCAGTCAGTGAGTTTTTCTGCCAGCGCTTTCACGCGAGCCAAATCACCCTTGGCGACCTTGGTCACGCCGGTGCCGTACTCCGGGTCGGCCTTGTAGAGGAACGACAGGATGATGTGCTTGCTCTCGTCATCCGTGGTGGCCAGCGAGCCGCCAAAGTTGTCGATCAAGTCCTGACGCTCTTTCTTGTTGTACGAGCGGTACAAGTCGCCAGCCTGCTTGAAGTTCTGCTCACGCTGGATCTTCGCCTGCTGGGTGCTGCCCGACAGCGCCGACTGGCTGTAGCGCGCGGCTTGCGGCTCTTCGCGCGGCAGCAGGCGGCTTGGCTGGTAGTTCACGCCGGTAGTGGTTTTGCCTGCATTCATCGCGCCGTCCTGGTTACCGTTGTTAACGGTTACCCGTGGGGCGTTGATCGGCAGTTGCAGGGCGTTCGGCCCCAGGCGGTACATTTGCGTGTCGGCGTAGGAGAACACCCGGCCTTGCAGCAGGCGGTCTTCAGAGGGCTCGATACCTGGCACCAGGTTGGCCGGCGCCATGGCCACTTGTTCGGTCTCCTGGAAGACATTCGCCGGGTTACGGTTCAGCACCATCTGCCCGACTTTGCGCTCCGGTACGTTCGGCCAGATTTTGGTGGCGTCCAGCGGGTCGAAGTCGAACTTGGCCAGGTCCTCAGGCTTGAGGACTTGCACGTACAGGTCCCACTTGGGGAAGTCACCCTTGTTGATGTGGGTAACCAAGTCGTGGGTCATGTGGCTGTAGTCACGCCCTTGCACTTCGGTGACTTGCTTGGGGTCAAGGTTGTTGATGCCCTGCAGGCTCTTCCAGTGGAACTTGACGTAGTGCACTTCGCCCTTGGCGTTAATCAACTTGTAGGCATGTACGCCGTTGCCGTCCATTTCCCGATAACTGGCCGGGGTGCCGGCGTCGGAGTACAACTCGGTGAGTGTACGAGTGGACTCTGGAACATGGGAGAAGAAGTCGAAACGGCGGGAGTCGTCGTCCAGGTTAGTGCGCGGGTCGGGTTTGAACGCATGAACCATGTCCGGGAACTTGATGGCGTCGCGAATAAAGAAAGTCGGGAAGTTATTGCCGACCAGGTCCCAGTTACCTTCGGCGGTATAGAACTTGGTGGCAAAGCCGCGTGGGTCGCGCAGGGTTTCCGGAGAGTGGTTGCCGTGCACCACGGCCGAGAAGCGCACGAACACGGGCGTGGCCTCGCCTGCGGCGAACACTTTGGCCTTGGTCAGGTCGCTGAGGTCGTCAGTGACGGTGAAGGTGCCGTGGGCGCCGGTGCCACGGGCATGCACCACGCGCTCCGGAATGCGCTCACGGTCAAAGCGTTGCAGTTTTTGAATCAGTTGCACGTCTTGCAACAGCACCGGGCCATTGGCGCCGGCCGTTTGCGAGTTCTGGTTGTCGCCCACCGCCGCGCCGTTATCGCGGGTCAGGTTAGCAGCGTGTACGGAGAGTGAAAGCAGGCTGGCGCTCGCCAGTATCAGCGCGTGTCGCGCGATAACCGGGCGGCGCTTGATTGGATTCTTCATCGAGGTTTCCTCTGGTTTTTCTAGTGCACATTCAGTTGTGCTTGCCAGAGGCTAGTGACCCGCGACGCAGAAGATAAATAGAAAAACCCCACCGGGACGATTAAGAAAATACGGTGGTAAGCCACTGAAATAGCGAGTATTTCGCGCGCGATTGGTGGCACTTTGCAAACTATTTGCGTTTTAATGTGTCGATAAAAGCTGACAGTGTTAACGGTTGTGTCGCGCAAGCCCTCTACGACTGACTTACACTGACCTCCACCCTTCTCATCTGTAACAAGGAATAACCTATGGGCGTGATCAGTGAGTTCAAGGCCTTCGCGGTCAAAGGCAATGTGGTCGATATGGCCGTCGGTATCATCATCGGCGCCGCATTCGGCAAAATTGTTTCCTCGTTTGTAGGCGACGTCGTAATGCCGCCTCTCGGTCTGCTGATCGGTGGTGTGGACTTCGGCGATTTGGCAATAACACTCAAGGCCGCTCAGGGCAACGTCCCTGCGGTGGTGTTGGCCTACGGCAAGTTTATCCAGAGCGTGGTCGACTTCCTGATCGTCGCGTTTGCAATCTTCATGGGCGTGAAGGCGATCAACCGCCTGAAACGTGAAGAGGCTGTGGCCCCAAGCTTGCCGCCGACCCCGACCAAGGAAGAGGTGTTGCTGGGCGAGATCCGCGATCTGCTCAAGGCACAAAACGACAAGCCGCTTTAACCGGCACTGTTTTGGCCAAAAAGGCGCCTGTTGCAGGCGCCTTTTTTATGCGCCGTACTACCAGTAATTCTCTACTGCCACCTGGCCTGGGCGACGGCTCAGGCTCAGTTGCATGTCGCGTTGCTTGAGCAATTGGCGCGTGTCGTCGACCATCTGCGGATTGCCGCAAATCAGCACGCGGGAGTGCTCCGGGGTCAACTCGACGCCGGCCGCGCGCTCCAGTTCGCCATTCTCGATCAAGGTGGTGATGCGACCATTCAGGGCGCCAGGGTGTTGCTCACGGGTGACGGTGGGGATGTAGACCAGCTTGTGCGCATACTCGGCCAGGTACTCACGCTCGCCCAACGCGTGGATCAGTTCCTGATACGCAAGCTCCTTGGCCTCGCGGGCGCTGTACACCAGGACAATGCGCTCGAATTTCTCCCAGACCTCGAAGTCCTGCAGGATCGACAGGAACGGCGCCACGCCTGTGCCAGTGCCCAGCAGCCACAAATCTCGCCCGTCCACAAATCGGTTCAGCGTCAGAAAGCCTGTGGCCTGGCGCTCGACCATCAAGGTGTCGCCCACTTGCAGGCGGCTCAATTGACTGGTGAACTCGCCGCCCGGAACGACAATGGAGAAGAAGTCGAGGTGCTCGTCAAACGGTGAGGACACGATCGAATAAGCGCGCCAGACGGTGCTGCCATCCGCCTTGTTCACCCCCAGGCGCACGAACTGGCCGGCGGTGAACCGAAAACCCGGGTCGCGAGTGGTACGCAAAGTAAACAGGCTGGGGGTCAGCGATTGCACATCGAGCAAGGTCTGGCGGGTAAATTTCTCAGCACTGGCCGTCATGGGGGGCTCCGTTGAACAGGTGCCCTAGTGTCCCTCAAAGCGGCGCTGGGAAACACCGGTGGTTTGTACTGGCATTTTCATTGCTCGGGCATTCGCGAATATAACGCCAATGAAACGCTGATGCTTTCGACGCAATTGCACCTTTGCCGGGGTTTTCGTGCTCACACCAATTATTTAGCTATCGCTCCCATCCAATAGGCCATTAGATGATGGCGTTCATAAAAACAGCCCTGAATAGGCCATTTCCACAACCTGTTAAATTCAATAAGTTTTCTTCACCCAACAACTAACCTCCACAAAAACTCAGTTGTTGTACAAGCTCAACAAATATAAATACCCGATCTTTCTGACAACTTTTTCATCTCAGTATGCGGGCTTTATCCTACACTCCTGCTCGTGGCGCATTGGGAGCCAGGACGTACCCAACTCACACCTACCCCATGGAGATTCACCCTATGGTTAACTGGCGCAACACGAGACTCCCAAAACTGGAAGGCGAGAACAAGATCACCACTGTTTACGAGATGATCGTCAATCAAACTTTCCAGCTCGGTTTTGAATATTGCTCATTTACGATGAGTTCCCAACAACCTGCCAACCAAACACAACCTATTCGATTAAACAACTATCCAAATGAATGGAATGCACTGTACAACCAAGCGCATTTTTTTGATGTGGATCCCATAGTCGCCCACTGCAAACGCAGCGTAATGCCGCTGGTCTGGGATGAAAAAGCGTTCAGCACCGCGCCGAATCTATGGACGCTGGCCCAATCGTTTGGTGTGCACCTGGGATGGACTCAAGCCGTGCATGACTTCCAGGGTGTGTTCAGCATGCTGACCCTGGGCCGAAGTACCGGCAACGTCAGCCCTGAAGAACTGTACGAAAAAGCAGGCCAGGTACTGTGGCTATGTCACGCCATGCACGCCGTCGTAGCGCAAACATATGCCGACACACCCAGTATCACGCCGCCCTGCAAACTGACCCCACGGGAAATAGAAATTCTCAGATGGTCAGCCATCGGCAAGACCGCCTCGGAAATCGCCACGATCCTGTGCCTGTCAGAGCGGACCGTGGGCTTTCATATCAGCAGTTGCCTCAAGAAACTGGGTGTTACCAACAAGATCGCGGCTGTACTGCGCGCCTCAAAAGCGGGGTGGTTTTAGCCAACCTGGAAACACCGCATGTAATCCCCTTGAAAAAAACGTAACATTTACGGCCAATTCTGAGTGTTGACGCTGCGCCTTGGGTGCCGCCTCGCCGTACACTCAGACGGTTACGCCGGGTACCACGCCCGTCGAACGCCCATCGATGACCAGAGTCTCCCCCGCCATGCCCCTGCTTGACAGCCCCTTCGCCCAGCTCGATCTGATCCGCCAGCCAGAGCAACACAATGACCCGCTGCAGGCCTTTGATGCCGCCGATGAGTACTTGCTCAACTACCTGGCCGAGCAGTCGCTGAATTCGGCAACCCGCGTGCTGGTGCTCAATGACAGCTTCGGCGCCCTGGCGGCCAGCCTCGAAGGCCAGGTGCAGGTGACGTCCAGTGGCGATTCGTTTCTGGCAGCCCTTGGCCTTGAGAAAAACCTGGTGCGCAACGCCAAGGCGTTTGATGCCGTGGCGTTTGTGCCAGCCTCGCACGTAGCCACCGGGCCTTTCGACCGCGTGCTGATCCGCGTGCCGAAAACCCTGGCCTTGCTCGAAGAACAATTGATTCGCCTGCAAGGCCAGCTGGCGCCAGGCGCCGAAGTGATCGCCGGGGCGATGATCAAACACCTGCCACGGGCCGCCGGTGAACTGCTGGAGCGCTACATCGGGCCCATGCACGCCTCGCTTGCGGTCAAAAAAGCCCGGCTGCTGATCGCCACCGTAGATGCTCGCCCAACCGCCGTGTCGCCCTACCCTACCCGCTACACCCTGGACACACCGGCCATCGAGCTGCTCAACCACGCCAACGTGTTCTGCCGCGAAGGCCTGGACATCGGCACCCGCGCCTTCCTCCCGCACCTGCCGAACAACCTCGGCAGCGCCCGCGTGGCAGACCTTGGCTGCGGTAATGGCGTATTGGCGATCGCCAGCGCCCTGCAAAACCCCGACGCGCAGTACACGCTGGTGGATGAGTCCTACATGGCCGTGCAATCCGCGGCCGAGAACTGGCAGGCCGCCCTGGGCGCTCGCGCGGTCACCCTGCGCGCCGACGACGGCCTGGCCGGTCAGGCGCCGCAGTCGCTGGACATGGTGCTGTGCAACCCGCCCTTCCACCAGCAGCAGGTGGTCGGTGACTTCCTTGCCTGGCGCATGTTCCAGCAGGCGCGTGATGCCCTGGTCGTTGGTGGCGCGCTGTATATCGTGGGCAACCGCCATTTGGGCTATCACAGCAAATTGGCGAAGCTGTTCCGTGGCGTCGAGCAAGTCGCGGCCACGCCAAAGTTTGTGATTCTCAAAGCGCGCAAATAAAAAAACCCTGCCGCTCTTACGAGTGGCAGGGCTGAAAAGCCGGGCCGCGAGGCCCGGATTGGGATGTCAGTGGGTGGTCAAGCCCGCCGCGCTCATGAACATGCGCATCAGGCTGGCCACGACAAACAGGGCCAGCACGCTGCCGGTCCAGATCATCGCCAGCCACCCCAGGCGCCGCCACAACGGCTGTTTCTCGGCCTGTTCGATCTCGTGCAACGAAGGTTTGCCGGACATGAAACGACCCTCCTAGTGATAGCCGTCTTCGTGGGTGACCTTGCCGCGGAACACGTAGTAGCTCCAGAAGGTGTAGCCCAGGATGAACGGAATGATGAACAACGTGCCTACCAGCATGAAGCCCTGGCTTTGCGGCGGTGCAGCGGCGTCCCAGATGGAGACCGATGGTGGAATGATGTTCGGCCACAGGCTGATACCCAAGCCGCTGTAGCCGAGGAAGATCAGCACCAGCGTCAGCAGGAACGGCGTGTAGTGCGCATTTCGCGCCACCGCGCGGATCAAGCCGTACATGGTCACCAGCACAAGAATCGGCACGGGCAGGAACCAGAACAGGTTCGGCAGGGTGAACCAGCGCGAGGCGATTTCCGGGTGCGCCAGAGGCGTCCACAAGCTGACAACGCCGATCACCGCCAACACCACGAACGCCAACGGCCGCGCCAGGTTGTGCATCTGCTCCTGCAACTTGCCTTCGGTCTTCATGATCAGCCAGGTGCAGCCGAGCAAGGCATACGCGATAACCAGCGCAACGCCGCAGAACATCGTGAACGGCGTGAGCCAATCCAGCGAGCCACCGGCAAACTGACGGTCGACCACCGGAATGCCATCGATGAACGCCCCCAGTGCCACGCCCTGGAAGAAGGTCGCCGCAATGGAACCGCCGATAAACGCCTTGTCCCACAAGTGGCGCTTGTCGTCCTTGGCCTTGAAACGGAACTCGAAGGCCACGCCACGGAAGATCAGACCGATCAACATCAGGATCAGTGGCAGGTAAAGCGCCGACAGCACCACCGAGTAGGCCAGCGGGAACGCGCCGAACAACGCCGCGCCGCCCAGTACCAGCCAGGTTTCATTGCCGTCCCATACCGGGGCGACCGTGTTCATCATCACGTCACGGTCGACTTTGCCGGGAATGAACGGAAAGAGGATGCCGATACCCAGGTCGAAGCCATCCATGACCACGTACATCATGATGCCGAAGATGATGATCACGGCCCAGATCAGCGGAAGATCAATACCCATCTCAATTCCCCTTGTGCTGATTGTGGGCGTGGTCGTCGTCGCTGCCATCATCGGCGGCGGACAACGGACGGGCCGGCGTGCGTTTCTGGCCAGGGCCACCATGGGTAGGCTCGCTGCCTTCGTGGGTCTGCGGCCCTTTGCGCACCAGGCGCATCATGTAGCCCAGCCCTGCGCCGAACAGTGCGAAGTACACCACCACGAACAACACCAGGGTGATCGTCATCTGCGCCAGGCTATGCCCGGAGGAAGCGTCCGCCGTGCGCATCAAACCGTAGACCACCCACGGCTGGCGGCCGATTTCGGTGGTAAACCAACCGGCGAGAATCGCGATCAGGCCGGACGGGCCCATCCACAGCGCCAGGTACAGGAATGGCCTGGAGGTGTACATCTTGTCGCCCCGACGCAGCCAGAGGCTGAACAGGCCGGTGAAGATCATCAGGAAACCCAGGCCAACCATGACCCGAAACGACCAGAACACAATCGTCGAGTTGGGACGGTCTTCAGGCGGGAACTCCTTGAGCGCCGGCACCTGTTTGTCCAGGGAGTGCGTCAGGATCAAGCTGCCCAGGTAAGGAATTTCGACCGCGTATTTGGTTTTTTCGGCCTTCATGTCGGGCAGGCCGAACAGGATCAGCGGCGTCGGCTCGTTGCCGATATTTTCCCAGTGGCCTTCAATCGCGGCGATTTTCGCCGGCTGGTGCTTGAGGGTATTCAGGCCGTGAAAGTCGCCGATCACCGCCTGGATAGGCGCCACGATCAGCGCCATCCACATTGCCATCGAGAGCATGGTGCGGATCGCCGGGTTGTCCTTGCCGCGCAGCAGGTGCCAGGCCGCCGACGAACCGACGAAGAACGCCGTGGCCACAAAGGCCGCCGTGGCCATGTGCATCAGCCGGTACGGGAACGACGGGTTGAAGATCACCGCCAGCCAGTCGGTAGGAATCACGCGCCCGTCGACGATTTCAAAGCCTTGCGGGGTCTGCATCCAGCTGTTGGACGCCAGAATCCAGAAGGTCGAGATCAGCGTGCCGACGGCCACCATCACCGTGGCAAAGAAGTGCAGCTTGCGCCCCACCTTGTTCCAGCCGAACAGCATCACGCCGAGGAAACCCGCCTCCAGGAAGAAGGCCGTGAGCACCTCGTACGTCAGCAACGGCCCGGTTACAGCGCCGGCAAAGTCCGAGAAGCGGCTCCAGTTGGTGCCGAACTGGTAGGCCATGACCAGGCCCGAGACCACGCCCATGCCGAAGTTGACGGCAAAGATCTTCGACCAGAAATGATAGAGGTCACGGTAGGTGTCGTTATGGGTCTTGAGCCACAGACCTTCCAGCACCGCAAGGTAACTGGCCAGGCCGATAGTGATCGCCGGGAACAGGATGTGGAACGAGATGGTGAATGCGAATTGAATTCGGGCGAGATCTAGCGCCTCCAAACCGAACATAAGTCTTCCTCTGTCAGGTAATACCGGCTGCTGGCTGGGAGCCTGCACCCACTGCCCCCACGGATATGGAGTGTGGCGAATTTCAATTCGTTTCTTTTTTTAACCCACCACGTAGGGAATCGGGCCTTTCGGCCTCCAGAACAATCCCGGGGCCGGTTTTGATCTGGATCAAGCATTGCTGAAAGAGTAGTCCCATTTTCGCTGTAGGACGGCGTGGTCTTTTGCCGCGTGACAGCTTGCCTCATGCCGGTGCACAGCAAACCCTTGCAACTATTTGTTACAGCATGATGCTAATCTCGCCGTTCCCTCTGCTCCCGACCTGAATTCCCGATGCCTACTAGTGAACCCGCGTTGCTGTTGCGTCACCATCGCCCTTTCATCGCGTTCTGGCTGGCACGGATCTTCACCGCCAGCGGCTTCCAGATGCTCACCGTGGCCATCGGCTGGAACCTCTACCAACTGACCGGCAACGTGCTGGACCTGGGCTTGGTCGGCCTGGTGGAATTCATCCCGCGCGTACTGTTCATGCTGCACACCGGGCATGTGGCCGATCGCTATGAACGACGCAAGGTCGCCGCCATCTGCCAGACCGTGCAGGCGCTGATTGCCTTGTCCCTGGCCATCGGCGGCCTGACCGGCAACGTGACGCGCGAGATGATCTTTATCCTCGCCTTCCTGCTCGGCGCCGCGCGTTCGTTTGAAATGCCGACCACCCAGGCGCTGCTGCCAAGCATCGTGCCCAGCGCACTGTTCCCGCGGGCCGTGGCTTCGTCGCAATCGGCGCAGCAACTGGCGACCATTGTCGCGCCAGCCTTGGGCGGTTTGCTCTATGCATTCGGCAGCGTGTGGGTGTATGGCCCGACAGTGGTGTTGTACCTGATCGCCTGCGTGCTGACCCTCAACCTGCCCGCGCGCCAAACCCCGCTGAACAAAGCCAAGGCCACCATGGACTCGCTGCTGGCCGGGATTCGCTTTATCCGCAGCCGCCCGGACATCCTCGGCGCCATCTCGCTGGACCTGTTCGCCGTGCTGTTGGGCGGTGCCACCGCGTTGCTGCCGGTGTTTGCCAAGGACATCCTGCTGACCGGCGCCTGGGGCCTGGGCCTGCTGCGCTCGGCACCGGCGGTGGGCGCGTTGTTAATGTCGTTGTGGCTGGCACGGTTTTCGGTGGACCGGCATGTCGGGCGCGTGATGTTTACTGCCGTCGGCGTGTTTGGCGTGGCGACCATCGCGTTCGGCCTGTCGACCTCGTTCTGGTTTTCGCTGGCGGTGCTGGTGGTGCTGGGCGCAGCAGACATGATCAGCATGGTGATTCGCGCGTCGTTCGTGCAACTGGAAACGCCGGATGAAATGCGCGGCCGGGTCAGTGCGGTCAACGGCCTGTTTATCGGCGCGTCCAATCAGCTGGGCGAGTTCGAATCGGGGATCACCGCCCACTGGTTCGGCACCGTGCCCGCCGTGGTCATGGGCGGGATCGGCACGCTGCTGGTGACCGGGGTGTGGATAAAACTGTTCCCAACCCTGGCCAATCGCGACCGGATGCATGTGGCGGTAGAAGAGCCGAAGGCTGAAGCGGCGAAGGTCTGAGCACCGCCGCCTGACCGGAGGCAGCACTACAGAACACAGTGGGAGCGGGCTTGCTCGCGAAGGCGGTGCATCAGTCGATACAGTCATTGACTGACGCCGCGCTTTCGCGGGCTAACCCGCTCCCACAGTGGTTTTGAGGTGTGTGCTAGAGCACCTTGTCCAGGGTGACAGGGAAGTCGCGTACCCGTTTGCCGGTGGCGTGATAAATCGCGTTCGCCACCGCCGCCGCCACCCCGACAATGCCGATTTCGCCCACGCCTTTGGAGCCCAGGGCATTAACGACTTCGTCATGTTCTTCGACAAAGATCACGTCAATCTCGCCAATGTCGGCGTTCACCGGGATGTGGTACTCGGCCAGGCTGTGGTTCATGTAGCGCCCCAGGTGGTGGTCGATCTGCGTCTCTTCATGCAGCGCCATGCCAATGCCCCACACCACGCCGCCGAGGATCTGGCTGCGGGCCATCTTCGGATTGACCACGCGACCGGCGGCAATCGCGCTGACCACGCGGCTGACCTTGATGGTGCCCAGGTCTTCATCGACCCGTACTTCCACAAATACCGCCGAGTGGGTGGCCGTGGCGTAGCCCTCGCGTTTTTTGTCGGGCTCGCTGTCGACCTGCACTTGCAGCGCGTCCTCACCGCTGTCTTTAACCAGTTGGGCCAACGACACACTCACGTCGCCTGTGTGCAATTGGCCGTCTTCAAAGCGCACGGACTCGGCGTCCTTGAACACCGGGTACGTCTGCCGGGCAATCTTCAGCAGTTTGGCGTTCAGCGCTTCGCACGCCTGTTGCACGGCAGTGCCGACGGACGACACGGTAAACGAGCCGCCCTGCAAAGGCGCGGTGGGCAAGGACGAGTCCCCCAGCAAAAATTGGATATCGCCCATCGCCACACCGCTGGCCTGCGCGGCAATCTGGGTCATGACCGTGTAAGTGCCGGTGCCGATATCGGTGGTGGCGCTGCTGACTGTCAATTTGCCTTCGGCGTCGATGCTCGCCTTGGCGCTGGCCTTCATCTGCATGGCTTCCCACACGCCGCCGGCCATGCCCCAGCCGATCAACTGGTTGCCGTCACGCATGCTGCGTGGCTCCGGGTTGCGCTGGCCCCAACCGAAGCGTTCGGCGCCTTCGCTGTAGCATTCGCGCAGGGCTTTGCTCGACCAGGGTTTGTCTTCGTTCTGGTTGCGCTCGGCGTAGTTGATCAGGCGCAACTGCACTGGGTCCATGCCCAAGGCACAGGCCAGTTCGTCCATGGCGCACTCCAGGCCGATCACGCCCAGCGCGGCGCCTGGCGCGCGCATGTCCAGCGGGGTGTAGACATCCAGCGGCACCAGGTTGTAGGTCAGCTGCACGTTATCGCAGTGGTAGAGCATGCCGCTCCACTCCACCACGTGCTCGCTGAAGTCTTCGAAGCGCGAGGTCTGGCCAATTGCGGTGTGCCCCAACGCCAGCAGCCGACCGTTGGCGGCCGCGCCCATCTGCAACCGCTGCAAGGTGCGGGGTCGGTAGCCAAAGGTGAACATCTGTTGACGCGTCAGGGTGACGCGCACCGAACGCTTGAGCGCCAATGACGCCATCACCGCCAGGGGCAACTGGTATTGCGGGCGCAGGCCGGAACCGAAAGCGCCGCCGACGAACGCGGCAAAAATCCTCACCTGGCTCTTATCCAGGCCGAAGATTTTTTGCACATAGGCCTGGCAGTTCTGTGGGCCTTGGGTTTTGTCGTGGATATGCAGGGTGCCGTCCGGCTGATACAGCACCGTACTGGCGTGGGGTTCCATCGGGTTGTGGTGTTCGATGGGCGTGCTGTAGTGCACGTCGAGGCTGACGGCGGCAGCGCTCCACTCGGCCTGGAAGTTACCGCGGGGCGCGGGCGGCGTTTGCGGCGAGGGGTGCGCCTGTTCCTGCATGGCCAACAAGTCGGTTTCAAAGGCTTCGCTTGCGTACTCGATCTCGACCAGAGAGCCGGCATGTCGCGCCAGCTCCAAATTGTCGGCAATCACCAGCGCCAAGGGCTGGCCGCTATAAAGGACGCGGTCGTTGTAGAGCGGGCGAAACGGCGAGCCATCCGCCGCATCGTCGTCGGCGAACGCGTCATCGTAGCTGGCAAGCCTGGGGCGATTGTGGTGATCCAGCACCATGACTACGCCCGGCAGCGCCAGGGCCTTTGAGGCATCGATCTTGATCACCCGGCCCTTGGCGATGGTGCTGGAGACCACACTGCCGTGCAGCAAGTCTTTGTCTGGAAACTCGCCGGCATATCGCGCCTGGCCGGTGACCTTGAGCAGACCGTCGACGCGGTCCAGAGGTTTGCCGATAGCGGTCATGGGCGTTCTCCTGCGACAGCCGCGTCGCTCAGGGCGCGAATAATCCCACGGCGCGCCAGCTTGATTTTGAAGCCGTTGTGTTCCAGCGGTACGGCATCTTGCAGCAAAGCGTCGGCGGCGTTGCTGAAGGTTTCGCGGCTGACCGTCTGGCCGATCAGCGAGGCTTCCACCGCGCGGTCACGCCAAGGCTTGTGGGCCACACCGCCCAGCGCAACGCGGGCGTCGATGATTTGGTCGCCGTCCAGTTCGAGGGCGGCGGCCACGGAGACCAGGGCAAAAGCGTAAGAGGCGCGGTCGCGGATTTTCAGGTAATGGCTGTGACGGGCCAGCTGGTTGGCGGGCAGCTCGATGGCGGTGATCAACTCATCGTCGGCCAGCAGGTTGTCGCGCTGCGGCGTATCGCCGGGCAATCGATGGAAGTCAGCAAATTCGATGACGCGCGCACCTGCGCGGCCTTCGACATGCACCCGCGCCTCCAGCGCCGCCAAGGCCACGCACATGTCAGACGGGTGCGTGGCGACGCAGTGTTCGCTGGCGCCGAGGATCGCGTGGATACGGTTCAAGCCGGTGCGCGCCGGGCAGCCGCTGCCGGGTTCGCGCTTGTTGCAGGGCACGCTGGCGTCATAAAAGTAGTAGCAGCGGGTGCGCTGCAACAAGTTGCCGCCGGTGCTGGCCATGTTGCGCAACTGCGGCGAGGCTCCGGCCAGGATGGCCTGGGACAGCAGTGGGTAACGCGCCTCGATCACGGGGTGCCAGGCCAGGTCGGCGTTGCTCACTAGCGCGCCGATCATCACGCCGCCACTGGCGGTCTCTTTAACGCCCTGCAGCGGCAGGCCGGTGATATCGATCAAGTGTTCGGGGCGGCTGATGTTTTCTTTCATCAGGTCCAGCAGGTTGGTGCCACCGGCGATAAAACGTGAAGCCGCGCTGCTCATGTGCACGGCCTCGTGCACATCGGCTGGCTTGCTGTACTGGAAGGGATTCATTGCTCACCTCCCTGGGCGCGGCAGGCTGGCAAGGCGTCTTCGATGGCATCGCGGATGTTGCTGTAGGCGCCGCAGCGACACAGGTTGCCGCTCATCAGCTCCTTAATCTGCGCGGTGTCGTGGGCGCGGCCTTCATTGGCCAGGCCGACGGCGGAGCAGATCTGCCCTGGGGTGCAATAGCCGCACTGAAAGGCGTCATGCTTGATAAAGGCTTGCTGCATCGGGTGCAACGCGTCGCCGTCGGCCAGGCCTTCGATGGTGGTCAATTCGGCGCCATCGCACATCACCGCCAGGGTCAGGCAGGCGTTGACGCGTTTACCGTCGCGCAACACTGTGCAGGCGCCGCATTGGCCGTGGTCGCAGCCTTTTTTACTGCCGACCAGGTCCAACTGTTCGCGCAGCAAGTCCAGCAAGGTGGTCCAGGGCAACACGTCAAGTTGGCGGTCCTGGCCGTTCAGGGTCAGACGAATCGGGTGGCTGACGAACGGTCTGGCCGCCGCGCCATTGGGGGTTGCGCTCATAAACACCTCACGGGTTGGGGTATATCCGCGGCGTTCAGGAAAGTCGCCGTCTCAGGGGTACGACTTCCCGGGGTATTGAGCGTTCAAGAGGATTGATCAGCGGATGTTGAGCATCGTCGTCAGCGGGGTTTGCGAGCCGTTGATCGAGGAATTGCTGTACTCGAACCAGCCCGGCGCCTGGACGTTCAGGTCAAACACATAGATGTAGCCCATCACAGTGCCCACGCCATTACAGGCCTGGCTGATGTTGCCGACCTGGCATACCGGCGAGCGCTGCCCGTTCAACTCCGCGCCATCGAAACGGCCCATCGGGCTTTTGCCCAGGCCGACTTCCATCACCGACACCTTGGTTGGGCCGCGATGGGCGCACATCTGCGTGCTGGTCGCGCGCTCCGGGATGGTTTCAGCGCAAGCGGCAGACTCCACTTTGAACACGCGCACTTCGCTCAACGCCGGTGCAGTCGCGCCCCAAGCCGGTGCCGCCAGCCCCAGGCCGATTATGGCGAACAGAGCTAGACTGCTGGCGTTGGCTTTTTTCATGCTGTTGACGACTCTGGATTAAACGTCGACGCAGTATGCCTCAAGGCCATCCACCCACAAAACCAAGCCTATGCGCCATTGGCCTTCGGCTGCTGGTATGATGCGCCGCTTTTTCCGATCCTCTCTGAAACCACAGCCGCTTGGCGCAGTTTGTGCTTTGACTTAGAGGTCAACAAATAACGACGCAAAATAGCGTCACAGGGAGCCGGCATGCTGGAAAAGCTGTTTCAACTCAACGCACACAACACCAACGTGCGCACCGAGATTCTTGCGGGGATCACGACCTTTCTGGCCATGGCCTACATTCTGTTCGTGAACCCGAGCATCCTTGGCGAGACCGGCATGGACAAGGGCGCAGTGTTTGTCGCGACCTGCCTGGCCGCCGCCATCGGTTCGACCGTGATGGGCCTGATCGCCAACTACCCGATCGCACTGGCGCCGGGCATGGGCCTCAACGCCTTCTTTACCTACACCGTGGTGCTGCACATGGGCCACACCTGGCAGGTGGCGCTGGGCGCGGTGTTCATTTCGGCGGTGCTGTTCTTCCTGCTGTCGATCTTCCGCATCCGTGAGTGGATCATCAACAGCATCCCCTTGCCCCTGCGCTCGGCGATTGCCGCCGGTATCGGCCTGTTCCTGGCGCTGATCGCCCTGCACAACGCCGGGATCGTGGTCGGCAACCCGAACACCCTGGTGGGCCTGGGCGACCTGAAAAAACCGGCGCCTATCCTGGCCACCTTTGGTTTTATCCTCATCGTTGCGCTGGAAGCCCTGGCCGTACGCGGTGCAGTGCTGATCGGCATTCTGGCCGTGACCATTGTCTCGATCCTGTTGAATGTCACCCCGTTCGGCGGCGTGATCTCGATGCCTCCGTCCCTGGCCCCGACCTTCCTGCAACTGGATATCAAAGGCGCGCTGGATATCGGCCTGGTCAGCGTGATCTTCGCGTTCCTGTTCGTTGACCTGTTCGACAACTCCGGCACCCTGATCGGCGTCGCCAAGCGCGCCGGCCTGATGGGCAAGGACGGCCACATGCCAAAAATGGGCCGTGCGCTGATCGCCGACAGCACCGCGGCCATGGCCGGCTCGCTGCTGGGCACCTCGACCACCACCAGCTACATCGAGTCCGCTGCGGGCGTGAGTGCCGGTGGCCGTACCGGTTTGACCGCTGTGGTTGTCGCGATCCTGTTCCTGCTGGCGCTGTTCTTCTCGCCACTGGCGGCCAGCGTTCCGGCCTTTGCCACCGCGCCTGCGTTGTTGTTCGTGGCCGTGCTGATGACCTCGGGCCTGGCCGAAATCGACTGGGATGACATTACGGTTGCAGCGCCGGTGGTGATCACCGCCCTGGCGATGCCCTTCACTTACTCCATTGCCAACGGCATCGCCTTCGGTTTCATCGCCTGGACCGCCATCAAGCTGCTTTCGGGCCGCTACCGTGAGCTGAACCCGGCACTGGTGATCCTGTCGATTCTGTTTGTGATCAAGCTGGGCTGGTTCAACGCATGACTTTTGATGCCGCAAGCTACACCGCTCAACTGCAAGACAAGGTCACGCGCTTGCGTGACCTGCTGGCACCGTTCGACGCACCCGAGCCGCAGGTTTTCGATTCGCCGCTGCAGAACTTCCGCCTGCGCGCGGAGTTTCGCCTGTGGCGCGAAGGCGGTGAGCGCCACTACGCGATGTTTTCCCAGGACGACAAGCGTACGCCGATTCTGATCGAAGAATTCCCGATTGCCAGCCAGCGCATCAACCAGTTGATGCCGCAACTCAAAGCCGCCTGGCAAGCCAGCGCGGCCCTGAGTCACAAGCTGTTCCAAGTGGAGTTCCTCACTACCCTGGCCGGCGACGCGATGATCACCCTGTGCTACCACCGCCCGCTGGACGAGCACTGGCACGCGGCCGCCAACCAACTCGCTGCCGACTTGAATGTCAGCATCATCGGCCGCTCCAAGGGCAAGCGTGATGTGATCGGCCACGACTACGTGGTGGAAAAACTCGCCGTCGGCGGGCGCACGTTCAGCTATCGCCAACCCGAAGGCGCGTTCACTCAGCCCAACGGCACGGTGAACCAGAAGATGCTCAACTGGGCGTATGAAGCCTTGGGCGATCGCCCGGATGATTTGCTGGAGCTGTACTGCGGCAACGGCAACTTCACCCTGCCGTTGGCGACCCGTGTACGCAAAGTGCTGGCGACCGAGATCAGCAAGACCTCAGTGAATGCGGCGTTGAGCAACCTCGATGAAAACGCGGTGGATAACGTCACCCTGGTGCGCTTGTCAGCCGAAGAACTCACAGAGGCGCTCAACGAAGTGCGCCCATTCCGCCGCCTGCACGGCATCGACCTGAAAAGCTACGAATTCGGCAGCGTGTTCGTCGACCCGCCGCGCGCCGGCATGGACCCGGACACCTGCGAGCTGACGCGGCGCTTTGACCACATCCTGTACATCTCCTGCAACCCGGAGACGTTGGCGGCGAACATTGCGCAACTGCATGACACGCACCGGATTACCCAGTGTGCGATGTTTGACCAGTTCCCATGGACGCACCATATGGAATCCGGCGTGTTGTTGACCCGCCGGTAACCCGTCTCTTGCGCGTGCGACCGCCCCCTGGCTATTGGCAAGGGCGGTCGCCGACCACCGAACACCCTCCCGCGCGCTGATTTACGGTTCGATAATCGAACAGATCCGCCGCCGTCAATTGACCAAATTAACCATCCAGTACATTTTATCTCCACAACCAATAATAACTGTGGAGATACCCCAATGCCGCCCATCGTGCTGGTGCTCAACGGCCCCAATCTCAACCTGCTCGGCACCCGCGAGCCCGCCACCTATGGCCATGAAACCCTGGCCGACATCGCCGCCCTGTGCGGGCGCAGCGCGGAAAAACTCGGGTTGAAAATCGAATTCCGCCAGACCAACCACGAAGGCGAACTGCTCGACTGGATCCACAGCGCCCGCGCCCGTTGCGCTGGCATCGTGATTAACCCGGCAGCCTGGACCCACACCTCGGTAGCGATTCGCGACGCACTGGTGGCCAGCGAAGTGCCGGTGATCGAAGTGCATTTATCCAATGTGCACGCGCGTGAGGCGTTTCGGCATCACTCGTTTGTGTCGCCCATTGCCAAGGCGGTGCTCGCCGGGTTCGGCAGCCATGGTTACCACCTGGCCCTGGAACACTTCAGCCACACGTTGAAAGGGTGAGCCCGATGAAACCGCGCATCCTCGCCGGCCTGATCGGCGCAGGTATCCAGGCCTCCCGCACGCCGGCCCTGCATGAACACGAAGGTGATGCCCAGGGCTTGCGCTACCTGTATCGCCTAATCGACCTGGAACCGCTGCAGCTGAACCTCAATGCCCTGCCCGACCTGCTGGACGCCGCCGAGATGATGCAGTTCACCGGCTTGAACATTACCTACCCGTGCAAACAGGCGATTCTGCCATTGCTCGACGAATTGTCCGACGAAGCCATGGGTATTGGCGCGGTCAACACCGTGGTGTTCAAGAACGGCAAACGCATCGGCCACAACACCGACTGCCTGGGCTTCGCCGAAGGGTTCCGGCGCAATTTGAATGACGTCGCGCGCCAGCATGTGGTGCAGATGGGCGCCGGCGGCGCGGGCGCGGCGGTGGCCCACGCGCTGCTGGCCGAAGGCGTGCACCACCTGAGCATTTTCGACGTGGACGTCGCCCGCGCTCGGGACCTGGTGGATAACCTTGCCCAGCGTTTTGGCGCCGGGCGCGCGCAGGTCGGCAACCACCTGGAAAGCGCCATGGCCGAGGCCGATGGGCTGGTCAACACCACGCCGATGGGCATGGCCAAGCTGCCCGGCACACCGGTACCGGCCCAGCTGTTACGGGCGGCATTATGGGTCGCAGAAATCGTGTATTTCCCGCTGGAAACCGAGCTGCTGCGCGATGCCCGCGCCCTGGGTTGCCGCACGCTGGATGGCGGCAACATGGCGGTGTTTCAGGCAGTGAAGGCGTTTGAACTGTTCAGTGGCCAGAGGCCGGATGCGCAGAGGATGTTGGCGCACTTCCAGAGCATGAATACCTGACTGCTGAAACCGAACCCCATGTGGGAGCGGGGTTGCTCGCAAAAGCGCTGTGTCAATCGCCAGCTGTATTGGCTGACACTCCGCAATCGCGAGCGAGCCCGCTCCCACCCGGGTTACTCGATGGATTTAGGCTTGCAGGTAACGCATCACCGACTCACAGATCATCTCCCGATGCCGCTGCTTAACCGCTTCGTCCGACAACTCGATCTGAAAGATCTCACTGAACGTATGGCGGTTGGACACCCGGTAAAAGCTGAACGAGTTGATCAGCAGGTGCACGTCCAACGGGTCCAGCCCTTGGCGGAACACGCCCAGCTCGGCGCCGCGCTGCAACGTGGCACCAAGCCCTTCGAGAATATTGCTGTTCATCGCCTTGATCGAATCCGAGCGCTTCACGTATTCGGCGTTGTTGATGTTTTCGATGCTGACGATGCGCACGAAATCCACGTTCTGGTCATGGTGATCGAAGGTGAATTCCACCAGCCGCCGAATCGCTTCGCGCGGCTCCAGGGCGGTGAGGTTCATGCGGGTTTCAGTATTGCGAATGTCGCCGTAGAGCTTCTCCAGCACCTCGACGTACAACTGCTCCTTGCTGCCGAAGTAGTAATAAATCATGCGTTTGGAGGTGTGGATGCGTTCGGCGATGGCATCCACGCGAGCGCCGGACAGGCCCTGCTGGACAAACTCGACGATCGCTTCCTGCAGGATGTTTTCGCGGGTCTTTTCCGGATTGTTCTTACGACTCTTGCGCGGTGCGTCTGACACAGCGGAGAGATCGGGGGTCAGGGTCATGGTGCGCTCACGGCCATTTTTGTTGTGCAGGCCGCGATTATGGGCCGAGGCGCTTCCCGAAGGAAGCACCTGGCCGCGCCGTCATAACCGTGCTTGTCGCGGCGCCCCGCTACGCGATTTGGCCATCGCCGCCAGGCGCACGGCCACGTTGGCTGCGCCATACCCGGCATAGCCGTTTTTGCGCTGAATGATCTCGAAGAAAAACCGCCCTTCGAACGGCTCGGTGTACACATGAAACAGCTCACCGCCCTGGGCGTCACGGTCGTACAGCACGTTGTAGTACGCCAGCTCGCTGAGGAACTCGTCGTCAAAATCAAAGCGCGCCGCCAGGTCGTCGTAGTAGTTGAGCGGGATGTCCAGCAACGGCACACCTGCCTCCTTGGCCCGACTCACCTCGGCGAAAATATCCGCGCAGTCGAAGGCGATGTGGTGCACCCCCGAGCCGCGGTAGCTCGACAGCGCGTGGGAAATCGCCGTGTTGCGGTTCTCGGAAATGTTCAACGGCAGGCGAATCGAGCTGCAACGGCTGCGCAGCGCGCGGCTTTTCACCAGGCCGTAGGGGTCAGGCAGCACCACTTCATCATCGGCTTCGAAATCCAGCAGGCTCTTGTAGAACAACACCCAACTGTCGAGACTGTCGGCGGGCAAGGCCATGGCCATATGGTCAATGCGCAGCAGGCCGCCGCTTGAGGCGGTAGTCGGTTGCAGATTGAAGTCGGTGCCGTACAGCCCGCCTTCGTTCTGATCCACCAGGTAAATCAGGCTGCCGTCCGGCGCACGCACGGCGGCCAGCTCCAGTTCATTTGGCCCTACAAGCCCCCGATATGGCTGGCCCTTGTAAGCCACCGCCCGCTGCAACGCCTTGGCGCTGTCCTTGACCCGAATCGCAGTGGCGCACAGCGACGGCCCGTGGGCTTCAAAAAAGTTGTGGGCAAAAGAATAGGGTTCGCAATTGAGGATCAGGTTGATATCGCCCTGGCGCAACAGGCTCACGCTCTTGGAACGGTGCTGCCCGGCCTTGACGAAACCCAGGCGCTCCAGCCATTGGGTGAGCTTGGCTGCGAGGTTTTCATCCACGGCAAACTCCAGAAATTCGATGCCGTTGTACTCGCTGGCGGCCGGCGTATCAAACAGGAGGTCGACCGGTTGAGCAGGCGCTTGCTGCTTGAGACGCTCGCGGGTTTTCTCTTCCAGGTACAACAGCGAGCGCAAGCCATCCGCCGCATTCGCCCGCGTCGGGGCTGCGCGAAAACCATCGTTGAAAATTTCCAGGGACAACGGCCCGCTGTAGCCACTCTGGATAATCGGCGCAAGAAACCCCGCCAGATCGAACTCACCCTGCCCCGGGAAGCAGCGAAAATGCCGGCTCCACTCCAGCACATCCATGGCCAGGATCGGTGCGTCGGCCATTTGCACAAAGAAGATTTTGTCCCCCGGGATCTGGGCGATTGCACTCGGGTCGCCCTTGAGCGACAGGGTGTGGAAGCTGTCGAGCAACACGCCAAGGCTCGGGTGGTCGATCTGGCGCACCAGGTTCCACACTTGCTGCCAGGTATTCACGTGCTTGCCCCAGGCCAGCGCTTCATAGCCGATGCGCAGGCCACGGCGACCGGCATGCTCAGCGAGCAGGCTGAGGTCGTCGAGCAAAATCTGCTCATCGCCGACGCAATCGGCCGAGGCATTGCTGCACACCAGCACCAGGTCGGTGCCCAGCTCCTGCATCAAGTCGAACTTGCGCTCGGCGCGCTCCAGGTTGCGCGCCAGGCGGTCGCGGCGGCAGCCTTCAAAGTCGCGAAACGGCTGGAACAAGGTAATGGCGATACCCAGGTCGGCGCACATCTGCCTAACTTCCCGTGGGCTGCCGTCGTAATACAGCAGATCGTTTTCGAAGATTTCCACACCATCAAACCCGGCAGCGGCAATGGCTTCGAGTTTTTCCGGCAGGGTTCCACTCAAGGAAACAGTGGCAATGGAGCGTTGCATGGGGCGACTCCCGGCAAATGAGGCTCGTCTTATTTACGGCAAATTATTGGCCGCTAAACTGTGGACAGCAATTGAAATGTACGAACCGGTTAGTTTTTTGGGCGATTATCGAACAAAATGGCAATCCGCGAATTGACGAGTTTTTAGCCACTGCGCACCATCGAACACGTATCAAGACCCAGAACACACCATAAAAATTTCAAAAAACGGGTACGACCTCATGCCTTCGCAAACTCCCGCCGTGGCCGTGCGCCACAGCAATCCGCACAGCGGCATCGGCGACAAAATCCGCGGCGCCATGGCCGTGGGCAAAACCCGCTGGGGCATGCTGGCCCTGGTTTTTTTCGCCACCACCCTGAACTACATCGACCGCGCCGCGCTGGGCGTGATGCAACCGATCCTGGCCAAGGAAATGAGCTGGACGGCGATGGATTACGCCAACATCAACTTCTGGTTCCAGGTTGGCTACGCCATCGGCTTTGTGCTGCAAGGCCGGCTGATTGATCGAATTGGCGTGAAGCGCGTGTTTTTCTGCGCCGTGCTGCTGTGGAGCCTGGCCACGGGCGCCCATGGCCTGGCGACGTCGGCCGTGGGCTTTATGGTGTGCCGCTTCATTCTCGGGCTGACCGAGGCCGCCAACTACCCGGCCTGCGTGAAGACCACGCGGTTGTGGTTCCCGGCCGGCGAGCGCGCAGTGGCCACCGGTATTTTCAATGCCGGCACCAATGTGGGCGCGATGATGACGCCGATGCTGCTGCCATTGATCCTTCACGTCTGGGGCTGGCAGGCAGCGTTTCTATGCATGTCGGCACTGGGCGGGATATGGCTGGTGTGCTGGGGCCTGAAGTACTACAACCCGGAAGACCACCCGACGGTCAAACAATCCGAATTGGACTACGTGCAGCAGGAAGTCGAACCGCCGCAACCCAGCGTGCCCTTCAGCCGCATCCTGCGCATGCGCGGCACCTGGGCCTTCGCCCTTGCCTACGCAATGACCGCGCCTGTGTTCTGGTTCTACCTGTACTGGCTGCCGCCGTTTTTGAACCAGCAATACAACCTGGGCATCAACGTGACCCAGATGGGCATCCCGCTGATCATCATTTACCTGACAGCCGACTTCGGCAGCGTGGGTGGGGGGATTCTGTCGTCATTCCTGATCGGCCGTGGGATGAATCCGATCAAGGCGCGGCTGTTGTCGATGCTGCTGTTTGCCTGCTGCATCGTCGGCGTGATCATGGCCGCCGGCTCCAGCCAGTTGTGGGTCGCCGTGTTCGCCATCTCCCTGGCCATCGGCGCGCACCAGGCCTGGACCGCCAACATCTGGAGCCTGGTGATGGACTACACGCCCAAGCACATGATGAGCACGGTGTTCGGTTTCGGCGGCATGTGCGCAGCCATCGGCGGCATGTTCATGACCCAGATCGTCGGCCATATCCTCACGGTCACGAACAACAACTACACCGTGCTGTTCACCCTGATCCCGGCGATGTACTTCATCGCGCTGACCTGGATGTACTTCATGGCACCGCGCAAGATTCCGACAGTCGAGGTTTGATTCAACGCCGCCGCTGCTGCCAGGCAGCGGCCAACCCGCTCATGCAGATCACCCCGATGCCGACCACCGTGGTCATGTCGGGGGTATGGTTGAACACCAGCCAGCCCAACAAACCCGCAAACACGATCTGGCAGTAGCCGAACGGTGCCAGCAAGGCCGGCGCCGCAAACCGGAAGGCCTGGGTCAACATCAAGTGCGCGGTCATGCCGCACGTGCCCAACGCCAGCATCAGCACGCCATGCCACACCGTGGGCAACTGCCAGAAGAACGGCACCAGCGCACTCATCACCAGGGTATTGCACAGGCCGGCGAAAAAGTTACTGGTGGTCGGCGTGTCGTATTGGCTGAGGATGCGCGTGAGCAACTGGTAGAAGCAGAAGAACAACGCCGAACACAGCGGCAGCAGCACCGCAGGCGTGAACAGCTCACCGCCGGGGTGGATGATGATCAGCACGCCGACAAACCCGCAGATCACCGCCAGCCATTGGCCACGTGTCACGTGTTCACCGAGCAAGGGCACCGACAATGCTGTCACCAGGATCGGCGCCAGGAAGTTCACCGCCGTGGCTTCCGCCAAGGGGATGTAATGCAGCGCCGCGGTAAAAAACAGGCTGGTGCCCAGCAGGCACAACGCACGCACCACCTGCATGCCCGGGCGTTTGCTGCGCAGCACGCGCAAACCCGACTGCGGCAGGAAAATGCCGGCCATCAGCAAGGTGTGCACCAGGTACCGCGCCCACACCACCATCACAATTGGGTAGAACCCGGCCAGGTATTTGGACAAGGCGTCGTGGCTGGAAAACAGAAACGTCGCCACCACAATCAGCAGGATGCCTTTGAAGGGATGGTTGACGCCGGAAAGGGGTGTACTGACAGTCATTGAATTCTCTTGCATGGCGGGCTGAACGCTGAGCACTGAACACGCAGGCACTCAACCCGGTAATCTAGCAGGCGGGCCTGCGTGCGCCCCAAGAGCATAACCAAACACCGTGCGAACAGCGCACTAAATCACCGGATTCGAGTCCAACGCTGCACCTTTGCCCGCGCGTTGCACTTTTTAACCAAGGCCTTGCCGCTATGAAAAAGACACTCTTTGTTCTTTCTGCTCTCGTCCTGCTCACTGCTTGTAACCAGGAGTCCAAAGAAGCGCCCAAGCCGGCCCCGGCCTCGGTGCAAGCCACCCTGGTACCGGCCACACCGCCCACCGACAAATGGGTCGGCAAGTGGATCGGCGTCGAAGGCCTGAACCTGACCATCGCCAAGGACGACAGCATCGGCCGCGGCCACTACGTTCTGACCATGAAGTACGGCCTTGACGCCGACGACGAAGGCACCTTCAAAGGTGAAGCCAACGAAGACGGTATCGCCTTTACCCGCCCGGACGGCCCGCAACAATTGAGCGCCGGTGACGGTGAGGCCACTGGCCTGAAATGGCTGGCGGATAAAAAGGACTGCCTGATCGTCGATACCGGCGAAGGCTATTGCCGCGACTGACCCAATCAACGTGACACAACTTTCATCTGGCGCCCCTGCCCGCACGGCCTGACAGCAACGATACTAGGCAACTCTCGTTGCTTGTCGGACAGCCGGGCTGGCGCCATTCATACGCACCAACAACACTGCTCTTAGAAAAGTGTTCGACAGGTTTAACGAGAGGATTGCCCCATGCTATGGAAAAAAGGCCGACGCAGCGACAACGTGGTAGATGCCCGCGATGACAGTGGCGGCGGCGGTGGCGGCATGCGGTTTGGCGGCGGCAAGGGGCTGAGCCTGACGGCAATTGTGTTGATCGTCGGTATTGGCTGGCTGACCGGCCAGGACCCGCTGCAGATCCTCGGCCAATTGACCGGCCAGGCGGAGCAAGCGCCGTCGGTGAGCACGCAGTCGCGCCAGGCACCGCCGGCCAATGACCAGCAGGCCGATTTCGTCCGCGCGATTCTGGGTGATACGGAAGACACCTGGGGCCAGGTGTTCAAGGAAAACGGGTTGGTCTACAAGAACCCGAAACTGATTCTGTTCCGTGGTCGGGTCAATTCCGCCTGCGGTGGCGCCACCTCGGCCAGCGGCCCGTTTTATTGCCCGGCTGACCAGCAGGTGTATTTGGACCTGGATTTCTTCCGGGAAATGTCGCAGCGCTTCCAGGCCGCCGGCGATTTCGCCCAGGCCTACGTGATCGCCCACGAAGTCGGGCACCACGTGCAAACGCTGCTGGGCATCTCGGCCAAGATTCAAGCCGCGCGCCAACAAGGCCGCCAGATGCAAGGCGACGGCGGCCTGCTGGTACGCCAGGAACTGCAAGCCGATTGCTTTGCCGGGGTGTGGGCCAACCGTGCGCAAAAACGCCTGAACTGGCTGGAGCCCGGCGATATTGAAGAAGCACTGAACGCGGCCAACGCCATCGGCGATGACCGTTTGCAACAGCAGGGTCAGGGCCGCGTGGTGCCGGACTCGTTTACCCACGGCACCTCTGCGCAGCGCGTTCGCTGGTTCAAGACCGGCTTCGCAGCGGGCCAGATCACTCAATGCGACACTTTTACAGCGAAGAGTCTTTAGATGAATAAACGATTGGGATTGCTGTTCGGCGTGATGATTGCCTGTTCCTCCTCCACCTGGGCCGCCGAGAAAGAACACGGCGTCAAAGTGGTCAGCCCCGATCGTTTCCACCTGGACGCCGGTGACCTCAGCCTGGGCTTGAGCCAGGACTGGAGCCAGCCGCTGCCCAACGTGACCCGCGCGCTGATCATCGTGCATGGCCGCCTGCGCAACGCACAGACCTACCTGCAAAGCGGCGAAGACGCAGCCGAACACGCCGGGGTTGCTGCCACCACCCTGGTGATCGCGCCGCAATTTCTCAACGAGTCCGACATAAAGCGCAACCACTTGGGCACCCAGGTATTGCGCTGGAACGGCAATGACTGGATGGCCGGCGACGCCTCGACGGGCCCTGGCCAGCTCAGTTCCTACGGCGCGCTCGACCAGATCATCAAGCACCTGGGCAACCGCAAGCTGTTCCCGGCGTTGAAGGAAATCGTAGTGGCCGGCCATTCCGGCGGCGGCCAGGTGGTGCAGCGCTTCGCCCTCACCGGCCACGACCACCCGCTGCTGCAAACCGAAGGCATCAGCCTGCGTTACGTGGTGGCCAACCCGTCGTCCTACGCCTACTTCAGCCCACAACGCCCGGTGAAATTCGACACGGCCAGTTGCCCTGGCTTCAACGATTGGAAGTACGGCATGCAAAACCTGCCGGACTACGCCAAGGGCCAGAGTGCGCAGCAGCTTGAGCAGGCTTACGTGTCACGCGACATCACCTACCTGCTCGGCCAACAGGACACCGACCCCAACCACCCGGCGCTGGATAAAAGCTGCGAGGCCGAAACCCAGGGAGCGTATCGCCTGATTCGTGGGCACAACTACTTTGACTACCTCAAGCAGCGTCATCCGCAGCTGACTCAGAGGCTGGTGGAAGTGCCAGGGGTTGGGCACGACGGGGACAAGATGTTTACTTCGCCTCAGGGCGAGAAGGTGTTGTTCCCTAAGTAAAAACAGCTGACGAAACCGGATAAAAAGGTGGGAGCGGGCTTGCTCGCGAAGGCGGATTCAGTCGACTCATCAGTGACTGATCCACCGCTTTCGCGAGCAAGCCCGCTCCCACATTGGCCCTTCAGTGCTGGGGCTAAATCATCCGGCGCAGGGCCGCGCAATCCTCAGCGTGCCAATCCGCCAACTCCGGCCAAGGGTTCTCGGGCACATTCACCAACACCGTCCTGGTCCCCGCCGCCCGCCCGCAATCCAGGTCAAAGCGGTAGTCCCCGACCATCACCATCTCGCTCGGCGCCACCTTCCAAACCTGCGCCAGTTTCAGCAAACCACCCGGGTCCGGCTTGGGCGGCGCATCTTCACGCCCGAGCACATCGTCGACGGCAAAGCAGTCCGCCAGGCCAATAGCCTGCAGCGTGATGTGCGCCAACTCGCGCGCATTGCGCGTCAGGATGCCCAGGCGATAACCGCGCCCGGCCAGCTCGCGCACCAGCTCCACCGCACCTTGCGCCGCCACTGCCCCCACAGCCAGCTCGCGCTCATGCGCAAGCAACCACGCGTGCTTGGCTGCCGCCACGTCCGCCGGCAAAGCTGCCAGGTGCGTGAGGATGTCGTCCTCGGGCGGAATCTCCAGGGCCACGCGAATCGCCGCAAAATCATGCACGGCGACCGTGAGGGTGCCGTCCATGTCAAACACCCAATGCTTGACGTCCGACAGGCTCATGCCCAGTCCTTGCGATGGCGAATCAAGCCTTCCTGGGTCACCGAGGCCACCAGTTGCCCGGCGCGGTTGTACACGCTGCCGCGCGAGAAACCGCGCGAGTTACCGGCCCACGGGCTGTCCATGGCGTACAGCAACCAGTCATCGGCGCGCAGGTCGGCATGAAACCACAGCGCGTGGTCGAGGCTGGCGACCTGCATATCCTTTTGCCACACGGTCTTGCCATGGGGCAGCAACGAGGTGGTCAGCAAGCCAAAATCCGAGGCGTAGGCCAGCAGGTATTTATGCAGCGCGGGCGCGTCGGCCAGCGCGCCGTCGGCTCGGAACCACACGTACTTGACCGGGTCGGACGGCTGCGGGTTGTACGGGTCTTTTTCGGTCACCGGGCGCACTTCGATCGGCTTGGGGCACAGCAACTTGTCGCGCATGTGCTCGGGGATCAGGTGCGCACGCTGCTGGGTCAGTTCCAGTTCGGACGGCAAGTTCTCCGGGCCGACCACCACAGGCATGGTGCTCTGGTGCTCAAAGCCCTTCTCGTCATATTGGAACGAAGTGGTGCAGGTGAAAATCGGGTTGCCCTTCTGGATCGCCGTGACGCGGCGCGTGCTGAAACTGCCGCCATCGCGCACACGGTCAACCGAGTACACCACCGGCAATGACGCATCGCCTGGGCGCAGGAAGTAACCATGCAGGGAATGCACATGTCGCGCTTCTTCTACGGTCTGGCTGGCAGCCGACAACGACTGGCCCAGCACCTGGCCACCGAACAGTTGGCGAAAACCCAGGTCCTGGCTGCGGCCGCGAAAGAGGTTTTCCTCGATCGGCTCCAGGGTCAGCAAGTCCACCAGATCTTCCAATACTTGGCTCATAGAGCAACTCCTACAACAATCGAGAGGGCATTCCGGGCTGCTTATCCGTGCAGCGTGTCCAACCATTGGGCGCGGGTGATGCGATACAAAACATGATGGCGCAGCGGATCATCGGCTGCGACCTTGGGGTGTTCAAAATCTGCCTGGGGATCGTAATGCATACCGATGGCCTGCATGACTTTTTGTGATGGCAGATTGGTTTCGGTGGTGAAGGCGAGAATTTCATCCAGCTGCAGTCGGTCAAAACCACACCGCAGCGCGGTCCACGCCGCCTCACTGGCGTACCCCAACCCCCAATGTTCGCGGGCCAGGCGCCAGCCGATTTCCACCGCCGGGGTAAAGTCCGCTTCAAAGCTGACATTCAGCAGCCCGGTCAGGCCGATAAATTCGCCGGTGTCCTTGCGCTGCAAGGCCCACAGGCCAAAGCCGTATTCAGCGAAATGCCCGCGAATCCGGCCGATCAACGCCGCGCTTTCCAAGTGGCTCAACTTGGCCGGGAAATAACGCATCACCTGCGGGTCGGCGCACATGCGCGCAAATTCCGGTAGGTCGCTGTCGCGCCATTGGCGCAGCAGCAAGCGCGCGCTTTCCAATTCCAGTATCGGCTCCATGGGTCCCCTCCCTTGCCATGTGCGTGAGTGTACAGCGCTGGTAAGATCCTTCGCAGGTTCCCGTCAGAAAATCCCATGCCATTGCCATTGATCTACCACGATGACTACAGCCCTGAGTTCCCGGCAGACCACCGGTTTCCCATGGACAAGTTTCGCCTGTTGCGCGACCACCTGGTGGACAGCGGGCTGACCGAGGACAGCCAATTGCTGCGACCAGAGGTATGCCCGGCGCAGATTCTGGCCCTCGCGCATGAACCGGGGTACATCGAGCGCTACATGAGCGGTGAGCTGTCGCGCGAAGACCAACGGCGCCTCGGCCTGCCGTGGAACGAAGCCCTGGCGCGTCGCACCGTGCGCGCGGTCGGCGGCTCGATCCTCGCGGCCGAACAGGCGCTGCAACACGGCCTGGCCTGCCACCTGGCGGGCGGCACCCACCACGCCCATTACGATTACCCCGCCGGCTTTTGCATCTTCAATGACCTGGCGGTGATCAGCCATTACCTGCTGGCCAGCGGCCGGGTCAACCGCGTGCTGATCTTCGACTGCGACGTGCACCAGGGCGACGGCACTGCACGCATCCTCCACGACACGCCGGATGCCATCACCGTGTCGCTGCACTGTGAAAAGAACTTCCCCGCACGCAAGGCTCAGAGCGACTGGGACATCCCGCTGCCCATGGGCATGGGCGATGCCGATTACCTCAAGGTGGTGGACGACGCGCTCAACTACCTGCTGCCGCTCTACCAGCCTGACCTGGTGTTGTACGACGCCGGTGTCGATGTGCATAAGGACGACGCCCTCGGTTACCTCAAGCTGACAGACGCAGGCGTTGCCGCCCGCGACGAGAGCGTGATGCGCCACTGCCTGGGCCGCGACATTCCGGTGATGGGCGTGATCGGTGGCGGCTACAGCAAAGACCGCCCGGCCCTGGCCCGCCGCCACGGCATCCTGCACCACAGCGCTCAGCGGGTGTGGACGTCATCAGGGTGTCATTGAACTGTGCGCGTTACCCACAATGCCTGTGGAACGGCCTGTGGATAACTTGAGCGTAAGCGCCTGAAAGCGCACAGCCGTATGGCCTGTAGGAAAGTGTACGTTTTTTGATCAGGCAGCCACGCTGCCGTCGGGTAGAATGCTCGGCCTATTCAACGACCGTAGCCTTGCCCATGCCTCAGCACCCTTCTCGACACGTCACTCTTATCGGCGGCGGCCCAGCCGGGCTGATGGCCGCTGAAGTCCTGAGCCAGGCGGGCGTGCGGGTAGACCTGTATGACGGCATGCCGTCAGTGGGTCGCAAGTTTCTGCTCGCAGGCGTGGGCGGCATGAACATCACCCACTCCGAGGCGTACCCGGCGTTCCTGTCGCGCTACGCCGAACGCGCGCCGGACATGGCGCCGCTGCTGCGAGCCTTTGGTGCCGAGGCGTTGTGCGAGTGGATTCATGGGCTGGGCATACAAACCTTTGTCGGCACTTCCGGCCGCGTGTTTCCTACCGACATGAAAGCCGCCCCGCTGCTGCGCGCCTGGCTCAAACGCCTGCGCGATCAAGGCGTGGTTATCCACACCCGGCATCGCTGGCTGGGCTGGACGGCCGACGGCGGTTTACTTATCCACAGCCCGGACGGCGAAAAAACGGTCCACAGCGATGCGGTGTTGCTGGCCCTGGGCGGCGGCAGCTGGTCGCGCCTGGGCTCCGATGGCGCCTGGCTCAAGTTGCTGGAAGACAAAGGCGTGCCCTTCGCGCCGTTACAACCGAGCAATTGCGGCTTTGAGGTGTCAGCCTGGAGCGAATTGATGGTGAGCAAATTCGCCGGCGCGCCGTTGAAAAACGTCGCCATCGGCGTGGCAGATGACAAGCCTCGGTTGGGGGAATGCGTGGTCACCGCCATGGGCATCGAGGGCAGCTTGATCTACGCGCTGTCGGCGCCGATTCGTGAAGCGATCAATCGCGATGGCTCAGCCACGGTGCATATCGACCTGCTGCCGAGCAAGCCGCTGGACAAGGTCCAGGCTGCACTGGCCAAGCCGCGTGGTTCGCGCTCGATGAGCAAGCACTTGCACAGCCAATTGGGCCTGGACGGGGTCAAGGCGGCCCTGTTGCGTGAGCTGGCGCCTGCGGAACACTTCCACGATCCGGCGCAACTGGCGGTGGATATCAAGGCATTGCCGCTGACACTGGTAAAAACCCGGCCGATGGATGAAGCCATCAGCACGGCGGGGGGTGTGCCGTTTGAGGCGCTGGATGAGCGGTTGATGCTCAAGCAATTGCCGGGGGTGTTTTGCGCCGGGGAGATGCTGGATTGGGAAGCGCCGACGGGCGGCTATTTGCTGACCGGGTGTTTTGCCAGCGGCAGAGCGGCTGGGCGGGGAATGTTGGAATGGCTTAAGCGCTGAGGTCTGTGGCCACTTCAAAGCCGCCTTCGCAGGCAAGCCAGCTCCCGCATTTTGAGCTGTGAATACATTCAAAATGTGGGAGCTGGCTTGCCTGCGATGAGGCCATCAGCAGCGCCGCAAAATCACTTCTTCTTGCGCGGCCCGGTGTTGAAAACCGGCACCTTGCGCACCGGCTTGATCGACGGCTCAGCCGGCGCTACGTCCCCACTGTCCACCCACTTACCCAAATTGCGCTTACCGCCGCCACCGCCCGACGTCTTTGGCTTCTTCGGCTTTTTCGGTTTTTTCACCACCTGCCCACTGGCATCGGTGTCCGGCACGCGGTGCTCCGGCTCAAAATCCGGCTCCATTTTGCGGGTCAGGGTCTGACGCGTGAGCATCTCGATCGCCGACAGCATGTTCACCTCATCGGCACACACCAGCGAAATCGCCTCGCCGGTGTTGCCCGCACGGCCGGTGCGACCGATACGGTGAATGTAGTCCTCGGCCACGATTGGCAGGTCAAAGTTGACCACCATCGGCAAGTCTTCGATGTCCAGGCCACGGGCTGCCACGTCGGTGGCTACCAGAATCTGCACTTCGCTGGATTTGAAGCGGTCCAGCGCACGCTGGCGGGTTGCTTGCGGTTTGTCGCCATGGATGCCATCGGCATTGATGCCCAGGCCCTGCAACTTGTCTACCAGCGCATCCACACCGTTACGGGTCTTGGCAAACACCAGCACCTGCTTCCAGCGACCTTTGCGCATCAGGTGCACAAACAGCTCCGCCTTGCGCTTCTTGTCCACCGGCACCACCCACTGTTTCACGGTGTTGGCGGCGACGTTGCGCGGGCTGACTTCAATGCTCAGCGGGTCGTTGAGCATCTGCCCGGCGAGCGAGCGGATTTCATCGGAGAAGGTCGCGGAGAACAGCAAGGTCTGGCGCTTTTTCGGCAGCATGCGGTAAATGTTTGCCAGTTCTTCCGAGAAGCCCAGGTCGAGCATGCGGTCGGCTTCATCCAGCACCAGGGTTTGCAACTGGTTGAGCTTCAGCGCGTTCTGGCGGAACAGGTCGATCAGGCGGCCAGGCGTGGCGACCAGAATGTCGACGCCCTTGCGCAGCTTCATCATCTGCGGGTTGATGCTCACGCCGCCGTACACCGCGTACGTGGTCAGCGGCAGGTGTTGGGCGTACTCGGCGACGCTGGCGTGAACCTGCTCGGCCAGCTCGCGGGTCGGGCACAGAATCAGCGCACGCGCCGAGTTGGCGGCGACTTTCGGCCCTTCCATGGTCAGCAATTGCAGGAGCGGCAGGGCGAAACCTGCGGTCTTGCCGGTGCCGGTCTGGGCCGCGGCCATCAGGTCGCGACCGGCCAGCACCGCCGGAATGGCTTGCGCCTGCACCGGCGTCGGGGTCTGGTAGCCAAGCGTCTCAAGGGCGCGCAGCAAGGGTTCGATCAGGCCAAGTGTGGCGAAAGTCATGTGTTTACCGTAGGAAAAATTCAGCGCAAGGGCGTAATGCGCGGCAGTTTACCTTATTTCCGGCTTGGGCTTTCGCCACTGTGGCAGGCTGATCAGCAACACCGCGCTGATGATCACCAGCATCGCCAAGGCTTCCTCCATGCCGATGGTCTCGCCGACGAACACAATACCCAACAACACCGCGACGGCCGGGTTCACGTAGGCATAGCTGGTCGCCGCTGCAGGGCGTACATGCTTGAGCAGGTACATATAGGCATTGAAGGCGATGATCGAGCCGAACACGGCCAGGTAAGCCAAGGCCAGCCAGCCTTCAATCGGCGGGATTGAATGCAGGCGCTCACCGGTCAGCGCACTGCCCACCAGCAGCAGGGCACCGGCGATGATCATCTCGGCCGCACTGGCCATGGCGCCGGCCGGCAGCGGCAAGTGCCGGCTCCACACCGAGCCGAAGGCCCAGGAGGCGGCGGCGAACAGCAGCAACATTGCACCGGTGGGGCTCGACTGCAGGTTGGAGCCCATGTTGAGCATGGCAATGCCGATAATCCCCAGCACCACGCCGGCCCACTCCAGGCGCGTATTGCGTGCGCCCCAGAAATACCCACACAGCAACGTGAACAACGGCACCGTCGCCACCGCCAACGCGGCCACGCCGGAGGCAACGCCGGTGTGCTCGGCAACCGTCACCGCACCATTACCAAAGGTCAGCAGCAAAACGCCGATCTTGGCCGCGGCCTTCCACTGCACCCACGTCGGCGCAGGCGCCCCGCGCCAGCGCAGATAGCCATACATCACCAACCCCGCTACCAGGAATCGAATCCCGCCCAGCATCAGCGGTGGCCAATACTCCACGCCGATTCGAATGACCAGGTAGGTAGAACCCCAGATCACATACAGCGCAAAAAAAGCGGCAATCAACGGTAAGGGAAAGCGACGTGGGCCAGGCATTGGGTAGCTCTGCGGCAGAATATTGGAGGCTTATTCTAAAAAGGCAGCACGCTGAACATAAGTTACAAAACCTGTTTAAAGCGCCCATACACTTTTCAAAACATGGTTCTGAAGGCTATAACCCGTGTATTCGAAAGCCACGCATCACCGGAGCCTTATCATGGACAAATACGACCGCATGCTCCTCAGCGCCCTGCTCGAGGATGGCCGCGCGTCCTATGCGCAGTTGGCCCGCACTGTAAACCTCTCCGCCCCCGCTGTGGCCGAGCGCGTGGCCAAGCTGGAAGCCAGCGGGGTGATCACCGGGTATCAGGCCAAGGTCGACCTATCGAAAATCGGTTTGCCGATCCAATGCACGATAGAGCTGCGCCTGACCAACAATGGCAGCCAAAAGGTTTACGACGCCCTCGCGGAAATCCCCGAGCTGACCGAATGCCATCGGGTAACAGGCGACCCGTGCGTGATCATGCAGGCGGCCGTGGGCTCGATGCCGGAGTTGGAGAACCTGATCAACCGGGTGGCGAAGTTTGGCTTCAGCAAGACCTCGATCATTTTGTCGAGCGCAATAGCGCGGCGGGTGCCGTTGGGGCAGTTGGAACGCAATGGGAAAAATGGCGGCTGATACACCGTCATCGCTGCGATGCGGCGCCCCGACAAGCCAGCTCCCACAGTAGATTGCATCCAGCCCTGGCGCCTCGGTCAACCGTGGGAACTGGCTTGCCTGCGATGGCGTCAGTTGCTTCAGCGAAGACTTGAGCGCTGAGAAATCAACTCGACAACCTGTTTGATGGTCGTGATGTGATCCCAGTCTTCCTGAGTCGCCTGCAGGTTGAATTGCCACTTAATCTGCATAACGAAGCAGGTCAAATCGTCATCAATGATCGTGAAGTCATGGATGAAATCCGTGTGTTCCGTCACGTGGCTTCGGTCGATAAAACCAATGATATCGACGAACAGCTGAATCACCTTTTCGCAGATCTCGGCTCGGGTCGGGCTACCTTCCATTTCTCGCCTCATAGGCACATTTGCCAATACTGATCAGGTCAAAAATAGTCGGCCCCACAGCAACGAAGGGAATGCCTCGCCCAATAATGCCAAATACGCGGACGGTGCCAAACGGTGCTTTTGCCAACCTGGCCGCTGTTGGCTGCCTGATCAGCTTACGAGGGAAAAAGCGCATTCCAATAAGGTTCGCCAGGTTCGTCGTTTTGCTGGAGCCGACGTGGATCCCGTTTCACCATGGTCAAAGTCACCCCCGATCCACCCAACTTCCTCAGCGAAGACGCCCTGCTCAACCGCCGAGCCATCGACTACTACCTCCACGCCTGCGCTCCGGACGCGCCCAACTTTGTGCTGAACGACAACCTGAGCTTCGAAGACGCGCTCGCGCATGCAGCCGACTTGCTGCATTGCGCGGTGGAAACGGCGCAGGTGGCGGGTGAGACGATCAGCGCGCAACAGCGGGCGGTGATGCATTTGGTGGGGATGGCGAAAGGCGTGGTGGGTCGGGCGTTGGAATGCGTGCAGCCTCGATGAACACGGCATAACCCCTGTGGGAGCGGGCTTGCCCGCGAAGGCGGTGTATCAGTCAATTGATCCGGCGGCTGACACACTGCATTCGCGGGCAAGCCCGCTCCCACATTTGATATTCAGTGTTCTTATGGAGTGTGGTCGGTTTAGAACCCGCGGTGCTTCTTCAGATGCTCATTGATCTTCGCTGCCGGCACTTTCTGCAAGGTGCACAGCAGGTCGTGGGACAGTTCGCGCAACCCATGCGTACCGCGCAGTTGCTCGGCCAGGTGCGCCGTCAAGTTAGCTGCCATTTCGGCATCCGCCATCGCCCGGTGAGCCTTGCCGGTGTGGGGCAGTTGGGCGAATGAGTTCAACGTGCCGAGTTTGTGGTTCGGCGCCGACGGCATCAAGCGGCGGGCCAGCAGCAGCGAGCAGGCGAATTTTTGCAGGCGAGTGCGGCGGATCAGGCCCAGCTCAAAATCCCAGAACTTTTGGTCGAACGCGGCGTTGTGCGCCAGCAGTGGCGTGGTGCCGACGAATTCATTCACTTCGTTCATCACGCGCTCGGCCGGTGGCGCGCTGCGCAGCATGGCGTTGCTGATGCCGGTGAGCTGTTCGATAAAGCCCGGCACGCGCACGCCGGCATTCATCAGGCTCTGGTAGCGGTCCACGATCTGGCCGCGTTCAAGGATGACCACCGCGATTTCCGTGGCCCGGCAGTGGCTGCTCGGGGTGATGCCGGTGGTTTCAAAGTCGATGACCGCTATACGTTCCAAACCTGTTCCAACTCCGTCTGACAATTGACTTATTTAAGCAGCAGCGCGCCTTCGATCGGCACGTAGCGGCTGGCGGCGCGTATCAACGAGTTGGCCGTCAGCCCCGGGACGCCATAGGCCACGGCTTCGACGCCATGCTTTTGGATGATGCGCTCGAGCAGCATGTCGAAATCACCGTCGCCGGAGGCCAGCACCACTTCGTCGACGTGGTCGGCGGCGTCCATGATGTCGAGGGTGATGCCCACGTCCCAGTCGCCCTTGGCCGAGCCGTCGCTGCGTTGGATGTAGGGTTTGAGTTTTACCGTGAAGCCCAGGTTGCGCAGGATCTGCTGGAATTGCTGCTGCTTGCTGTCGCCACGGTCGATGGCGTACGCATAGGCTTCAACGATCTGCCCGCGCGCGCTGATGTCAGCCCACAGGGCGGCGTAATTGAAATGACAACCGTAGGCCTGGCGCACGGTGTAGTAGAGGTTTTGTACATCGGCGAACACCGCAATTTTCTTCACCGCACTTCCCCATGGTTGCCACTTGGACCTCGAACGTGAGAGCCCGCAAAGGCGCCAGTATGCCAGCCATGGGAAAGTTTCAGCGAAAAATCAGCCCGGGGCGACGAAGCGCCCCGGTTGAAGGCGGGTCAGACGAAGGAATCGTCGTCGCCAAACGAGGAGGAATCGTCGCCATAGTCGCTGTCGGCGAAGCTGTCCGAGGCATTGTCGCTGCCCCAGCTGTCATTGCCGGCAAACTTCTGGTCGTCGTTGCCCCAATTGCCGTTATCACTGGCGGGCGCCGGTTCTTCGCGGATGATTTCTTCCACCACTTGCGGCTGTTGCGAGTTGTGGTTGAACAAGCTGCTGATGCCTTCGGCCAGCATCACACCACCGGCCACGCCGGCAGCGGTTTTCAACGCCCCGCCGAGGAAGCCACTGCCAATCGGTGCTGCGGGCGCTTGTTGGGGCTGTTGATAGTTTTGCTGCGGCGCGCCGTAGTTTTGCTGCGGCGCAGGCTGGCCGAACGAAGGCCGCCCAGGCTCACGCCAACCGCCACCGGACGCCGCCGGCGCAGTTTGCGTGGGTTGCGGGTCACGGGAGCCGCCGCCAAAGATGCTCGACAGAAAACCGCCACTGCTCGGCGCCGGCTGTGCTGCCTGAGCCTTGGCCTGCTGCAACTCATCCTGCAACTGCTGGATCTGCTGCGCCTGTTGCTTGTTCTGCGCGTCGAGGCTCTTGATCGCGTGTTCTTGCACCAGGATCGACTGAGTCATGTAGTACCCGGCGGCCGGTTGGCGAGTCATGTGCTCCTTGATCCGTGCTTCAGCCAGGGCGTCGCGGGGGGCTGAGTCCGTTTCGGCTTGTTGCAGCCGTGAAAACAGTCCATCGATCAGGGTTTGCTCTTCGCTGTTCATGGCGACCTCGTTAGATTGCCGGTAAAAATCATGGGCCCGCCAGTGATCAGGCGAGCTACGCACTAGTTATGGGGTTGTTACCAGACGTTTCAATGGTCTTTACGCAAGGTTTACGTTTGCTTACCTTTCGTCATGATCGGTTAAAGTATGGGCCTTGCTTTTCGGCCTGTGATGAACCTGATGAATCCGTTAGACGTTTTGCGCGACTCCTTCCGTTTCACCCAACGCAATCTGGGCGCTATCGTCCAGCTGTGCCTGCCGTTGGTGATTCTCGAAGCCCTGCTGCAACAAGTGCTCGGTCACACGCTGGGCCCGGACGCCTTCCCCGGCTACAGCGTGGTGGTGGGGCTGTTGGTGTACCCGCTGTACACCGGCGCGTTGATCCTGTTTCTGGATGCGCGCACCCGTGGGGAGTCGCCGCGGACCAAAGACGTGTGGGCCATGGCACTGACCCTGTGGCCGCGTTTCGCGCTGCTCACGGCCATCAGCACCTTGCTGATCCTGCTGGGCTTGTCGCTGTATTTCCTGCCGGGCCTGTGGCTGATGGTGGTGCTGGCGTTTGCCGAGTACCTGTTGGTGTTACGCGGTATGTCGGCGCTGGAGGCGATGAAGGAAAGTTTTCGCCTGACCCGTGGGCATTTCTGGCGAATCCTGGTGTGCCTGCTGTGCGTGATGACGCCGCTGTGGCTGCTCAAAGGCGCCAGCGTGGCGGCCTACCCTGACCCCGCGCCGTTGCTGGGCGTACTGATCGACAGCGCCCACAGCTTCCTGCAACTGTTTACCAGCGTGGTGCTGTTCCGTTTATTCATGCTGATCGGTGGCGATGCCGACGCGCGGTGATATGCTCCTGCCACTCCTGAAACGCCATAAGCCGAGCCGATGACCCGTTTATTGCGCATCACCCTATTGAGCCTGCTGATTATCGCGGGCCTGCTCGCCGCCCTGATCTACAGCCTGACCTGGCGCCCCGTCGACAAACAAATCCTGCCCGTAAGCTGCGTCGCGCCGCGTGCGCCAACGCTGCTGCCCGGGCAGGCGCTGAAGGTCATGACCTGGAATGTGCAATACCTGGCGGGCAAAAACTATGTGTTCTGGTACGACACCGCCGACGGCAACGGCCCGGATGATCGCCCTACCGTGGAAGACATGGCCTCCAGCCTCGACGAAGTGGCGCGGGTGATCCGCGACGAACAACCCGACATCCTGCTGCTGCAGGAACTCGACGAAAACGCCAAGCCCTCCCATTACCAGGACCAGATCGCCCTGCTGCAGGAACGCCTGGTCGATCTCTACCCGTGCAGCGCCCAGGCCTTCGACTGGAAAGCCGACTTTGTGCCCAGCCTGCATATCTTCGGCAGCGTCGGCCGCAAGCTGGTGACGCTCAGTCGCTACCAGATCGAACACGCCGAACGCCTGCAACTGCCGGTGTCTCCGGCCAACTTCATCAGTCGCCAATTCCAACCCAAACCCGCCTTATTGTTGACCTACTTGCCGTTGAGCGATGGTGGCCAATTGGCCGTGCTCAACACCCGGCTGGACGGCGATAAGCCTGGGCGGTCGGCGGTGCAAGAGCAGGTAAAAGCCACGGTTAAGCTGCTGGACAAGTTCGAAGGCCGTGGCACGCCGTGGTTGATTGGTGGGGATTTCAACTTGCTGCCGCTGGGGCAATTCCTGCGCCTGGACGCGGGCAAGCGCGGGCAGTATTCGCCGGACAGCGAATTGCATTTGTTGTGGGATAAATACCCGATGATCCCCAGTAACAGCGAATCCAGCGGGATTGACCGGGCCAAGTGGCTTACGCACTTCCCCAATGACCCGAGTGTGGATGGGCCGGATCGGACCTTGGATTATTTGTTCTACAGCCCAAGGATCAAGCGGGTAGAGGCCAAAGTGCGGCAAGAAGACACACTGCGTATCTCCAACCACCTACCCGTGATCGCCCGGTTCCTGCTCCCCGCCGCGCAATAACCCACACTTAACACTCTGTGGAAAGCTGGCTTGCGTGGGAGCCGGCTTGCCTGCGATAGCATCACCGCGGTGAACCCGATAGACCGAGTCGTCTGTATCGCAGGCAAGCCAGCTCCCACATTTGATCTGCACACGACCTACTTGCGGGGTTTGATCCGGGCGGTGGGTTCGGCCACCAAGGGGTCGTCCGGCCAGTAATGCTTGGGGTATCTTCCTTTCAAATCCTTCTTCACTTCGGCGTAGGTACTGCGCCAGAAGTTCGCCAAGTCCTGCGTCACCTGCACCGGCCGGCGCGCCGGGGACAACAGGTGCAGCTTGACTGCCTGGCGCCCACCGGCAATGCGCGGCGTGTCCGCCAGCCCGAACAATTCCTGCAAGCGCACCGCCAGAATCGGCGGCTGCTCGCTGTAGTCCAAACGCACCGAGGAGCCCGAGGGCACCTTCACGTGCTGCGGCGCCAGCTCGTCCAGGCGCTGAGGCAGCGGCCAGGGCAACAGGTTGTGCAGGAAACTGGAAATATCCAGGTTGGCGAAGTGGCTCAGGCGCGAGACTTTGCCGAGGTAGGGCATCAACCAATGCTCCAGGCTGGCGAGCAAAGCCTTGTCGCTGATATCCGGCCATTCACTGGCTTTGCCGGCGTCCAGCTGACGCAGCAGCATGACGCGGGCCTGCCATTGGCGCAGTTCAGGCGTCCACGGTAACAATTCCAGGCCTTTGCGGCGCACGAGGTTGACCAACGCCTGGCTGCGCGCGGACTCGTCGAGGCCGGTCAGCGGTTCGCGGCTGAGCACCAGTTCGCCGACTTTGCGCTGACGCTCCGCGCGCAGCACGCCTTCGCGCTCGTCCCAATCGAGCTGGTCGACGTTGCGCACTTGCTCGGCAAGCACTGTGTCGAACAGCGCCGGATCGAAGTCGGCCGCGAGGTAGATGCGCTCTTCGCGCTGGCCCTGACGGCTGCCGAGGTCGGCGATCACCAGCCACGCTTGTTTCATCAGGCTGTCGGCCTCGGCGAACAGCGCGGCACGGCCATTGGCCAGGCGGTATTCGGCGCCGCCGGGGCGACGTTGCTGGGCGACGCGGTCCGGGTAGGCCAGCGCCAGCAAGGCGCCGAGCCAGCGCGGGTGATCGGGATCGGACACCGCCTGAGTCGCCTGGCCTCTTAAATAGCTGCGGTATTGCCGGGCGAGTTGCTTGGCGCGCTGCACGCCGCCCTGGGTACCTCGCGCACGCTCTTCGCCGGACATCAGCGCCAGCCGGCTGTGCAAATCGGCACCGGCGCCGCGCAAGATGTCACGCTCGCCCAACAGCGCGGCGACATCACACGCCGTGGCCGCGAGCCCCAGGTCCTGACCGCGCAGCAACAGGTGGGCGATACGCGGATGCGCGGGCAACTCGGCCATCTTCTGGCCATGGGCGGTGAGTTTGTCGTCGCTCAAGGCACCCAGACGCACGAGCAGATCCTGAGCCTGGGCATACGCGGCAGTCGGCGGCACATCCAGCCACACCAGTTGCGTGGGCGTGACGCCCCAACGCGCCAATTGCAAGGCCAGCCCGGCAAGGTCGGCGGCGAGGATTTCCGCGCTGCCATACGCCGCCAGGCCTTCATGCTGGTCTTCGGACCACAGCCGATAACACACGCCCGGCTCCAGGCGCCCTGCCCGGCCGGCACGCTGAGTGGCGCTGGCGCGGGAGATGCGCTGGGTGCCGAGGCGGGTCATGCCGCTGCCAGGGTCGAAACGCGGGACCCGCGCCAGCCCGGCGTCGATCACCACGCGCACGCCGTTGATGGTCAGGCTGGTCTCGGCGATGTTGGTGGCCAGTACTACTTTACGTTTGCCGACGGGCGCCGGGTCAATGGCGGCGCGTTGGGCGTTGAGGTCAAGCTCGCCATGCAGCGGGCACAGCAGCACATCCGGGCGATCACCCAAAGCGTCGGCCAGTTGTTGATTCACCCGGCGAATCTCGGCCTGCCCCGGCAGAAACACGAGAATGCTGCCGGTCTCGTCATGCACGGCCTCAAGGACGGTCTGCACCACGCGCGGCTCGATAAATTCACCGGCCTGGTACGGGCGGCCCCAGCGCATCTGCACCGGGAACATGCGCCCTTCGCTGCGCAGGATCGGCGCGTCATCCAGCAGGCCGGACAGGCGTTCGCCTTCGAGGGTGGCGGACATCAGCAGGATTTTCAGCGGTTGTTCGTCGCGAAACAGATCGCGGCCATTCAGGCTCAGCGCCAGCGCGAGGTCGGCGTCGAGGCTGCGCTCGTGGAATTCGTCAAAGATCAGCAGGCCCACGCCTTCCAGCGCCGGGTCGTCCTGCAAGCGGCGGGTGAGGATGCCTTCGGTGACCACTTCGATACGCGTAGTGGGCCCGACCTTGCTGTCGAGGCGGATGCGATAGCCGACGGTTTCGCCGACCTTTTCGCCCAGCTCGCTGGCCAAGCGTTCGGCGGCCGCACGCGCGGCCAGGCGTCGGGGTTCGAGCATCAGGATGGTCTGCCCGGCCAGCCATGGCTCGTTCAACAAGGCCAAGGGCACGCGGGTGGTTTTACCGGCGCCGGGCGGCGCTTCTAGCACGGCTTCATGGCGAATCGCCAAGGCGTCACGCAGGGCGGGTAAAACATCATCGATCGGCAACGAATTCATACTGGCTCCAAAGCAGAGCGGCGAGTATAACGGCGAACTGCCGGATGCCGGTGCTGGTCTCAACGAGACCGCCCAATCCCACGGGTAACGCGGTTAAGTGTGGGAGCGGGCTTGCTCGCGAAGGCGGTGTATCAGTCGACACATGTATTGACTGACACGCCGTCTTCGCGGGCAAGCCCGCTCCCACATTGGATAGTCGTCGTCCGGTAGATCTGGCTTATAGTTTCGTATCAACCGTGTTCAGGAGAGTTTTCATGCGTATCGCTTCCCGTGTCATCGGCGGTGTCCTCGCCGTCACCCTGCTGAGCCAACTGACCGCCTGCGGTTCGATTTTCTACCCGGACCGCCGTGGCCAGATCGACGGCAAGATCGACCCGGCGATTGCCGTGCTCGACGCCGTGGGCCTGCTGTTCTACGTGATCCCCGGCCTGATCGCATTCGGCGTGGACTTCGCCACCGGCGCGATTTACTTCGAGCCCGGCAAAACGGCTCAAGTCGCACCCGAGAAACTGCACGAAGCCATCGGCGCCGACGGCAAGGTCGATAACGCCAAGCTGCAAACCATCATCCAGAAGGAAACCGGCCGCACCCTGCCGCTGGATGACCCGCGCATGATCCAGTTCAAGGGCAGCGTGCAGCAACTCGCCTCCCTGGGCCTGCAGCCCGCCGCTTAAGGATTTGACCCGCTTATGACCAGCAGTCCCGAACACGCAAGGCTCTTGCGCCTGGCCACTCGCGCGTCGGTGGGCGTGGCCTGTGCGCTGATTATTACCAAGGCCATCGCCTGGTGGTTCAGTGGCTCGGTGAGCATGCTCGCCGGGTTGACCGACTCGCTGCTCGATGGCGTGACCTCGTTGCTGAACCTGCTGGCAGTGCATTACGCGCTGCGCCCGGCCGACGATGATCACCGTTACGGGCATGGCAAGGCGGAGTCGCTGTCGGGCATGGCCCAGGCGTTGTTTATCGCCGGCAGTGCGGTGCTGATCGCGTTCCAGGCGTACCAGCGTTTGCACCATCCGGAACCGGTCGGCGCGCCTTGGCTGAGCATCGGGGTCATCGTGTTTTCGCTGGTGATGACGGTCGCGCTGCTAATGCTGCAACACCGGGTGATCCGCGAAACAGGCTCCAACGCCGTGCGCGCGGACTCGCTGCACTACCGTTCGGACTTGATGCTCAATGGCAGCATTCTGGTGGCGTTGGTGTTGGCGGGGTTTGGCTTCAATCAGGTTGATGCGTGGTTCGGCCTGGGTATCGCCGCGTACATTTTGTGGAGCGCCATCCAGATCGCCCGCGAAAGCTTTGCGGTGTTGATGGACGAGGAACTGCCAGCCGAAGTGAGCCAGCACATGCTGGAACTCGCGCGCGGTGTGCCGGGCGTGTTGGGTGCGCATGATTTGCGCACACGGATTTCCGGCAGCCACTGGTTCGTGCAACTGCATCTGGAGTTGCCGGGGGAATTATCGTTGTCGGTTGCCCACGGCATCAGCGACCAGGCCGCCGATGCCATTCACAACGCCTACCCGCGCGCCGAAGTGCTGGTGCACGCCGACCCGCGGGAAGTGGTCACGGGCAATAAGGCTTAGTACTGCACCTGATACCCGCGACTGGTGAGGCAGTTGCCCTGGGCCTGGCGGTAGGTTTGCACCACCGCAGGGTCCGGGGCGTAGGTGACGGTCCGTGGGTCGAAACCGCTTTGTTGCACTGCCCAGCGATAACAGTCGTAGCCGTCCTGCTGCACTTGCGCCGGTGACTGGCCGTTGGCCGGGTAGGCCACCACGTCATAGCCATTGCCTTGCGGCGCAGGTTGCGGTGCCGGCACCTCTGTCGGCGGCTGCACCACCACGTACTGCTGGGTGGCGTTTTCGTAGGTGTAGTAAGAACCCGCTGCAAGGAAGAACAGCGCGCTTCCCACCCACACTTCGCGCGCATAGTCCGGCAGGTATTGCACGCGGATGCCGTACGGGGGCGTCACCACGACATAACGCGGGCCTTGCGGGCGATACCAGTAACCGCCGGAGAAGAAGTAATCCTGGCCACGGTAAGGCACGCGGTAGTTGCGGTCGGGAAACCGATCCACTGTATAGCCGGGGCGATATTGCGGGCCAGGGCCCCAACCATTGCCGTGCCCACTGGGACGACCCGGCCAGCGGTTGTCGTTGGGGTGGCCATTGTTGAAGCCGCCACCCGGGCGCCCGGGGCCATTGCCGGCCTGCCAATGCTGGTTGCCATCATTACGGCGCGGGATGTCCTGATAGTGACCCTGGCGCGGCTCCTGGGTTTGCCGAACCGTGTCCGGGCGCCCCTGAATCGGCAGGTTATTCGCGGGCTGCGGCGCCGGCCGAGGCTGTTCGGCACCTTGCGGGCGACCTTGCCATTGCCCACCGCCGTGCTGCTGTTGCTCGGCGCGATCAAAATGCTGGTTTTGCGGCCGAGGCTGGTTGTTCTCGACATGCGGGTTCTGCGGGCGCGGCTGGTTGATTTCGGGGCGCGGTTGATTGTTTTGCGGACGTGGTTGGTTATTTTGCGGTCGCGGCTGTTCGTTGCCTTGCCGTCCGCCTTCGGGACCTCTTTCATGCTGACCGCCCCCTTCAGAGCGCGGGTCGTCGGCCATCACGTGCGAGCCAACGGTCATCATCAGCAAACCTACACCTGCCATACGCCAGATGCGCTTCATGCTATTCCTCACTGCGGATAAGGGCCTAGAACGTCCGGCCTCATAGATGAGACTGGAAAAGCCTCGCCCGGTTCTGAGACAGGTTATCAGTCACGAGAAGTATTTTTTCGGGTAAAAACGCGCGCAAAGAAAAAGGGGTGACCCGTCGGCCACCCCTTGAGAATTTCGTCCGTGCTCAACGCTTTTGACGTTGGCTCACCTCACGCCGTCTTGTGGACAGTGTGCAGCCTGGAGGCCGGCTCAACCCTGCTGGGGCGGCGGCCGCAGCGGGCCTGATTGGGCGGGCTGCAGTGGACTGTTGTCCAGGCGGTGATTCTGTTGGTAATCATAGGCCCGCCGCGCCGACAGATGATTGCGAAGATTGCGTCAATAAACAGTGCTTGCGCAATTTTTAACCCTTCATAGATAATTCGCCGCAATAGTTACGACAAAGGCCAACCCAATGAGCAAGCTTGACCGATACGACCTGAGTATTTTGGCGGAATTGCAGCGCGACGCGAGGATCTCCAACCAGGAGTTGGCCGAGCGCATCGGCTTGTCGCCTTCGCCCTGCTCGCGCCGGGTCAAGCAGCTTGAGGACGATGGCTACATCGCGCGCCAGGTCGCCTTACTCGATCGCAAGATGCTCGGCCTGAGCCTCACGGCCTATGTGCTGATCGGCATGGACCGCCACACACCCGAGCGTTTCGAGAATTTCGAAGCGGCCATCCGCACCCTGCCGCAAGTGCTGGAATGCAGTTTGGTCACTGGCATGGATGCGGACTATCAGTTGAAAGTGGTGGTGCCGGACATGGATCACTACCAGAAACTGCTGCTGGGCCACCTGACCCGCATTGAAGGGGTGACCAGCGTGCGGTCGAGTTTTGTGCTTAACCAGGTACTCAACAGCACAGAATTGCCGCTGACCCACCTGCGTACCTGATCGCGAAATCAATGAAGATCCAATGTGGGAGCGGGCTTGCTCGCGAATGCGGTGGATCAGTTACCTATTCGTTAACTGACAGACCGCATTCGCGAGCAAGCCCGCTCCCACATTTGGATTGCACTTCGACTCAGGTCAATGTTGCGCCTGAAGCCCTGCTTTATACTTCCCGCCTGCCCTGCCGGAAAATGCTCACATGAACAACATCGACCCCGCCGTGTTTGAAGAATGGATGATGACCGGCCTGGTCACCATTCTGATCATTTTCATGGGCTTTATCGTTTGGGACCTGGCGAAGAAATCCAAAGCCGGGCGCTTTGGCTCGTTCATTCTGTTCTTCGTACTGGGCCTGGGCGTGGCCGCGTTCATCATCAAGAGCGTGGTGATCGGCCTGATCGAATCCGGCGCCTTATAAACGCGCCGGCACTTCCTTCCATTGGCCCTGATCCAGGCCGTCAATCGACCAATCCCCGATACGTACGCGCACCAAGCGCAAAGTCGGCAGGCCCACCGCTGCGGTCATGCGCCGCACCTGGCGGTTACGCCCTTCACGAATCACCAACTCCAACCAGTGCGTGGGCACGCTCTTGCGAAAACGCACCGGCGGATTGCGCGGCCACAACTCAGGCTCATCCAGCTGGCGCGCCTCGGCGGGCAAGGTCATGCCGTCGTTAAGCTCCACGCCGTCACGCAGGCGCTGCAATTGCTCTTCGGTCGGTTCGCCCTCGACTTGCACCCAGTAGGTTTTCGCCAGCTTGTGCTTGGGGTCGGCAATCCGGGCCTGCAGTTGACCATCGTTGGTCAGCAGCAGCAGGCCCTCGCTGTCACGGTCCAGGCGGCCAGCCGGGTAGATACCGGGGATGTCGATAAAATCCTTGAGGGTCGCGCGCCCGCCTTCGTCGCTGAACTGGGTCAGCACGTCGAAGGGTTTATTGAACAGGATCAACTTCGGCTCGGCCGGTGGTGCCTTGGCGACACGACGGGGAGCGCAATACGCAGGTTTCACGCCAGGGCGGCGCGAATCGGGACGGGTGGGACGGGACATGGCAAAGGAACATCTAACGGTCAGGACCGACAATGCTAGTGGCCTGACCGCTAAATGACCATCCCAACCGCTTAGCGGAACGGCGGCTCGTCGAAGCTGCGCAGTTTGCGCGAGTGCAGCGAGTTGAGTTCGGTGCGCAACAGGTCCACCGCCTCGATGCCGATCTTCAAGTGCTGGCTGACCGCACGCTCATAGAACGCGTTGGCCGAACCCGGCAGCTTGATCTCGCTGTGCAGCGGCTTGTCCGAGACGCACAGCAACGTGCCATACGGCACCCGCAGACGATAGCCCTGGGCGGCGATGGTGCCGCTTTCCATGTCCACGGCCACGGCGCGGGACAGGTTGATCAGCGGCCGTTCCTGGGCCCAACGCAGCTCCCAGTTGCGGTCGTCATAGGTCAACACGGTGCCGGTGCGCAGGCGCTTTTTCAGCTCTTCGCCTTTCTCGCCAGTGACGTTGGCCGCCGCTTGCTGCAGGGCCATCTGCACTTCGGCCAGGGCCGGGATCGGAATATTCGGCGGCACCACGCGGTCCAGAATCCCGTCGCGGCGCATGTAGGCGTGGGCCAGTACGTAATCGCCAATGGTCTGGGATTGGCGCAGACCGCCGCAGTGGCCGATCATCAGCCAGCAATGCGGGCGCAGCACGGCCAAATGATCGGTGATGTTCTTCGCATTCGATGGGCCAACGCCGATGTTCACCAGGGTCACGCCGTGGCCATCAGTGGCCTGCAGGTGATAGGCCGGCATCTGATAACGGTGCCAGACCACGCCCGCCGCAATGGCCGAGGCTTCGCCGTGGTCCATGCTCTTGTCGATGATCACGTTGCCCGGCAGCACCATGCGGATAAACCGCGGGTCACTGCGCAATTGCTCCAGGCCATGCAGGATGAACTGGTCAACATAGCGATGGTAGTTGGTCAGCAGGATCCATGGCTGCACATGGCGCCAGTCGCTGCCGGTGTAGTGCACCAGGCGGCGCAGGGAAAAGTCCACGCGGGCGGCATCGAACAGCGCCAGCGGCAGCGGGTCGGTGTTTTCCCAGTCGTATAGGCCATCGGCGATACCGTCGGTGGCCGCGGACAGGTCGGTGCTGGGGAACACCCGCGCCAGGGTTGCGGCAGTCACGCCGGAGCCGGCCAGTTCGTCGCCCTGCTCCACCACATACGGGTAAGGAATATTCTGTTGGCTCACGCCGACTTCTACCGTCACGGTGAAGTCGTGCATCAGCGGCACCAGTTGCTCCAGCAGGTACTTACGGAACGCGGCCGGATGGGTGACGGTGACGCTGTAGGTTCCCGGCAGCTGAACCTTGGCGTACGCCCGAGTAGTCTGTGGGACTTCGCCGTGGCAGTGGTAGGTCAGGCGCAGTTCTGGATAGCGAAACAACGCGCGTTGCGCGGCGTCGGGCTCGACGCGGTCCTTGAGGTATTGCTTGAGGGCTTGATTGAGCGCACCGGTAGCACGCTCGTGAAGAGCCGCCAGCCGATCCACGGCTTCTTCGGCGGTTTGAACGACAACAAAAGCTTCGGTCACGGTAAGCATCCTGTGTTCTGACTTGCAGGCCTTTATCTTGCCTGTATCCCAGCCTCACTGAAACAGTGGGATTGGAATGCGGTTAATAATGTGGGAGCGGGCTTGCTCGCGAATGCGGTGTATCAGTCACCTAATCAGTCACTGACAGACCGTATTCGCGCTCCCACATTTTGACCGCGTGTAGTCAGAGGGTTGGGGTTGAGCGGGTGACGATAGCTCCCACATCCACCCCACGCGGCAAGGTGCCATACACCCGACCGGACGACTCCCCCAAGCGGCTGGCAATAAAGCCATCACTGACCGCCGCGTTCCCGGCCTCCAGCAACAGTTTGGCCTGCAACGCCACGGCAATGTCCTCGGTCAATTGGCGCGCGCGGTACTGGATGTCCTGGGTGTCCATAAACGCCGACTTAAGCTGCTCGATATGCCGCGCCAGTTGCGTGTGGCCATGCCCGTCCCCGAGTTCGACAAACAGCGCCTCGAGCACGCCCGGTTCTTTCGACAGTGCCCGCAACACGTCCAGGCACTGCACATTGCCGGAACCTTCCCACGTTGAATTCACCGGCGCCTCACGGTACAAGCGCGGCAGGATGCTGTCCTCGACATACCCGGCACCGCCCATGCACTCGGCCGCCTCGTTGATCATTGCTGGCGCGCGCTTGCAGATCCAATACTTGCCCACTGCCGTCACCAGCCGGGCGAATTTGGCTTCCTGCTCGTTATCCAGATGGTCCAGCGCCCGGCCCATGCGCATGCTCAATGCCAGCGACGCCTCGCTTTCCAGGGCCAGGTCAGCCAATACGTTTTGCATCAGCGGCTGCTCACTCAACACACGGCCACCTACCAAGCGGTGCGCACAATGATGACTGGCCTGGGTCAACGCCTGACGCATCAGGGCGCTGGAGCCAACCATGCAGTCGAAGCGGGTCATGGCGACCATTTCGATAATGGTCGGCACGCCACGGCCCTCTTCGCCGATCATCCAGGCCAGCGCGCCACGAAACTCCACTTCGCTGGAGGCGTTGGAGCAGTTGCCGAGTTTGTTTTTCAGGCGCTGGATGTAGAACTCGTTGCGGGTGTCATCCGGGCGGTGCCGGGGCAGCAGGAAACAGGTCAAGCCTTTGTCGGTCTGCGCCAGCGTGAGGAACGCGTCACACATCGGCGCCGAGCAGAACCACTTGTGCCCCACCAGCTCGTAGGCTTGCCCTGGGCCGCCCGCGCCCACCGGATACGCGCGGGTGGTGTTGGCGCGCACGTCGGTGCCACCCTGCTTCTCGGTCATGGCCATGCCGATGGTGGCCCCGGCCTTGTGGGCGATGCCGACATTGCGCGGGTCGTATTCGGTGCTGAGGATTTTCGGCAGCCAGGTCTGCGCCAGATCCGGTTGCAGGCGCAGGGCCGGCACGCAGGCGAAGGTCATGGTCAGCGGGCAACCGGTGCCCGCTTCGGCCTGGCTGTGCAGGTAGGTCATGGCGGCGCGCGCCACGTGGGCGCCGGGTTGCGGGTGCGCCCACGGCAGCGACGGCAGGCCATGTTCGACGGCGGTGCGCATCAGCTCGTGGTACGCCGGATGAAACGCCACCCAGTCGATGCGATGGCCATAACGGTCATGGCTGTTGAACACCGGCTTGTTCTCGTTTGCCAGGAACCCGGCTGCCATCAACGGCCCGCCCGCCAGTGCGCCATACGCATCGATACGCGCATGGGCCCAGCCGGCGCCAAAGCGGCGCGACCAGTCTTGCAGGGGCACGTCAATGCGGTACAGGTTGGTGCCGTCCAGGGACGGTGGCTGATTGGTGACGTCGTGGGTTTCGGCGAACTGATGCAGGTTCATGACGGGCCTCCTGGAAAAAGGCCACGTGCAGTTGAGGCCTGAATTTCAGTTAAGCACCGTCACGGGGCTTAAAAAAGTGGCATACCCGCCTAATGTCCGGCGCTTTCGCCCTCTAACGGGCACAGCAGCCGACGCTCCAGCACCGCCTGCAGCGCTTCAAAACGCACAGGCTTGGCCAGCCGGTCCGTGATGCCAATGCCATGGCAGCGCTCGCGGTCCGTGCCATTGAGGGACGTCGTCAGGGCGATCACCGGCAGTTCGCCACACCCAGGCAGTGCACGGATCTGACAGCACAATGAGAACCCGCCTTCAGGCACATCCAGCAGCACCGCATCAAACGTTTCACTCTGCAACGTCGCCAGCGCAGACGAACCGTTGTCCACGGTTTTCACCCGATAGCCCAGCTTGAGCAGCATGCCACGCACCGCCAACTGGCCGACGCTGTTGTCGTCCACCAGCAGCACCGCGCACTCGTGGGGCGCGCGCTGCGTCAAGGTTTCCTGGGCCGTCGCTTTGGGTTCGGGAGGCACCGGGGTTACGGTCACCTCGAGTTGGAAACGGCTGCCCTTGCGCGGCTCCGAATGATGGGTCAGGCGCCCACCGAGCAGCTCGATCAGCTGTCGGCAGATCGCCAGGCCGATGCCCAGGCCGCCGTATTCGCGGGTGGTCGAGCCGTCGAGCTGGAAGAAGCGCTGATACAGCGTGGCCTCGTCGAGGAAAGCGAAGCCAATACCACTGTCGGTGACGATAAAGCTCAGGCGCAAGCTGCCATCGCTCTGTGGAACCCCAACCACACGCACGCGCACGGCGCCTTCGTGGGTGAACTTGAACGCGTTGTCGAGCAGGCAATCCAGGCACTGGATCAGTTTGTCGGCATCGCCGATCACGCGGTCCGGCAACTCGTCCGCCACGTCGATGGAGAATGCCAGGCCCTTGTTCTGGGCGCCGGTACTGAACTGTTGACGCAAGGTGTCGAGCGCGCCGCGCAGGCTGAACACCTGGGGTTGGGCGGTCAGGCGCCCGGCCTGCAGTTCGGTCAGAGTGAGAATGCCGTTGACCATGCGCATCATGTCCCGCGCCGAGCCGGCGGCGGTTTGCTGGTACTGCGCCAGGTCATCGTCCAGCGGCACGGTTTGCATCAGCTCAAGGGAGCCGATCACGCCGTTCATCGGGGTGCGCAGCTCATGGGTCAGGGTGGCGAGGAATTCGTCTTTCAGACGATTGCTGCGCGCGAGCTGCTGGTTGAGCACTTCGAGTTTCTGGCTGGCGTCGAACAGGATTTGCGCCTGCTGCTCACGCATGCCATTGATGCGGTCCGCCAGGGCCAACGAGAGCAGCGCCACCTCAATCGCAGAACCGAGCTGGCTTGCGTACATGGTGAGGAACATGTTGGGCAAGTAGCCCAACACCATCAGGGTGTTGACCACCCCGCCGAGCAGGAATGCCGACCAGGCGATGATGAAATACCGCGCCATGCGCTGGCCGCAATACCACGCCTTGATCGCAGCAACAAAGATGGTCACGGTAAACACCAGCGCCAGACCGGTAGCCAGGCGCAGGGCCACCGCATAGCTGGTCAGCAGCGCCAGCACCAGCACCACCGCGCCGCAGGTCGCCAGCGCCAGCAAGATCCGGTCGAGCCAGCGGCTGTGCTGCGCGGTGTGCAGGAAGCTGCGCGCAAACAGGCTGCCGAACAGCGCCGCCGACCCGATCAGGAACGGCACCGCCGCATTCGACCACCACGGGTTGTTCGGCCAGAAGTACTCCACGGCCACGCCATTGACCGACAGCTGGTACAGGCCGAACGAGGCGATATAAAGGATGTAATAGAGGTAGCTGGTGTCGCGCACGCTGAGGTAGATAAACAGGTTGTAGACCAGCATCCCCAGCAGTACGCCGTAGATGGCGCCCAGTACATACAGGCGCAGCGGCTGTTCTTCCAGGTAAGCGGTGCCGGCCCAGAGCGTCAACGGCGCCTGGATCGAGCCTTCGCTTTGCAGGCGCAGGTACACGGTTTGCTGCTGGTCGGGCACAAAGTTGAGCTTGAACAGGTAGTTGCTCTGGCGCACTTCACGGCTGGAAAAGGGCAGTGCACTGCCGGTGCGAGTGGTCAGTCGGTAGCCGCCGGTGCCGTCGTTCTGGTACAGGTCCAGGCGGTTCAGCGGCGGGTACGCCAGTTCCAGGAACCAGGTACGCGGCGCGCGCGGGTCAGTGGCGGTGTAATGCAGGTCGACCTTGAGCCAGAACACCGAGCGTGAATAGCCGGCATTGAGGGTGGCTTGGTCGTGGGTCTTGAACTGGGCGGCGTAGGCGGGGGAACTGACTTGGGCGATGGTGAGGGCGTCGGTAGGGTCTTCGAGTACTTGCATGACCCGGCCCAGCGGCAGGCTTCGAGTGCTCTGATTGAACTCGACGGCGCCGGCGAGCATTGGCAGCCCGCACAATAATAAGATCAGCAAATAGCGCATAGAGCCCCAGCGTGGCCTGTCCGGTTATGTCAAAAGCCCCCATTCCTTTTGAGAAGACGTATACCGGCGATACAGTAAGTTGTTTGGATCCACTCTAGCATAGCCGCTGGAGGCCATTAGACACCATTGAAATAATTTTTTGAAAGGCTCTAGAACGCGGCTTTCAACGGATTTATGCCGCAACGCTCGATAATGGCTATCAGCCACAATTACACCTGGACAGCGGCAAAATTCAACCATCGCCAGACAGCCACGCAAAAAGCGTTTGGTGGTAAGCTCGCGCACCATGAATATCTACAGCTCTCGCCCCGTTGTCCTCTGTCTCTCCGGCCATGACCCAAGTGGTGGCGCCGGCCTGCAGGCAGATATCGAAGCCCTGCTCGCTCAAGGCTGTCATGCGGCTCCCGCCGTCACCGCCCTGACCGTGCAGAACACCGTCAATGTCAGCGATTTCCGCGTGCTCGACCGCGAGTGGGTCCTGGCCCAGGCGAATGCCGTGCTCGGCGATTCCGAGGTGGCGGCGGTCAAGCTTGGCATGCTCGGCTCCACCGCGATGGTCGACACCGTGGTCGAACTGCTGCAGGCGCACCCGCACCTGCCGGTGGTGTGCGACCCGGTGCTGCGGGCCGGCGGCGGTGGCAGCCTGGGCAAGGACGAAGTCGGCTACGCCATGCGCGAGCGGCTGCTGCCGTTGTCGCTGATCGCCACGCCCAACTTGCCTGAAGCGCGCATCCTCGCCGAATTGCCTGAGGGCACCGCGGACGAATGCGCCGAGAAGCTGCTGCCGTTTATCAAGCACTTGCTGATCACCGGCGGCCACGGCGACGAGCATGAAGTGCACAATCGCCTGTACAGCCGCGACGGCACGCGCCAGACCTTTACCTGCCAGCGCCTGCCCGGCAGCTATCATGGTTCGGGCTGCACGCTGGCCAGCGCACTGGCTGGTCGCATCGCCCAGGGCGAAGGCCTGGTCAGCGCCGTGCAGTCAGCGCTCAACTACACGTGGCGTACCTTGCGTGACGCCGAACAACTCGGCCAGGGCCAGTTCGTGCCGCGCCGTTTGCCGCTGGATTTCTGCTCTTAAAGCACAAGAGGCCTGCCCGATGAAACTACGTGGCCTGTATGCCATTACCGACAGCCAACTGTTGGCCGGCAAATTTCTCGCCTACGTCGAAGCGGCATTGGACGGCGGTGTAACCCTGCTGCAGTACCGCGACAAAAGCAGCGATGAAGCCCGCCGCCTGCGAGAAGCGGAGAAACTGCGCGAGCTGTGCTCGCGCTACAAGACCCAGCTTATTATCAATGACGACGCCGAACTGGCCGCGCGCCTGGGCGTGGGCGTACACCTGGGCCAAACCGACGGCCCACTGACTCCGGCCCGAGCGTTGCTCGGTTCCAAAGCGATCATCGGCGCCACCTGCCACAGCCAGATCGAATTGGCCGAACAGGCCGCCAAAGAAGGCGCCAGCTACGTCGCCTTCGGCCGCTTCTTCAATTCCAACACCAAACCCGGCGCACCCGCCGCCACCGTTGAAATGCTGGCCCAGGCCCGCGCGCGCCTGCAACTGCCGATCTGCGTGATCGGCGGCGTCACCCTGGAAAACGCCGAACCGCTGGTGGCCCACGGCGCCGACCTGCTCGCCGTGGTGCACGGCCTGTTCGGTGCCGACAGCACCCAGGAAGTCACGCGCCGCGCGCGCACATTCAACGATCTTCTTAAAATTTCAGTTTAGAGAGCCCGACCATGTCCCGTTCCGAAACCCTGTTTGCCAATGCCCAGAAACACATTCCCGGCGGTGTGAACTCCCCCGTGCGTGCGTTCAAGAGCGTGGGCGGCACGCCGTTGTTCTTCAAGCATGCCGAAGGCGCCTACGTCACCGACGAAGATGACAAGCGCTACGTTGACTACGTGGGTTCCTGGGGCCCGATGATCCTCGGCCACAGCCACCCGGACGTGCTCGATGCGGTGCGCCAGCAGTTGCAACACGGCCTGTCCTACGGCGCCCCGACCGCCATGGAAACCGAAATGGCGGACTTGGTGTGCTCGATCGTGCCGTCGATGGAAATGGTGCGCATGGTCAGCTCCGGCACCGAGGCCACCATGAGCGCGATTCGCCTGGCCCGTGGTTTTACCGGCCGCGACAGCATCATCAAGTTCGAAGGCTGCTACCACGGCCACTCCGACAGCCTGCTGGTGAAAGCCGGTTCCGGCGCGCTGACGCAGGGCGTACCAAGCTCGGCCGGTGTACCGGCGGCCTTCGCCAAGCACACCCTGACCCTGCCGTTCAACGACATCGCCGCGGTCGAGCAGATGCTCAGTGAAGTGGGCCAAGAGGTGGCGTGCATCATCGTCGAGCCGGTCGCCGGCAACATGAACTGCGTACCGCCGGCGCCTGGTTTCCTTGAAGGCCTGCGCGAGCAGTGCGACAAGCACGGCGTAGTGCTGATTTTCGACGAAGTCATGACCGGGTTCCGTGTCGCCCTCGGTGGCGCCCAGGCTTACTACGGCGTCACGCCGGACCTGAGCACCTTCGGCAAGATCATTGGCGGCGGCATGCCGGTGGGTTGCTTCGGCGGCAAGCGCGACATCATGCAGCACATCGCGCCACTGGGCCCGGTGTACCAGGCGGGCACCTTGTCGGGTAACCCATTGGCGATGGCGGCCGGCCTGACCACCTTGCGCCTGATCAGCCGCCCGGGTTTTCACGCCGAGCTGACCGACTACACCACGCGCCTGCTCGATGGCCTGCAACAGCGCGCCGATGCTGCCGGCATCCCGTTCGTCACCACGCAAGCCGGCGGCATGTTCGGCCTGTACTTCAGCGGTGCCGACGATATCGTCACCTTCGATGACGTGATGGGCAGCGATGCCGACCTGTTCAAGCGCTTCTTCCACCTGATGCTGGAAGGCGGCGTTTACCTGGCACCGAGCGCCTTTGAAGCGGGCTTCACCTCGATCGCCCATGGCGATGCAGAGTTGAAATTGACCCTGGATGCTGCCGAGCGCGCCTTCGCGGCCCTGAAATAAGGGGCATATCAAGCTGACGTTGCCTTGGGTGACGACAGAATTTGCTACTTTGCTTACAGCGCTTTCCTGCATTTTTCGAGAAATCACCTGCAATCCGGCAGATAACTTGCCCACGCAGCAGAAAAACGAGTAAAGACTTTGTAAGCAGAGGCCTGCTTATTTCATAATGCGCGCTTATTGGACCCCCGAGGGTCCGCGCGCCCCGTCAGAGGTAAGTCGATTCCCATGAAACGCACCGGCCGCACCCTGGTTCTGGGCTGCCTGTTGCTCCTTCAGCCGCTGCTGGCACATGCACAAGCACAAGCAGGCGGCAACTCGTTGTTAATCCCAGCGATGGGTCGTTGCACCCTCAATACCCAGCCAGACAGCCAGGCCGAAGCCCTGAGCGCGTGCCAGAAACAGGCCGACGGCGGGGATGCGCAGGCGCAATACGAGTTGGGCGAGTACTACCACGACGACAAAAACCCCGCGCGCGACCTCAACAAAGCCTTGAGCTACTTCGAGAAAGCGTCGTTGCAGGGCCACGCCCAGGCGCAATTTCAGTTGGGCAACATGTTCTTCAAAGGCGAAGGCGTGCCGGCCAACAACGTCCAGGCGTATATCGTGCTGAAAATGGCCGCGGTCAACGGCGCTGAAGACGCGCTGGACACCGCCGACGAAGTCGCCGAGCACATGCAGCGTGATGAGTTGGAAGTGGCAACCCAGGTGCTGGGCCAGATCTTCCGCAATTACTTGCAGGAATTGCAGAGTGCGGATGGGCGTTCGCCGTTCTCGCCATTGCCTTAAATTTTCAGTGCCTTTTTAGGCCCATTCGCGAGCAAGCCCGCTCCCACACTTGACCGAGTTCCAGCGTTGGAACGCGGTCGAATGTGGGGGCGGGCTTGCCTGCGATGGGCACACCTCGGTCTAACGCCCTACTTCTCAGGCATCGGCATCGGAAACGGCATGACATTGCTGGTACCCCGCGCCTCGCTGATCTTCGGCGTGCCCAGGCGCTCGACTTCGTCGATGCGCACAATCGAATGCATCGGCACAAAGCTGCGCACCACGCCTTCAAACTGCGCCTTCAGTTTTTCCTCGCCCGGATCGACGACCAACTGGGTGCGCTCGCCAAAGACGAACTCTTCCACTTCCAGGAAGCCCCACAGATCACTTTGATAGATCTGCTTGGCGTACATTTCGAACACCTGGCCCTGGTTAAGGAAAATCACCTTATAGATTGGAGCTTCACGTTTGGTCATGGTGGGCGAATAACACATCGGGGATATAAAAGAGGGCGCGAACTATAGCATGGCACCCGATGCACAACGCTAGGAACCAATGGGCATGCCCCCTATAATGCGCGGTTCTTTACCACCAGTTGATGATTCCCATGGCCAAGAAGCTTTACATCGAAACCCACGGTTGCCAGATGAACGAGTACGACAGCTCGCGCATGGTCGATCTGCTGGGCGAACATCAGGCCCTGGAAGTCACCGCCCGCGCCGAAGATGCCGACGTTATCCTGCTCAATACCTGCTCGATTCGTGAGCGCGCCCAGGACCGTGTGTACTCTCAACTGGGCCGCTGGCGCGAGTTGAAACTGGCCAACCCGGACATGGTGATTGCCGTTGGCGGCTGCGTGGCCAGCCAGGAAGGCGCCGCGATCCGCGACCGCGCGCCCTACGTCGACGTGGTTTTCGGCCCGCAAACCTTGCACCGCCTGCCGGAAATGATCGACGCGGCACGTATCACCAAGCTGCCGCAGGTGGATGTGTCGTTCCCGGAAATCGAAAAATTCGACCACTTGCCCGAGCCGCGCATCGACGGCCCGAGCGCCTATGTGTCGGTGATGGAAGGCTGCAGCAAGTACTGCACCTTCTGCGTGGTGCCCTACACCCGTGGTGAAGAAGTCAGCCGGCCGTTTGATGACGTGCTGGCGGAAATTATCCACCTGGCCGAAAACGGTGTGCGCGAAGTGACCCTGCTGGGCCAAAACGTCAACGGCTATCGCGGCCAGACCCACGATGGTCGCCTGGCCGACCTCGCAGAGTTGATCCGCGTGGTGGCCGCCGTCGATGGCATCGAGCGCATTCGCTACACCACCTCGCACCCGCTGGAGTTCTCCGACAGTCTGATCCAGGCCCACGCCGAAGTGCCGGAGCTGGTCAAACACCTGCACTTGCCGGTGCAATCGGGCTCGGACCGCATTCTGTCGGCGATGAAGCGCAACCACACCGCCCTGGAATACAAATCCAAACTGCGCAAACTGCGCGCGGCGGTGCCGGGTATCTGCATCAGCTCGGACTTTATCGTCGGCTTTCCTGGGGAGACCGAGAAAGATTTCGAGCAGACCATGAAGCTGATCGAAGACGTCGGTTTCGACTTCTCCTACTCGTTCGTCTACAGCCAGCGCCCGGGCACCCCGGCTGCCGACTTGGCGGATGAAACCCCCGAAGCGCTGAAAAAAGAGCGCCTCAATGCTCTGCAACATCGCCTGAACCAGCAAGGTTTCGAAATCAGCCGACAAATGGTCGGCTCGATCCAGCGCATCCTGGTCACCGACTATTCGAAAAAAGACCCGGGCGAGCTGCAAGGCCGTACCGAAAACAACCGCATCGTCAACTTCCGCTGCGACAACCCGACCCTGATCGGCCAGTTTGCCGATGTGCACATTGACGCGGCGCAACCGCACTCGTTGCGCGGGTCGTTGGTTCAGTAACTCCCCCATATTGCTGAGTGGTAGAGATCAAAATGTGGGAGCGGGCTTGCTCGCGAATGCGGTAGATCAGTTGATACATGGATTAGCTGACCCACCGCATTCGCGAGCAAGCCCGCTCCCACATGGGAACCGTGCTGCACTTGGGCTAGATAAGTGCTTTCGCACGTCGACTGCTGGCGTTATCCTCTCTTTCACCTCAACAGCCAAAGGGCGGCTAAAAGCGACCTTGAACGCACCCATAGAACCTCATCGTTTTCTCCTCGAGCCTTTTGAGGCTCGCCGTTTCGCCAACCTGTGCGGACAGTTCGACGAGCACCTGCGCCTGATCGAACAACGCCTGAGCATCGAGATCCGCAACCGCGGCAATCAGTTCGAGCTTATTGGTGAACCCCAGCACACCACGTCTGCAGAAAACCTGCTCCGCCGCCTCTACCGCGAAACCAAGGGTAGCGAGCTGTCGCCGGAGACCGTGCACCTGTACCTGCAGGAATCTGCCGTGCAAGACCTGGCGAACAACCCGGTTGCCGAAGCCAGCGTGGCCTTGCGCACCAAAAAAGGCATGATTCGCCCACGCGGCTTGAATCAGCAGCGCTACGTCAAAGAAATCCTCGGTAACGACATCAATTTCGGCATCGGCCCCGCCGGTACCGGCAAGACCTATCTGGCCGTGGCCTGTGCGGTGGACGCCCTGGAGCGCGAGCAAGTACGCCGCATCCTGCTCGTGCGCCCGGCGGTCGAGGCCGGCGAAAAGCTTGGCTTCCTGCCCGGCGACCTGGCCCAGAAGATTGACCCGTACCTGCGCCCGCTCTATGACGCGCTGTACGAGATGCTCGGCTTTGAATACGTGGCCAAACTGATCGAGCGCCAGGTGATCGAGATCGCCCCACTGGCCTACATGCGTGGGCGTACGCTGAACAACAGCTTCATCATCCTCGACGAAAGCCAGAACACCACCGTCGAACAGATGAAGATGTTCCTGACCCGTATCGGTTTCGGCTCAACCGCTGTGATCACCGGTGACGTGACCCAGGTCGACCTGCCCAAGGGCACCAAGTCGGGCCTGGCCCAAGTCATCGAAGTGCTCAAGGACGTGCCGGGCATCAGCTTTACGCATTTCATGCCCAAAGACGTAGTGCGTCACCCGCTGGTGCAGCGCATCGTCGAAGCCTACGAGCGCTTCGACCACAAGGACGACGCACCCGCCAAGGACGTTCGCCGCGATGCTTGAGCTTGACCTGCAGCTGGCCACCGAAGCGCCCGCCCCCAGCGAAGAACAGTTCCGCCAATGGTGCACGCTGGCCCTGCGCCAGCGCACCGCCGACTCGGAGCTGACCATCCGCCTGGTGGACGAGCCCGAAGGCCGCGAACTGAATCACACTTGGCGTCAAAAGGATTACGCGACGAACGTGCTGTCCTTCCCAGCCGACGTGCCGGATGAGTTACTGGACATCCCGCTGCTGGGCGACCTGGTGATCTGTGTCGAGGTGGTGGAACGCGAAGCCAAGGAGCAAGGCAAGGAACTTGAGGCCCATTGGGCCCATCTAGTGATCCACGGCTGCTTGCATCTCTTGGGTTACGACCATATAGACGATGACGAAGCGCTAGAGATGGAAACACTGGAACAAACGTTGCTTGCTGAATTGGGTCACCGCGACCCTTATGCAGACGACGAAATCGAAACTACACCTCACTGAAACAACAAAGGATTTAGAGTAATCGCTATGAGCGAAGACCGATCGAGCAACGGGCAGAAGTCATGGCTGGGTAAATTGACCCAGGCTTTTGCCCACGAGCCGAAAAACCGCCAGGAGCTGCTTGAGCTGCTGCGCGAGGCCCATCAGAACAAGTTGCTGGACAGCGAAGCGCTGGCCATCGTCGAAGGCGCCATCCAGGTGGCTGACCTGCAAGTCCGGGACATCATGGTCCCGCGTTCGCAGATGATCAGCATCAAGGCGACCCAGACCCCTCGGGAATTCCTCCCGGCCGTGATCGACTCGGCGCACTCGCGCTACCCGGTGATCGGTGAAAGCCATGACGACGTCATGGGTGTCCTGCTGGCCAAGGACCTGCTGCCGTTGATCCTCAAGGAGAACGGCGACAACTTCAACATCAAGGACCTGCTGCGTCCGGCCACCTTCGTGCCTGAATCCAAGCGCCTGAATGTGCTGTTGCGTGAATTTCGCGCCAACCACAATCACATGGCCATCGTGATCGACGAATACGGTGGCGTGGCCGGTCTGGTGACCATCGAAGACGTGCTGGAACAGATCGTCGGCGACATCGAAGACGAGCACGACGTCGAAGAAGACAGCTACATCAAGCCGCTGCCCAGCGGTGATTTCCTGGTCAAGGCGCTCACGCCGATCGAGAACTTCAACGAGTTCTTCGACAGCGAATTCTCCGACGACGAGTTCGACACCGTCGGCGGCCTGGTAATGAGCGCGTTCGGGCATCTGCCCAAACGTAACGAGACCACCGAGATCGGCGCCTATCGCTTCCGCATCCTGAATGCCGACAGCCGCCGCATCCATCTGATTCGCCTGACACCTATTGCCCGCTAAGGATTGATATGCGCCGTCTGACCCGCCCCGGCTGGCCCGGTAACTTGCTGGCCGTGGTGGCCGGCGCCATCACCACCCTGGCGCTGGCGCCGTTCGATCTGTGGCCATTTGCACTGGTGGCGATCGGGTTGTTCTATATCGGCCTGCGCGAGCTGACGCCACGTCAGGCCTTGGGCCGTGGCTGGTGCTTCGGCTTCGGCCTGTTTGGCGCCGGCACCAGCTGGATCTACTACAGCATTCACCATTTCGGCGGCGCTTCGGTGCTGCTGGCTGGCTTTTTGATGCTGCTGTTTACCGCCGCCATCGCCTGGTTTTTCGCCCTGCCCGCCTGGCTATGGGCGCGCTGGCTGCGCCGTAATGAAGCGCCGTTGGCCGACGCGCTGACGTTTGCTGCGTTGTGGGTCGGCCAGGAGGCGTTTCGCGGCTGGTTCCTCACCGGTTTCCCCTGGCTCTACTCTGGCTACAGTCAACTCGACGGCCCACTTACCGGCCTCGCGCCGCTGGGCGGGATGTGGCTGATTTCCTTCGCGCTGGCACTGACCGCTGCGGTGCTGTGCAACCTGCCACGCCTGCTGGCGAGCAAGCGCAACGGGTTCATCGGCGCAGGCCTGGTTCTGCTGGTTGCTCCCTGGGCCATCGGCCTGGCGCTCAAGCACCACGCCTGGACCGCGCCCTCGGGCGCGCCCCTGACGGTGGCAGCGATCCAGGGCAACGTCGAACAAAGCATGAAGTGGGACCCGGAGCAGCTCAATGCACAGTTGGCGCTGTACCGCGACATGAGCTTCAGCTCCAAGCGCGTCGACCTGTTGGTGTGGCCGGAAACCGCCGTGCCGGTGCTCAAGGATTCCGTCGAAGGCTATCTGGGCATGATGGGCAAGTTTGCTGCAGACCGGCACACGGCGCTGATCACCGGCGTGCCGATCCGCCAGGAAGTGCACCACCAGAAGCGTTTCTTCAATGGCATCACCGTGGTCGGTGAAGGCGAAGGCACCTACCTTAAGCAGAAGCTGGTGCCGTTTGGTGAATACGTGCCGCTGCAAGACATGCTGCGCGGGCTGATTGCGTTCTTCGACCTGCCGATGTCGGACTTTGCGCGCGGCCCGGCTGACCAGGCGATGCTGCAGGCCAAGGGCTATCAGATTGCGCCCTTCATTTGCTATGAAGTGGTGTACCCGGAATTTGCCGCCGGCCTGTCGGCCCAGAGCGACTTGTTGCTGACCATCAGTAATGACACCTGGTTTGGCCGCTCCATCGGCCCGCTGCAACACCTGCAAATGGCGCAGATGCGCGCATTGGAGGCTGGCCGCTGGATGATTCGGGCGACCAACAACGGCGTCACCGGCCTGATCAACCCGTTCGGGCAGATCACCGCGCAGATCCCGCAGTTCGAGCGCGGGATCCTGTACGGCGAAGTGGTGCCGATGCATAACCTCACGCCGTACCTGCAATGGCGCTCATGGCCGTTGATCATCGTCTGCCTGGGGCTGTTTGGCTGGGCGTTGCTGGCGGGCCGGATGTCCAAGACGGTCTGACAGACAAACCCAAAATCAATGTGGGAGCGGGCTTGTGCGGGAGCGGGCTTGCTCGCGAACAGGGTGCATCAGCTAACGAACAGGCTGACTGACGCACCGCTTCGCGAGCAAGCCCGCTCCCACATAAGCCCACCGCACCGTTGATTCTCGGTGTTATCGATAAAACACCCGATACCCCACCTGCCCCACCGCCTCATTGATCAACTGCCCGCTGCGCCACACCGATACAAACTCGGGCATCCAGCCGCCGAGTGGCCGGGCATTGTCCACGCCCAAGAAACCCACCGGCCCCGGCACCACGGTGAAGCCGGCCTTCTCAAAACTCCACACCGCGCGCGGCATGTGCCAGGCCTGGGTCACCACCACCACGCGCTTGATGCCTTGGGGCAGCAGTATCTCGGCGCTCATCTGCGCGTTTTCCCAGGTGGTGCGGCTGCGTTCTTCCTTCCAGCGCACCGTCACGCCGAAGTCATCCTGCATCGACACGGCCATCAACTGCGCCTCACTGGGCGGCGTGCCGTAGTGCAAGCCGCCGCTGGTCAATACCGGCAACCCGGAGGCCTTGGCCAGTCGCGCGGCATACCGCTGGCGCTCAAGACCGATGCCGGTGGGCTGATCACTGCCCCAGGCCGGATCACCGCGTTCGCGCCCAGAGCCCAGCACCACAATGGCATCGGCGCGCTGCGCCAATGTTGCCCACGCGTCACGCGCCAATGGTGGCTCGGTTTCCAGCGCATGCGCGCCCCATTGCACCATCACCGGCAGGCTGATCAGCCACATCCCGCCCAACCCCACTACAAAGCAAAACCCGGCCAGGCGCGGGCGGCTTTTACGAAACCACCAGGCAAACACCAGCAACAGCAAAAAAATGCCGGGCGGCAAGAGCAATTGTTTAATGAAATAACGAAAAGGCATCGGGCATCTCCAAAGATGCCCGAAGCCTAGATGCAACGGGATTTAGCGACAATCTTTACCAACACATTTCGAGAAGGTCACTGGATAACGCGATGTTTCACCGAACGGCCCGAAGCTTTTCGGGACCGCGACCGGCCGCCACATCCTTCAGCCAGACCACCTTGGCCGAACGTGATGGCGCCTGGGCTGGCGGGGAAGCCTGCCCTTGAGAGGCACGGTGGTGATTCAATTCCAGGTAAACCTTGATCAATTCAAGCTCAGCCTGGCTCAAGCCTCGCAACTCCAATTCCAGAGGCCGTTCATCACGCAATCGGCCTGCGGTTCTGGCGGCATCCAATGCCCGACCCAAACGGTCGATCAGTCCTTGGTACAACTGCGGTTTCGTTAAAGTTCGCTGCGATTCAACCATCCCCTCACCTCATTGAAGATAAGACTCACTCCCCAATAAACAGCGTAGTCCCCGTGGCTGCGCCTGCCCGGCGCCGCGACAGACGGCCCTGCCTGCGCAATCAGGGTTTCCCTCGATAGAGTGGGGTCATGTATGCTACGGCGCTTCCTGTAACTCCACTTCCCGCAGGGTTTGGGCACGGACGCGCCGCTTTTTGGTGTCGATCAACCTGAACGTTGCACCGAAGAGGATTAGGCCACCCCTATTCAGTTCAAAAGTAGCCATGCACGAACAATATCAGCCCCGTGAAATAGAAAATGCCGCCCAAACCTTCTGGGACGAGCAAAAGTCCTTTGAAGTCAGTGAACAGCCAGGCAAGGAGACTTACTACTGCCTATCGATGTTCCCTTACCCCAGCGGCAAGCTACACATGGGGCACGTGCGTAACTACACCATCGGCGACGTGATTTCGCGCTACCAGCGCATGCTCGGCAAGAACGTCCTGCAACCCATGGGTTGGGACGCCTTCGGCATGCCGGCGGAAAACGCCGCGATGAAAAACAACGTGGCGCCCGCCAAGTGGACCTACGAAAACATCGCCTACATGAAGACCCAGCTGCGCAGCCTGGGCCTGGCGGTGGACTGGTCGCGCGAGGTCACCACCTGCAAGCCCGATTACTACCGCTGGGAACAATGGCTGTTCACCCGCCTGTTCGAAAAAGGTGTGATCTACAAGAAAAGCGGCACCGTGAACTGGGACCCGATCGACCAGACCGTACTGGCCAACGAACAGGTCATCGACGGTCGCGGCTGGCGCTCCGGCGCGCTGATCGAAAAGCGCGAAATCCCGATGTACTACTTCAAGATCACCGCCTACGCGGATGAACTCTTGTCGAGCCTCGACGACCTGCCGGGCTGGCCTGAGCAGGTCAAGACCATGCAGCGCAACTGGATCGGCAAATCCAAGGGCATGGAAGTGCAGTTCCCGTACAACGTCGATTCCATTGGCGTTGACGGCGCACTGAAAGTCTTCACCACCCGCCCAGACACCCTGATGGGCGCGACCTACGTCGCCGTGGCCGCTGAACACCCGCTGGCCACCCAGGCCGCGCAGAACAATCCAGAGCTTTCGGCCTTCATCACCGAATGCAAAGGCGGCAGCGTGGCCGAAGCCGACGTCGCCACCCAAGAGAAAAAAGGCCTGCCAACCGGCCTGTTCGTCGAGCACCCGCTGACCGGTGAAAAACTGCCGGTGTGGGTCGCCAACTACGTGCTGATGCACTACGGCGATGGCGCAGTAATGGCCGTGCCGGCTCACGACGAGCGCGATTTCGAATTTGCCACCAAGTACGGCCTGCCGATCAAATCGGTCGTGCGTACCAGCTCGGGCGATACCAACCCGGCCCCGTGGCAAGACGCTTACGGTGAGCACGGCGAACTGATCAACTCCGGCGAGTTCGACGGCCTGGATTTCCAGGGTGCCTTCGACGCCATTGAAGTGGCACTGATCAAGAAAAACCTCGGTGCCTCGCGCACCCAGTTCCGCCTGCGCGACTGGGGCATCAGCCGCCAGCGCTACTGGGGCTGCCCGATTCCGATCATCCACTGCCAAACCTGCGGTGACGTGCCGGTGCCGGAAGACCAGTTGCCGGTGGTACTGCCCGAAGACGTGGTGCCCGATGGCGCCGGTTCGCCATTGGCGCGCATGCCCGAATTCTACGAGTGCGCCTGCCCGAAATGCGGTGCACCGGCCAAGCGTGAAACCGACACCATGGACACCTTCGTAGAGTCCTCGTGGTACTACGCTCGTTACGCCTCGCCGCACTATGAAGGCGGTCTGGTGGAAAAATCCGCGGCCGACCACTGGTTGCCGGTGGATCAGTACATCGGCGGCATCGAACACGCAATTCTTCACCTGCTGTACGCGCGTTTCTTCCACAAGCTGATGCGCGACGAAGGCCTGGTCAGCTCCGACGAGCCGTTCAAGAACCTGCTGACCCAAGGCATGGTGATCGCCGACACTTACTATCGCCGCGAAGCCAATGGCGCCTACACCTGGTTCAATCCGGCGGACGTAGAGCTTGAGCGTGACAGCAAGGCCAAGGTGATCAGCGCCAAGCTGAAGTCCGACGGCCTGCCGGTGGAAATCGGCGGCACCGAGAAGATGGCCAAGTCCAAGAACAACGGCGTCGACCCACAGTCGATGATCGATCAGTTCGGCGCCGACACCTGCCGCCTGTTCATGATGTTCGCCTCGCCGCCCGACATGAGCGCCGAATGGTCCGACTCCGGCGTCGAAGGCTCGCACCGTTTCCTCAAGCGCGTCTGGCGCCTGGCGCACGCCCATGTCAGCCAGGGCCTGCCGGGCAAGCTGGACGTGGCGTCCTTGAGCGATGAACAGAAAGCCATTCGCCGCAGCACTCACCTGGCCATCCGCCAGGCCAGCCAGGACGTGGGCCAGAACCACAAATTCAACACCGCCATCGCTCAGGTGATGACGCTGATGAACGTGCTGGAAAAAGCACCGCAGGCGACCGAACAGGACCGCGCGCTGGTACAGGAAGGCCTGGAAACGGTCGTCCTGTTGCTGGCTCCGATCACGCCGCACATCAGCCATGATCTGTGGAGCCGCTTGGGCCACAGTGGCGCGGTGATCGACGCCGGTTGGCCGGTACAGGATGACAGCGCACTGGTACAGGACACGCTGCAGCTGGTAATCCAGGTCAACGGCAAACTGCGCGGCCAGATTGATATGCCAGCCAGCGCCAGCCGTGAAGATGTCGAGGCGGCTGCACGGGTCAACGAAAACGTGCTGCGCTTCACCGAAGGCCTGACGATCCGCAAAGTGATCGTAGTGCCTGGCAAACTGGTCAACATCGTCGCCAGCTAATCGGATCGGGCGCAGGGCTTGGGCCCTGCGCCGAACCAAACCTTTAAGGCCTCGATAAGGCCCACATGGTTTCAAGGGGAGCAACAAAATGATCAAACGCAATTTGCTGGTGATGGGCCTCGCTGTGCTGCTGAGCGCTTGCGGCTTCCAGCTGCGCGGTACCGGCACCAATGAACTGAGCATCAAGGAACTGGACGTCAGCGCCCGCAACGCCTATGGCGACACCGTGGTTCAGCTGCGCCAGACCCTGGAAAACAGCGGTGTGCGCGTCTACACCGGTGCAACCTACAAACTGGTCCTGGTGGACGAGCAGGAATCCCAGCGTAGCCTGAGCTACGCCAGCGCCGGCCGCGCGTCGGACGTTGAGCTCAATACGGCCGTCAACTATGAAGTACAAGGCCGTGACCACCTGCCATTGATGGCTGACAAGCTCGAAGTCCAGAAAGTGGTGAGCCACGACGGCAACAACCTGGTGGGTTCGGACTCGGAGATCATTCAGGTTCGCAAGGAAATGCGTCGTGAGCTGATCCAGCGCCTGATGGTACGCCTGCAACAGCTGACGCCGGAAAAACTGGCCGCTCTGCAGCAAACCGCCGACAACAAGGCCAAGGCTGACGCCGACGCCCTGAAAGCCGCAAAAGAATACGAAGACAACACGCCGAAACAATCGCCTGTTGAAGTCCCTGTCGAGTAAGCCAGACGGGGCGCCCCTGGCGCCCCGTTTGCCCCGCCTATGAAGCTCGCCCCCGCCCAACTCGCCAAACACCTGCAAGGTGGCCTCGCACCTGTCTACATCGTCAGCGGTGATGACCCGCTGTTGTGCCAGGAAGCGGCAGACGCTATTCGCAGCGCCGCGCGGCAGCAGGGTTTCGACGAACGCCAGGTTTTCAGCGCCGACGCCAGTTTCGACTGGGGCACGCTGCTGCAAGCCGGTGCGAGCATGTCGCTGTTCGCCGAAAAACGCCTGTTGGAATTGCGTTTGCCCTCGGGCAAACCCGGCGACAAGGGCGCGGCGGCCTTGATGGAATACTGCTCGCGTCCCGCTGAAGACACAGTGCTGCTGATCAGCTTGCCCAAGCTCGACGGCAGTGCGCAGAAAACCAAATGGGGCAAGGCGCTGGTAGAGGGACCACAGACCCAGTTCATCCAGATCTGGCCAGTGGACAGCAACCAGTTGCCGCAGTGGATTCGTCAGCGCCTGTCCCAGTCGGGGCTGTCAGCGACGCAAGACGCTGTTGAACTGATCGCCGCCCGGGTCGAAGGCAACTTGCTTGCCGCCGCCCAGGAGATCGAAAAGCTCAAGTTGATGGCCGAAGACGGGCAGATCACCGTCGAAACCGTGCAAGGCGCAGTGGCCGACAGTGCTCGCTTTGACGTGTTCGGGCTGGTGGACGCGATTCTTAATGGTGAACCTGCCCACGCCCTGCGCATGCTCGAAGGGCTGCGCGGCGAAGGCGTGGAACCCCCGGTGATTCTATGGGCCCTGGCCCGTGAGTTGCGGGTGCTGGCCAATATTTCGCTGCAATACAGCCAGGGCACTCCGCTGGACAAATGCTTCAGCCAGGCGCGGCCACCGGTCTGGGACAAACGCAAACCCCTGATGAGCAAAGCCCTGCAACGGCACTCGGCGCAACGCTGGGCACAGCTGCTACTTGAAGCGCAGCGCATCGATGCGCAAATCAAGGGTCAGGCGGCGGGTTCGCCGTGGATGAGCCTGAGCCGTTTGTCACTTTTGATGTCTGGTCAGCGCCTGTCGTTACCGGCTGAATAACGCCCCGCCCAAAACTCCATAATCCGAATGTGGGAGCGGGCTAGCTCGCGAAGACGGTGTATCAGTTTATAGATCAGGCGACTGGCCCACCGCCTTCGCGAGCAAGCCCGCTCCGCCATTTTGATCGTGCACCTTTCCTACACCGCGCCGGGCTTTACAGCGGCGTCACTTCGGCAGATGATTTGCACCGCTTCATCCCACCGACAGAGAGTATCGACATGAGCAAAAAGCCATCCAAGCATGGCCCCAACAAGGCCAAATCCATCATCGCCCAGCCACTGTTCCGCAGCCGTCAGGAACGCGCCGGCAAGGGCAAAGGCAGCTACCGCCGCGAAGCCTTCCAGTCTAATAGCTGGGAGGCTTCTTACTTTCTGGCTGCCTGAAGGCAAGCGCCCCTCCGGCATGATAAGGTCTGTACCTGATTTGTAATCCCTGGACCTGTGCATGCCCTCTAGTCTTTCCCGTCGTTGGCACCTTCGCCAATTGATCGCTGCCTCCAGCCTCATTCTGCTTGTCGCCTGCGCGGAAAAACCCACCGCCGCAGACGCGCAACCCCTGCCAAAACTGCAGACTGTGCCGGCCGTCGCGCCCGCCGTCGTTGCGCCGTTGGCCGTGGACAACCTCGATATCCAACCGACCCAGACCTTCTCCGAATGGCAAGCGGCCTTTCGCGTGGACGCCCTGAAAGCCGGGATCACGCCCGCGGTGTTCGACAACGCCTTTGCCGGCGTCACCCCCGACATGGCGGTGATTCGCGCTGACCGCAGCCAACCGGAATTTTCCCGCCCGGTTTGGGAATACCTCGACGGCGCCCTCTCGCCGGTGCGCGTACGCAATGGCCAAGCCTTGCTGATCAAGTACGCCGACATCCTGCAAAGCATCGAACAACGCTATGGCGTCGACCGCCAGGCGCTGGTTTCGGTGTGGGGCATGGAAAGCAATTTTGGCCAGTTCCAGGGCAATAATTCGGTGATCCGTTCCCTGGCAACCCTGGCCTACGAAGGCCGTCGCCCGGCGTTCGCCCAGGCGCAACTGCTGGCGGCGCTGCAGATCATCCAGCATGGCGACATCCAGGCCGACCAGATGAAAGGCTCCTGGGCCGGCGCGATGGGCCAGACGCAATTTATCCCGACTACCTATAACACCCACGCCGTCGACTTCGACGGTGACGGTCGCCGTGACATCTGGAACAGCCCGGCCGACGCCCTCGCCTCCACGGCGCACTACCTGCAAAGCTCTGGCTGGCAAAAAGGCCAGCCGTGGGGCTTTGAGGTGCAACAGCTGCCGGCCAACTTTGATTACGCCCTGGCAGACGGCGGCGTGCGCAAGACCGTCGCCGAGTGGCTGAAACTCGGTATCCAGCTGCCACCTGGCGCGAGCATGCCGCCCAACGTCGACCAACTGTCCGCCGCTTTGTTGCTGCCGGCAGGCTACCGTGGCCCCGCTTTCCTGGTGCTGGACAACTTCCGCGCGATCCTCAAGTACAACAACTCGTCGTCCTACGCGCTGGCGGTTGGCCTGCTGTCGGAACGGTTTGGTGGCGGTGGGGTGATTCGTGGCGATTGGCCCAAAGATGAGCTGCCACTGAGCCGCTCCCAGCGCATCGATTTGCAGACAGTGCTGAGCGCCAAAGGGTATGACGCGGGCAATGCAGACGGCATCATCGGCGCCAACACGCGCAAGGCGATCCGCGCGGCGCAGCAGTCGCTGGGTTGGCCGGCGGACGGGTATCCGACGGTGAAACTGCTGGAGTCGTTGCAGGGCCAGTAGGTCGGCGTATGGCGACTATTGCCTTCGCGAGCAAGCCCGCTCCCACATTTGACCGAGTTCCAAGCTTGGAATGTCGTTGAATGTGGGAGCGGGCTTGCTTGCGAAGACGGCATCACAGGCGACAATTATTTCAAAACTACATCCTGCTCCAACACCAGCCGCTGCCCCCCCGCATCCAGCCGCACCAACGCGCCCATCGGCAGCGTCAGATTCGGATCGCAGTGCCCACTGCGCCAGCCGGACAACACCGGAATGCACAACGGTGCGAAGGTCTGCTTCAGCAGTCGCTCCAGCGCTGCTTTATCCACACCCGCCACGTCGCCCACCAGCACACCGGCAATTTGTTCCAGCTTGCCGGCCAGGCGCAGGTGAGTCAGCAGGCGGTCGATACGGTAGATCGGCTCGTTGACGTCTTCGATCAGCAAAATGATGCCCTCGGCATCAATCTCATAGGCCGTGCCCATGACTGCGGCGATCATCGACAGGTTGCCGCCCAGCAAGCGTCCACAGGCAATACCCGGCTCAAGGGTGGTCAATGGGTAGGCCACCGGGTGCGCCACGACACTGCCGGCGCCAAGCTGCCCGCGCAGCATGCTGAACAGCGATGACTCCGTGGGCTGTTGTTTGTCGCCCAGCAAATCGGCATTGAGCATTGGCCCGTGGAAAGTCACGAAGCCGGCGTAGCGGCTGATCGCCAGGTGCAACGCGGTGATGTCGCTGTAACCCACGAACGGCTTGGGGTTGGCGCGCAGCAGGTCGTAATCCAGGCGATCCAGCAAGCGTGGCGTACCGTAGCCGCCGCGCAGGCAGAAGATGGCATCGATTTCGGGGTCGGCGAAGGCAGCGTGAAGGTCACGCAGGCGCACGTCATCGCTGCCTGCGAGGTAACCGTCGCGTTCGTATACACCAGGGAAAATCCGCAGCTCATGGCCACGGGCCCGCATCCATTGCCCGGCTTTTTCAACGTCGAGGGCAGCAGGGCCGGCGGGGGCGATCAGGCCAATGATGCCTTCGGCTCGAAGGGCAGGTACGGCGGCTGCCAGTTCAGTGCTCATCCATAAGTCTCCCATCTATGACGCAGAACGAAATGTGGGAGCGGGCTTGCTCGCGAAGGTGGGGTGTCAGTCAACACATCAGGTGACTGAAACACCGCCTTCGCGAGCAAGCCCGCTCCCACACAAGCCACGCCCAAATTACTCCAGGTTAGGCTCAGGAAACCAGGCTAGCCTTGACCAGCTTGGCCTGCTCGTCAGCGTGGTACGAGGAACGCACCAACGGGCCGGACGCCACGTTCTTGAAGCCCATTTTGTAACCTTCCTCGGCGAACCAGGCGAAGGTGTCCGGGTGCACAAAACGCTGCACCGGCAAGTGGCTGCGCGACGGCTGCAGGTACTGGCCGAGGGTCAACATGTCGATGTCGTGTTCGCGCATGCGCTTCATGACTTCGATCACTTCTTCGTCGGTCTCGCCCAAGCCCAGCATCAGGCCGGATTTGGTCGGGATGTGCGGCATCATCTGCTTGAACTTCTGCAGCAGGGTCAGCGACCACTGGTAGTCCGAGCCTGGACGCGCAGCCTTGTACAGGCGTGGCACGGTTTCCAGGTTGTGGTTGAACACATCCGGTGGCTCGGCCGCGGTGATTTCCAGCGCGACGTCCATACGGCCACGGTAGTCCGGCACCAGGGTTTCGAGCATCACGTTCGGCGACAACTTGCGGATCTCGCGAATGCAGTCGGCAAAGTGCTGGGCACCGCCGTCACGCAGGTCATCGCGGTCTACCGAGGTGATGACCACGTATTTGAGTTTGAGGTCGGCGATGGCGATGGCCAGGCTTTCCGGCTCGTTGACGTCCAGAGGCTTCGGCCGGCCGTGGCCAACGTCGCAGAACGGGCAACGACGGGTGCAGATGTCACCCATGATCATGAAGGTGGCGGTGCCGCCGGAGAAGCATTCGCCCAGGTTCGGGCAGGACGCCTCTTCGCACACGCTGTGCAGCTTGTGTTTGCGCAGCAGGGCCTTGATACGGTCGACTTCCGGCGAAACCGGGATGCGCACGCGGATCCAGTCAGGTTTTTTCGGCAGTTCGGTGGTCGGGATGATCTTGACCGGGATGCGTGCAACCTTCTCGGCGCCGCGCAGCTTGACGCCGGCTTCCACCTTGGCACGCGGGGCCGGACGCTCGGTGATGTCCAGCGTCGGGATCATGGTTTGCACTGCATCAGTAGTCATAATCAGTCGATTCCGCCCGTAAGGGTCGTCTGCTCAGCATAGTCGAGGTGTTTGACGAGCTGCGCACGCAGCCGGGCACTTACCTCGGCAAATTTAATCGGTGTGGCGTGGTCGCTCAGTTGAGTCATCGCCAACCCTGCGTAACCGCACGGGTTGATGCGCCCGAACGGCGCCAGGTCCATGTCCACGTTCAGGGCCAGGCCATGAAAGGAACAACCGTGGCGAATCCGTAAACCGAGGGAGGCGATTTTCGCGCCGTCCACATACACACCGGGTGCATCGGGCTTGGCCGCGGCGCTCACGCCGTAACTGGCCAACAGCTCGATCAGGCAAGCTTCCATGCGGCTCACCAGGTCACGTACGCCAAAACCCAGCTTGCGTACGTCCAGCAAGAGATAAGCAACAAGCTGACCCGGCCCATGGTAAGTCACTTGACCACCTCGGTCGACCTGCACCACCGGAATATCCCCCGGCAGCAGCAGATGCTCGGCCTTGCCGGCCTGGCCCTGAGTGAATACCGGAGGGTGTTCCACCAGCCAGATTTCATCCGGGGCCGAGCTGCCGCGCTCGTTGGTGAAGCGCTGCATGGCATGCCAGACCGGCTCGTAGGCCATCTGGCCGAGCTCGCGAAAGCCCAGGACCTGAGACATCACAGCACCATGTGCACGAAGCCGGTGGCCCGCAGTTCGCTGTTGATGTCGTAAAGCTGGTCTTGACCGGTCGCAACGATGTGCAACTGGATCGTGGTGTACTTACCGTTGGAGCTCAAACGCTCGTCTACACGGTTGTCGTTGATCGTCGCGTGTTTACGCACGATCTCCAGAATCTTGTCTTTGTTGCCCACACCCGTATCGCTGATCACCTTGACGGGATAGTCCACGTTAGGGAATTCGATCTTTGGCGCCTTTACTTCTACTTCTTTATCGGTCATGGCGTAACGGCCTCGTAAGCGTAAGCCGTGGCGACGGGCAAAGCCCCACGTCAGGTCGACGCGGGGCTTTGCAGGTGCACACTTATCAGTTGAACAAGCTGTAGAAGAATAGACGGATGCTATCCCACACGCGGCGGAAGATACCACCTTCGTCGACGGCGTCCAGCGCGATCAGGTCGGCGCTGTGCACCACCTTGTCGTCCAGCTTCACTTCGACTTTACCGATAACGTCACCCTTGGCGATTGGCGCAACCAATTGCGGGTTCATGGTCATGCTGGCAGCGAGCTTTTTCAGCTGGCCTTTAGGCATGGTCAACGTCAGGTCGTCAGCCAGGCCGGCTTTGACTTGGTGGGTAGCGCCTTTCCATACCGGGGCTTGAGCCAGCTCAGCACCCTTCTGGTAGAAGGTCTGGGTTTCGAAGAAGCGGAAACCGTAGGTCAGCAGCTTTTGCGTCTCGGCCGCACGGGCCTGCTCGCTGTTAGTGCCGAAGACCACGGCGATCAGGCGCTGGCCGTCACGTACAGCGGACGACACCATGCAGTAGCCGGCTTCGTCGGTGTGGCCGGTTTTCAGGCCATCGACAGTCTTGTCGCGCCACAGCAGCAGGTTGCGGTTAGGCTGCTTGATGTTGTTCCAGAAGAATTCCTTCTGGGAGTAGATCGCGTAGTGCACCGGGTCGACGCGGATGATCGCGCGGGCCAGCAGCGCCATGTCGTGAGCCGACGAGTAGTGCTCCGGGTTCGGCAGACCGGTCGGGTTCATGAAGTGGCTGTTGGTCATGCCCAGGTCGCCGGCCGTCTTGTTCATCATGTCGGCAAATGCGTCTTCGCTGCCGGCGATGTGCTCGGACAGGGCCACGCTGGCGTCGTTACCGGACTGGATGATGATGCCGTGCAGCAGGTCGCTGACAGTCACCTGCGAACCGACCTTGATGAACATCCGCGAACCGCCGGTACGCCAGGCGTTTTCGCTGACGGTGACCGGGTCGTTTTCGCCGATCTGGCCGCGACGGATTTCCAGGGTCGCGATGTACGCCGTCATCAGCTTGGTCAGGCTCGCCGGTGGCAGGCGCTGGTCACCGTTGTTCTCGACCAGCACGTTGCCGCTGGCGGCATCCATGAGGACCCAGGCCTTGGCGGCCAGTTGCGGGGAAGCCGGCACCATTTCAACCGCCCAGGCGGCCGGGGTGATGATCAGCGAAAGAAGCAGGCACGTGCGTTTGGCTAAGGTGGTGATGTTCATCCGTCTCTCGAAATTGCTTATGGAAACTTGCCCTCGCGGGCAAAACTATTCAGACAGCCCGCTGCCAGACTGTCACGTGTTCGGTTGCCCGCTCACCCCTTGCCCCTGGGTTTTTATTGTTCAACGAGCCAACAACCAGGGCCCAGACCCGCGCACGCGTCTGAGCCATCAATCTTTCTTATTCGGCGGTGACCACGCTGGGTTGCCCCAGGTTGGCCAGTCGCACGCTGTTCTGTACTTGCGCCACTTCACTTGGCGAACCAATTGGCCCCATGCGCACACGGTGCAGAGTCTGCTGGTTACGCACGATGGAGCTGATGAAAACCGGCGCATTGACCATGCTGCTGAGCTTGGACCTTAACAGTTCTGCCGCGTCCGGGTTGGCGAAAGCGCCGACTTGCAGGTACTGACCGCCCACCGTGGAAGCGCCCGGTGCTGCGTGCGGCACGACCACCGTGTCCGGCGCGTGCTGCGCCGGTGGCGGCGTCCACTGTTCGATCTTGCCGGTTGACGCGGTCACTTGCGGCTGCGGCGTTTGTGGCTCGTTGAGCATCAACGGTGCCGGTTTGCCACGCTGGGCCCAGTACTGCGCCGGGTCGATGCCTTCGACTTTCACGCGCGCGGTGCCGATTTCGGCATAACCGAGTTTCTTCGCGGCGGCGTAGGACAAGTCGATGATCCGGTCCGAATAGAACGGCCCACGGTCGTTGACCCGCAGGATCACCGTGCGGTTGTTGTCCAGGTTGGTCACGCGTACGTAGCTGGGCAGCGGCAGGGTCTTGTGGGCCGCGCTCATGCCGTACAGGTCATATACCTCGCCGTTGGCGGTGTTCTGGCCATGGAACTTGGTGCCGTACCAGGACGCCGTGCCCGATTGGACGTAGGTCTTGGAATCCTGCAGCGGGAAGTAATTCTTGCCCAACACGGTATACGGGTTGGCCTTGTAAGGCCCGGTGTGCAGGGTCGGCGTGGCATCCGGGATTTTCGATACGTCGACATCCCACCACGGCGCGCCGTCTTTGTGCGCGCGGTTGATGTCCAGGCCCGGCTGGGCGCGAACGATACCGCCACCGCCCTTCTGCGCCGGCGCGCGGCTTGTGGTGGTGGTGGAAGAACAACTGACAACCAGCAAGGACAACGCGGCGAACGCCACCAGCTTGAGCGGTTTATTGAACGGCGATGCCCGCATTACTTGTTGCCCCGTGCTTGGACCAGCATGTCTGACAGCTGATGCACGGCCATGGCGTACATCACACTGCGGTTATAACGCGTGATTGCGTAAAAATTCTTCAGGCCCATCCAGTATTCCGGGCCGTTTTCGCCTTCCAAGCGGAACGCCGTCACCGGCATATCATCGCGTGGCGCATTCTGACTCGACCAGCCCAGGGCTCGCAACTCCCCGACGGTCTTGACCGGCTCGATTCCCTGAGTCAAACCTTCGTCGGCGCGCTCGCCGGTGACATCGGCACGGATCACCACCGGCTCGCCTGACACCCAACCATGGCGCTTGAAGTAGCTGGCCACGCTGCCAATGGCGTCATCCGGATTGCTCCAGATATTGATGTGGCCGTCGCCGTCGAAATCCACGGCGTATGCACGAAAGCTGCTCGGCATGAACTGCGGCAAGCCCATCGCACCGGCATAGGAGCCCTTGAGGGTCAGCGGGTCGACCTGCTCTTCGCGGGCCAGCAGCAGGAATTCGCGCAGCTCCTTGCGGAAGAACTCGGCGCGCGGCGGGTAATCGAAGCCCAGGGTCGACAAGGCGTCGATCACCCGGTAACTGCCGGTATTGCGCCCGTAAAAGGTTTCAATGCCGATGATCGCGACGATGACTTGGGCCGGCACGCCGTACTCCTGCTCGGCGCGGGCCAGCGCGGCTTCGTGCTGACGCCAGAAGTCCACACCCCGCGCCACGCGGGCGTCGGTGAGGAACATCGGGCGGTATTCTTTCCACTGTTTCACGCGCTCGGCGGGACGCGAGATCGCATCGAGGATCGCCTGCTTGCGCTGGGCTTCGCGGAACACGCCCATCAGCTGTTCACCGGCGAAACCGTAGTCGCGGGTCATTTCACCGACAAATTCGGCGACCTGGGGTGAGCCATCGTAGTCACCGGCCTGCGCCTCTTGCGTCGCGCCCAGCAGCCCAATCAGGCTCATCCAGGACGCATGCCGAGTCGCCCAGCCGCGCATTACTTGCATTGACATCTTCACCTTATTCAAACCTGTGCGATCCACTTGCGATGCGTGTGAATCGACATCAAAACCCCAAACGCTGACAGCAATGTCACCAGCGAAGTTCCGCCGTAGCTAATGAACGGCAACGGCACCCCAACCACCGGCAGCAGGCCACTGACCATACCGATGTTGACGAAAACGTAAACAAAAAAAGTCATGGTCAAGCTGCCGGCGAGCAGTTTGCCGAACAGCGTCTGCGCCTGCGCGGTGATCACCAAACCGCGACCAATCAACAGCAGATAAATCAGCAACAGCGCGCAAATGCCTACCAGGCCGAACTCTTCGCCCATTACGGCAATGATGAAGTCGGTGTGGCTTTCGGGCAAAAAGTCCAGGTGCGACTGAGTGCCCAGTAACCAGCCCTTACCAAATACTCCGCCGGAACCGATGGCGGCCTTGGACTGGATGATGTTCCAGCCGGTGCCCAGCGGGTCACTCTCCGGGTCAAGGAACGTCAGGATCCGCTGCTTCTGGTAGTCGTGCATAAAGAAGAACCACATGGCCACGGCCACGGGGATGGCGGCGGCCAGCACGCTGAGGATCCAGCGCCAGCGCAGGCCGCCCATAAACAGTACGAACGCACCGCCCGCGAGGATCAGCAGCGAGGTGCCGAGGTCGGGCTGGCGCACGATCAGGATGAACGGTACGCCAATCAATATCAGGCTGATGCCCACGTGCTTGAGCTGCGGCGGCAAGGTGCGCTTGGACAAATACCAGGCGATGGTTGCCGGCATCAAAATCTTCATGAATTCCGACGGCTGGAAGCGAATCACTCCTGGAATGTTGATCCAGCGCGTCGCGCCCATGGCGTTGTGGCCCATCACGTCCACCACCACCAGCAGCAATACGCCAGCGACATAACCAAGCGGCACCCAGCGCGCCATGAAACGCGGTTCGAGCTGGGCAATCACCACCATCGACAACAGGCCCAAGCCGAACGACGACGCCTGCTTGATCAACAGGTCCCAGTTCTTGCCGCTGGCCGAATACAGCACGAACAGGCTGCCGGCCGCCAAGGTCAGCAACAGGATCAGCAACGGGCCATCAATGTGCATGCGCTGCAATAACGTCGCGCGGCGACGCATCACATCCTCGCTGGAGAGGATGCGGTCAAAATTACTCTTCACGGGCCGTAACCTCGGTGCTTGAAGGGGGGCCGCCATATTCGGATTTGAGCCTGCCGTCGTCGGCCAACAGCCAGGCGTCCATGATCTGGCGCACCACGGGCGCAGCCACGCCGGAGCCGGACTCGCCGTTTTCGACCATTACTGCCACGACGATTTTCGGGTCGTCTGCCGGGGCAAAACCGACGAACAAGGCGTGGTCGCGGTGGCGTTCCTGAACCTTGGAGCGGTCGTATTTCTCGCCCTGCTTGATCGCGACCACCTGCGCGGTACCACTCTTGCCGGCAATGCGGTATTGCGCGCCGGCCGCCGCTTTGCGCGCGGTGCCACGGGCGCCGTGCATCACTTGCTGCATGCCGTGGTTGACCTTGGTCCAGTCGGAGGGGTCACGCAGCACGATGTCGGGAATCGGGTTTTCATCCACAGGCTTTTCGCCTTCGATGGTCTTGGCCAGGTGCGGACGGTTCCAGATGCCTTTATTGGCCACCAGCGCCGTGGCCTGGGCCAGTTGCAGCGGTGTGGCCTGCATGTAGCCCTGGCCGATACCAAGAATCAGGGTTTCGCCCGGGAACCACGCCTGGCGACGGGTCGCACGCTTCCACTCCCGCGACGGCATCAGGCCGGGGGATTCTTCGAACATGTCCAGGGAGACTTTCTGACCCAGGCCGAACTTGCCCATGTAGGCAGACAGCCGGTCGATGCCCAGCTTGTGGGCCAGGTCGTAAAAATAGGTGTCGTTGGAGCGCATGATCGCGGTGTCCAGGTCGACATAGCCGTCACCGGTACGGTTCCAGTTACGGTATTTGTGATCGTAGTTGGGCAGCATGTAGTAGCCCGGGTCGAACACGCGGCTTGACGCGGTGACCACGCCCGAATCCAGGCCGGCAATCGCCACCGCCGGCTTAATGGTCGAACCCGGCGGATACAACCCGCGCAGCACGCGGTTGAACAGCGGTCGGTCGATGGAATCACGCAGCTCGGCGTAGGCCTTGAAGCTGATGCCGGTGACGAACAGGTTGGGGTCGAAGCTTGGCTGACTGACCATCGCCAGCACTTCGCCGGTTCTCGGGTCCAGTGCCACTACCGCGCCGCGCCGGCCACCCAGGGCCATTTCGGCCGCTTCCTGCAACTTGATGTCCAGGCTCAACACAATGTCTTTGCCCGGCACCGGGTCGGTGCGCTTGAGCACGCGCAACACGCGGCCGCGGGCGTTGGTCTCGACTTCCTCGTAACCCACCTGGCCATGCAGCTCCGGCTCGTAGAAACGCTCGATGCCGGTTTTACCAATATGGTGGGTGCCGCTGTAATTCACCGGATCGAGGCTTTTCAGCTCTTTCTCGTTGATGCGCCCCATGTAACCGACGGAGTGGGCAAAGTGCGGCCCTTGCGGGTAATGCCGCACCAACTGCGCCACCACTTCCACACCGGGCAGGCGGAACTGGTTCACGGCGATTCGCGCGATCTGCTCTTCGGTCAGCTCGAACAGGATCGGCACCGGCTCGAATGGCCGGCGCCCCTGCTTCATGCGTTTTTCGAAGATCACCCGGTCTTCCGGCGTCAGCTGCAGCACCTCGACGATCACGTCGAGGATTTGCTGCCAGTCGCCGGAACGCTCGCGGGTCATGCTCAGGCTGAAGCTGGGTCGGTTATCGGCCACCACCACGCCATTGCGGTCGAAAATCAGCCCACGGGTCGGCGGAATCGGCTGCACATGCACCCGGTTATTTTCCGACAGCGTGGAGTGATAGTCGTACTGGATCACCTGCAGGAAATACAGGCGCGCAATCAGCACACCGATCAGCCCCACCACCAGAAAGGCACCGAACACGACCCGCGCGCGTACCAGACGTGCGTCTTTCTCGTGGTCCTTGATGCGGATCGGCTGGGTCATCGGGAGGGGCGCAGATTATTTGTGGTAAGGGTGCCCGGACAGAACTGTCCAGGCGCGATACAGCTGTTCACCGATCAGAATCCTTACCAACGGGTGCGGCAGCGTCAGCGCTGACAACGACCAGCGCTGATCCGCCCGCGCACAGACTTCCGGCGCCAGCCCTTCGGGGCCGCCGACCATGAAGTTGACCGTGCGCGAATCCAGGCGCCAGCGATCCAGCTCCACCGCCAATTGCTCGGTGCTCCAGGGTTTGCCGTGCACCTCGAGGGTGACGATGCGCTCGTTGGGGCCGACCTTGGCCAGCATGGCTTCGCCTTCCTGACGGATAAAGCGCGCCACGTCGGCATTCTTGCCCCGGGTGTTGAGCGGTATTTCCACCAGTTCCAGCGACAGCTCAGCGGGCAGACGCTTGGCATATTCGTGCCAACCTTCTTCCACCCACTTGGGCATGCGTGAACCGACAGCGATCAGACGCAGGCGCACAGCCGTTCCTTATTCCTGGTCTTTGTTGAGCTTGTCGAAGTGCGCGTGGCCCACTTCCGGGCTGTGGTGCTTGCCATCAGCGGCACGGCTCTGCTCGGCGCCTTTCCACAGACGCTCGAGGTCGTAGAACTGACGGGCATTGGAAGTCATCATGTGAACGATCACGTCGTCCATGTCCAGCAGCACCCAGTCGCTGTCGCCCTTGCCTTCTTCACCCAGCGGCTTCACGCCTTGGGCTTTGACGGCTTCGCGAACCTTGTCCAGCATCGCGCCGATCTGGCGGTTGGAGGTACCGGTGGCGATGATCATGAAGTCGGTGATGCTCTGCTTGTCGCGCACGTCCAGCACCTGGATGTCCTGGGCCTTAACGTCTTCCAGGGCAGCCACGGCGACTTTTACCAGCTCTTCGCCAGCCAGCTCAGGGCCGGTGTGCGCTTCAACTGGCAGCGGGGCGCTTTTGAAAGTGCCTTTGCGCTTAACTTTGCTTACGTCTTTGTTCGTCATATAAAACTCGTTTTGCTCGTATGTTCGGGCGCTCGCTGCACGATTTATCGTACGCTCAAGCGCGCCTTTTCAGTTCGACGCACGGTAAAGCCCGTGCGCATCGATGTAGGCCAGGACCGCGTCAGGCACCAGGAAACGTACCGACTTCCCGCTGGCCAGCAGTTGACGGATCTGGGTGGCGGACACCGCAAGCGGCGTCTGCCAGACGAATGCAATATTCCCGTTCGGCCCGGTCAGGGCCAAGGGGTCACTTACCGACCGCGCGGCCAGCAGGTTGCGCAAGGCATCCGGCGGTTCGCTGTCGGCATCCGGGCGTTGCAAAACCAGGATGTGGCAATGCTGGAGGAGTTCCTCCCAGCGATGCCAAGAGGGCAGGCCGCAAAATGCGTCCCAGCCCAAAAGCAGAAACAACTGGTCGTCTGCGGCCAACTCGGCACGCATCAGTTCCAGGGTATCGACAGTGTAGGACGGTTTATCGCGCTTGAGCTCGTGGTCGTCCACCACCAGCGGCGCAATGCCGTCTACCGCCAGGCGCACCATCTCCAGGCGTTGTTGCGGTGATACCTGCGGCGTATCGCGATGCGGTGGCCGCGCATTGGGCATCACCCGCAGCTCATCCAGCGCGAGGGCGTCCGCCACTTCCAGGGCACTGCGCAAATGGCCGATGTGCACGGGGTCGAAGGTACCGCCGAGCAGCCCGATGCGTTTAGCCATCAAGTGCGCACGTGACCGTCGCCGAACACCACGTACTTCTCGCTGGTCAGGCCTTCAAGGCCAACCGGGCCGCGTGCGTGGAGTTTGTCGGTGGAGATGCCGATTTCCGCCCCCAGGCCATATTCGAAGCCGTCGGCAAAACGCGTCGAGGCGTTGACCATCACCGAAGCGGAATCCACTTCGTTGAGGAAACGCCGGGCATCACTGAAATGCTCGGAAACAATGGCATCGGTGTGCTTGGAGCCGTATTTATTGATGTGCTCGATGGCCTGGTCCAGGTCGTCGACGATGCGGATCGACAGGATCGGCGCCGTGTACTCGGTGTACCAGTCCTGCTCTGTCGCCTCGATCACGTCCGCGCCCAGCAGCGCACGGGTACGTTCACAACCGCGCAGTTCCACGCCCTTGTCACGGTAGATGGCAGCCAGCGGCGGCAGCACGCGATCGGCAATGCCGACGTGCACCAGCAGGGTTTCCATGGTGTTGCAGGGGGCGTAGCGGTGGGTCTTGGCGTTGTCGGCGATGCGGATCGCCTTGTCGATGTCGGCGGCAACGTCGATGAACACGTGGCACACGCCGTCGAGGTGCTTGATCACTGGCACTTTCGCATCGCGGCTCACGCGCTCGATCAGGCTCTTGCCACCGCGCGGCACGATCACGTCGACAAATTCCGGCATGGTGATCAGCGCGCCAACGGCGGCGCGGTCGGTGGTTTCCACCACTTGCACCACTTCAGCCGGCAGCTCGGCCACGGCCAGGCCCTGCTGAATGCAGGCGGCGATGGCGCGGTTGGAATTAATCGCCTCGGAACCGCCACGCAAGATGGTGGCGTTGCCGGACTTGAGGCACAGGCTCGCGGCGTCGATGGTCACGTTCGGGCGCGACTCATAGATAATGCCGATCACGCCCAGGGGCACGCGCATTTTGCCGACCTGGATACCGGACGGCAGGTAACGCATGTCGCGGATTTCACCGATGGGGTCAGGCAGTTTGGCCACCTGACGCAGGCCTTCGATCATGTCGTCGATACGCGCCGGGGTCAGCGCCAGGCGGTCCAGCAGGGCTGGCTCCAGGCCATTGGCGCGGCCATTGGCCAGGTCCTGTTCATTGGCAGCGGCCAGCTCGGAGCGCGAAGCATCCAGAGCATCGGCGGCGGCCAACAGGGCACGGTTCTTCTGCGCAGTGCTCGCACGGGCGATCAACCGCGAGGCCTGGCGGGCAGCGCGACCCAGGCGGGTCATGTAGTCAAGAACGGACTCAGTCATGGTCAGGGAGTCTTGGCAAAGAGGAAAGCGGCAGATTATAGCTGTGACGCCGCCCGACTGACAGCGGTGAGGGGCGGATGGTCGAAATGAACTGTAAAAACTTGGGGTTCAGCGGTAATTAAGGTGGGAGTTGTTATTATTCCGTCACATTTAGCCGCATTAACCCTGATCGCCATGTCCAGTTTTGCCCCTCAACTCCCCGCCAGCGCCCTGCCCGACAGCTTCTTCGACCGCGACGCGCAACTACTCGCGCGCGAATTACTCGGAAAAGTCATACGCCACCGCGTGGGCGATATCTGGCTTTCAGCGCGAATTATTGAAACCGAAGCCTATTACGTGGCCGAAAAAGGCAGTCACGCGTCGCTCGGCTATACAGAAAAGCGTAAGGCTTTGTTTCTGGATGGTGGGCACATCTACATGTACTACGCCCGTGGCGGCGATTCGCTGAACTTCAGCGCCCAGGGCCCAGGCAATGCCGTGCTGATCAAATCGGCCTATCCGTGGGTCGATGGAATCTCCGGCCCGGCGAGTCTGGCGCAGATGCTGCTGAACAACCCCGACGCCAACGGCCACCCTCGCCCCGCGCAGAAACTCTGCGCGGGCCAGACGCTGCTGTGCAAAGCCTTGGGACTGAAAGTGCCAATGTGGGATGCCAAGCGTTTTGACCAGGAACTGCTCTACGTTGAAGACGTGGGCCAGGTGCCGTCGCAGACCATCCAGACCACGCGCCTGGGCATTCCCAGCGGGCGCGATGAACACTTGATGTACCGCTTTGTCGATGCTGGCTACGCGCCTTACTGCACCCGGAACCCGCTGCGCCGGGGCCAGGTCGAAGGCCGCGATTACTTTTTGATTTGAACAGATTGAGACTGCTGTTCGCGCCGGTCATTGATCCCAGCCACACAGCAGATCCAATGTGGGAGCGGGCTTGCTCGCGAATGCGGTGTGTCAGCTGCGGATTCCTTCACTGAGACACCGCATTCGCGAGCAAGCCCGCTCCCACAGGTGATGACCACTGTCTCAGATTCTGTATTACCTACATGGAGTGGCGTTTTATGGGCCAATGGCTCGATAGCATTACCGGCTGGCTGACCCTGAATCCGCAATGGCTGGCCGTCGCGGTGTTTATCGTCGCGTGCGTGGAGTGCCTGGCCATCGCCGGGCTGATCGTGCCGGGCACGGTGCTGCTGTTTGCCATTGCGGCGCTCGCCGGCAGTGGCGCGCTGTCCTTGAGTGAAACGCTGTTGCTGGGTTTCCTCGGCGGCTTGCTGGGCGACGGGGTTTCCTACTACCTGGGCCGACATTTCCATCAGAACATCCGACGCTTGCCCGGCCTGCGCCACCATCCTGAATGGATGAACGGCGCAGAAACCTACTTCCACAAATACGGCATCGCCAGCCTGTTGGTAGGACGTTTCATCGGCCCGTTGCGCCCGATGCTGCCGATGGTGGCCGGGATGTGCGACATGCCCTTCCCGCGCTTTGCCGCCGTGAGCGTGTTGGCGGCGGCCGGCTGGTCGGTGGCCTATCTGCTGCCGGGCTGGGCCACCGGCGCGGCCTTCCGTCTACCACTGCCGGCCGGTTTCTGGCCGCAGGCAGGTATCGTCGCGGCCTGCCTGGCGGTGTTGCTGGGCCTGAGCTTGAACAGCAGCCTGCGCGGCCATCGTCGCGCCACCTTGTGGATGGGTTGCGCCAGCCTGACGTTGTTGATCGCCCTGTTCATCGGCTACCCGCACCTCAATGACTTTGATCAGGGTTTGAGCGCACTGGTGCAGGAACACCGCAGCCCCTGGCTGGACGAGGTGATGGTGCGGATTACCCAGTTGGGTGAGTTCAGGAAGATGTTTGTCGCCAGCGCCATCTTCACCGGCTTGCTGCTGCTGGCGCGGCAGTGGCGTCATGCCGTGTTCGTGGGCGCCACACTGGCTGGCGCGGCGGTGATCAACACCGGCACCAAGCTGTTTTTCGCCCGTGGCAGGCCGGAAATCCTCACGGACCCGCTGACCAGTTTCAGCATGCCCAGCGGCCACGCCTCCGGCGCATTTGCGTTTTTCCTGGCGCTCGCGGTACTGGCCGGTCGCGGCCAACCCACGCGATTGCGCCTGACGTGGATGCTGCTGGGCTGTATTCCGGCGGCCTTCATTGCGCTGTCGCGCGTCTATCTCGGCGCCCATTGGCCCACGGACATCCTGGCCGGTACGTTGCTGGCGATGACGGTGTGTGCGTTCAGCCTGACCGTCATCCAGCATCAACGCTCGCTGCCGGCGATGCCGCGCAAGACCTGGTGGCTGCTGCTGCCGGTGCTGGTGGCGCTCATGAGTTTTATCGCCCTGATCGGCACCCCCCACGCCCTGCTGCGCTACGCCTACTGAGTGAAGAGTTCGCCCTGCAACTCGTCGAGCAACATCTGGATGGCATCCAGGCGTTGCTGCGGGTCGTCGAGTTGCAGCAGGTCAATCTTGTCGGCCTCGGTGAACGGCAGCAGATAGGCCAGTTGGTTACCCAAGGCTTGCTGGCCATCGGCGTGGGTGCCCATGTCCAGCGAGGCAACCATCGGATGCTCAGCCAGCGCCTGGAGCAATGCCAGCAGGTCGGCGTCCTCTTCGCCCAGCGGTTGATCCGGCAGTTCTTCGAGCCACTGCACCTCGGCGACCAGTAGCTGGTCCTTCTGCACCCCGGTGTCACGCACGCGGAACCTGCGCCCGCCTTCGACGCGAATCCCCAGCAGGCCGTTGTCTTGTTGCTTGAAGTCGCGAATCAGCGCTTCACAGCCAATCAGCGCGTAGCCGTCCGGGGCCATGCCCACTTCCCTGCCGCTTAAGATGCACACCACGCCGAAGCTTTCGCCCTTTTTCATGCAGCGGCTGATCATGTCCAGGTAGCGCGCCTCGAACAGTTGCAAGTCGAGGGTGCAGCCAGGGAACAGCACGGTATTGAGCGGGAACAGCGCCAGACTCATAGAGGTTTCCTTAAACCCGGTTTAAACGATCACGGACACGGCCAGCGGCAGGAACACCGCCGTGGCCACGCCCATCAGACTCATGGCCAACGCCGCGAAAGCGCCGCACTCTTCGCTTTCCTGCAGCGCGACCGAGGTGCCGACCGCATGGGCGGTCATGCCCAGGGCCATGCCGCGCGCTTCGGGACTGTGCACGCCCAGGCGCGACAGGTACGCCGGGCCGATCATCGCGCCGACCACCCCGGTGATCAACACAAACACCGCCGCCAGGGCCGCCACGCCACCGATCTGCTCGGCCACCAGCATGGCAATCGGCGAGGTCACCGACTTGGGCGCCATGGTCATCAGCATCCTATGCTCAGCGCCAAACCACCAGCCCAGCAGCACACACAGGCCGGTGGCCAACACGCCACCTACCACCAGCGTAGTAAAAATCGGCCAGAACAATTGGCGGATCCGCCGCAGGTTCAGGAACAGCGGCACGGCCAGGGCCACGGTCGCCGGGCCGAGCAGAATACCCATGATCTCGGTGCTTTTGCGGTACTCGACGTAAGTCAGGCCACAACTGAGCAATACGCCGATCACCAGCAGCATGGACACCAGCACCGGCTGCAGGAAGATCCAGCGGGTTTTCTCGAAGGCCGCCAGCACCAGTTGATAGGCGCCAAGGGTAATACCGATGCCGAACAGAGGGTGATGAATGACCGCCGTCCATGCGCCTTGCCAGTCGAAGGTCATTGATCCTTCTCCTTGCGCTTGACCATCTGCTGCATCAGCACACCGACAAAGCCCATGGCGATCACCAGTGACAGCACCAGTGCGCCGACGATAGCCCAGAAGTCGGCAGCGATGTCCTTGGCGTACACCATCACGCCCACGGCCGGCGGCACCAGCAGCAATGGCAAGTAACGCAACAGGCTGCTGGCGGCCAGGCTCAAGGGCTCGCCGACTTCACCGCGCCAGATCAGGAAGCCCAGCATCAGCAGCAAGCCGATGATCGGCCCCGGCAGCACCGGCACCAGCAAATGGTTGATCGCGGTGCCGATCAATTGAAACAGCACCAGCCATGTCAGGCCCCGTAACAGCATCGGTTATCTCCCCCTCAAAACCCGCCCGCATTATAAGCACGCCGGCTCTATGCTTCGGCATTCGCCAAAAGCATGGTGGGTTGACCGGGTGGGTTGCCCATGATGATCTACCCTGGATTTGGCCCACCTATAAAAACGATGAACCAAGGAGAGTCGCAATGCCCTATGTACCTGTAGCGCAGCTCAAAGATTATGTCGGCAAGGAACTGGGACGTTCCGAATGGCTCACCATCGACCAGGCGCGTATCAACCTGTTCGCAGAGGCCACCGGCGATCATCAGTTCATCCACGTCGACCCGGTCAAGGCCGCGCAGACCCCGTTCGGCAGCACCATTGCCCACGGTTTCCTGTCGCTGTCGTTGATGCCCAAGCTGATGGAAGACCTCCTGATCGTGCCCGAAGGCCTGAAGATGGCGGTCAACTACGGCTTGGACAGCGTGCGCTTCATCCAACCGGTCAAGGTCAACTCCAAGGTGCGCCTGAACGTGACGCTCAACGACGTCACCGAGAAAAAGCCTGGCCAATGGCTACTCAAAGCCACCGCCACCCTGGAAATCGACGGGCAGGAAAAACCGGCTTACGTCGCCGAGTCGTTGTCGCTCTACTTCGTGTAAGCCCGCGCCTGTGGTGGGGATATAAACCTCACCACAGCGTATGTAAATTTATGTATGAAACTCGCAGCTGCGGCATACTCGGCGCTCAATTATCCGGATCCCGCTATGCGCCCACTCGCTCCCCTTGCCCTTGCCCTGTTGCTCACCGCTTGCGGAGACGGCGAATCGCTGTTGCCGCCCGATGCGCGCCTGCCCGATGGCGGCCGTTACCGGGGCGATGTGGTCAATGGTTTGCTGCAAGGCCAGGGCCGGGTCGACTACCCCAACGGCAGCTGGTACGCCGGCCAGTTCGACAAAGGCCAATGGCACGGCCAGGGTGAATGGCATGGCAGTAACGGCGAGGTCTATAAAGGCCAGTTCCAGCAAGGCCTGTTCGACGGCCAGGGCAGCCTGACCACGGCGGGCAGCAGTTACGTCGGTGGTTTCAAGAATGGCCGGCGCAACGGCGAGGGCACCCTCAAAGAGGGGCAAATGACCTATCGCGGCGAATTCAAGGACGATCAATATTCCGGCCTCGGCCGCCTCGAGCTGGCCGACGGCAGCCAATATCAGGGCCAGTTCGCCCACGGCAAACCGAATGGCGAAGGCCAGCGTAACGACGACAGTGGCAACCAGTTCAGCGGCCACTTTGTCGATGGCCAACTCGAAGGCAATGGCACGTTCAACAGCGCCGACGGCGACATCTATGTCGGCCAGTTCAAACAGAACCAGCTCAATGGCAAAGGCCGCTATGAAAACGCCGACGGCGACGTGTGGATCGGCCAGTTCAAGGAAGGCGCCCTCAGCGGCAAAGGCGAGCTGATCGGCGTGGACGGCAGCCACTATGTCGGCCAGTTCAGCGACTGGCGCTTCACCGGCGAAGGCCGCTTGAACCTTACCGACGGCAGCTTCTATATCGGGGGGTTCGACAGCGACAGCTATCAAGGCAAGGGCACCCTCGTGCTCACCGATGGCACCGTAGAGGCCGGCACCTGGGTCAACGGCATGCGCGTGCGCGACGCCGACGGCAAGCTGCTGCCCGACCCGCTGGAAATCGGCATACTGGCCCAAGGCCGCTTGCTCGATGCCGCCCTCGCCGCCGTGCCCGCCTCCACCCCCGCCGTCGAGCTGTACACCCTGGTGCTGGCCGGCGACGGCAAGCAAAGCGTGTTCCTGCGCGAAGCCGATTATGTGAGCAACATGCTCGCCACCCGTTTCGGCGCGCGCGGGCAGATTCGCCTGGTCAACCACCGCGACCATATTGCCGACCGCCCGCTGGCCACGCGCGAAAGCCTGCGCCGCGCCGTGCAAACCCTGGCCGAGCGCACGGGGCCGGAAGACCTGGTGTTTATCTACATGACCAGCCATGGCACTCACGAACACGAACTGGTGCTCGACCAACCGCGCATGGAACTGGCCGACCTGCCGGCCGATGAACTGGCCGCCGTGCTCGCCCCGCTGAAAAACCGCGACAAGGTCATCGTGATTTCCGCCTGCTACTCCGGTGGGTTTATCCCGGCGCTCAAAGATGAGCGCACGCTGATCATGACCGCCTCGCGTGCCGATCGCGTGTCCTTCGGCTGCTCCGAGGAAGCGGACTTCACCTACTTTGGCGATGCCCTTTTCGCACAAGCTTTAAACCAGACAGATGACTTACAGCAGGCTTTCAAACTGGCACAAATGCACGTGTCCGAGCGCGAACAGGCGGACAACTTCGAAGCGTCCGAACCGCAGATATGGGCGCCCAAAGGCGTGATCGCCCATTGGCAGTTATTACGTAAACAGCAGGCACGAAAGGCGCTCGAAAGCGTCTCAATGAATAGCAAGGAAGCCAAAGGCAACTAAGCTGTAACGTGTAACAAGGGGGAAACACCATGTACCTGACACCACAACATATCTTGCTCGCCGGAGCCTCGGGCCTCACCGGCGAACACCTGCTCGACCGCCTGCTCAACGAACCTACCGTGACCCGCGTACTGGCGCCTAGCCGCAAGCCGCTGGCTGAACACCCGCACCTGGAAAACCCGGTGGGTGATCCAGTGGCGTTGCTGCCGCAACTGAGCGGCCAGGTCGATATCGCCTTCTGCTGCCTGGGCACCACAATCAAACAGGCTGGCTCCGAAGCGGCCTTTCGCGCGGTCGACCTGGACATGGTCGTGGCCTTCGCCAAGCGCGCTCGGGAAATGGGCGCGCGGCACCTGATCGTGATCAGTGCAATTGGCGCCGACCCGAAATCCTCGATCTTCTACAACCGCGTCAAAGGCGAAATGGAGCAGGCGCTGAAGGCCCAGGACTGGCCGCAACTGACCATCGCGCGACCTTCGCTGTTGCTGGGAGAGCGCCTGGAACCCCGTTTGGCTGAACAGCTCGCCGGGCCGTTGTCGCGGCTGATTCCGGGCAAGTACCACGGCATTGAAGTCTGCGAGCTGGCTCGGGCCATGTGGCGCCTGGCGCTGGAAGAGCAGGACGGGGTACGGGTGGTCGAGTCGGATGAGTTGCGCAAGCTCGGCAAGTAACGTCGTTCAGCTTTGGCACACAACAAACGGTGGGAGCGGGCTTGCTCGCGAAGGCGGTGGATCAGTCAACTTAGGCATCGACTGACACGCCGCATTCGCGAACAAGCCCGCTCCCACATTGGTTTTGTGTTGCCTGCAAGGTCGGTGCTACAGACCACCGGTTGCGTTGAAGCCCACACCCAACACCGTCAGAACCGACAGCGGCAACAGCAGTGTGTCGAGCAGCGCGCTGGCCGGCAGGTCGATGTGCGGATAGCTCGGCGCTTCAGCGCCAAATCGGTCCTTGGCGCAACAGCCGCCGTCAATCGCATACAAATCCAGCCGCGTGCCGGCGTACACCACCGGCGCGCCAGGCTGCGCTGCGTCCAGCGTGCGTGCGGTGGCGCAGCCCGTCAGTTGCAGCGCCAGCAGCACTAACAGGGCTTTATTCATCGCTGCTCAAATGGTGCTCGCCCCAACGCGGCAGCATGTCCTGGGGAATGTTCAGCAGGTTGAGAATCCGCGCCACCACAAAATCCACCAGGTCATCAATGGTCTGCGGCTGGTGATAAAAGCCGGGCGAAGCCGGCAAGATGGTCACGCCCATGTTCGACAACTTGAGCATGTGCTCCAGATGGATGCTCGAATACGGCGCCTCGCGCGGCACCAGAATCAGCTGGCGGCGCTCCTTCAAGGTCACGTCCGCCGCGCGCTCGATCAAGTTGTTGCAGGCGCCCGTCGCAATCGCCGACAAGGTGCCGGTAGAGCACGGCACCACCACCATCGCCGCCGGCGCCCCGGAGCCTGAGGCCACGGGCGACATCCAATCCTCTTTGCCGTAAACCTTGATCTGCCCTGCCGCAGCCCCGGTGTATTCGGTGAGGAAGGCTTGCATCATCTGCACCTTGGGCGGCAGCGCGACATCAGTTTCGGTGGCCAACACCAACTGCGCGGCCTTGGAGATCAAAAAATGCACCTCGCGGTCTTCGCGCACCAGGCAATCGAGCAGACGCAGGCCATAGGGCGCGCCGGAGGCACCGGTCATCGCCAGGGTGACGCGTTCCGGGCCGCTCATTTCAGCGCCTCGGCCAGCTTGCCATGCAGGCCGCCGAAGCCACCGTTGCTCATCACCACGATGTGGGTGCCCGGCGTGGCTTGATGCTTGACGTGCTCAATGATGCCCTCGATGGAATCGCAAACGGTTGAGGGCACGGTGCACAGCGCTGCAATGCCCGGCAGGTCCCAGCCAAGGTTGGGCGGCGCATACCAGACCACTTGGTCGGCGTCATTGACGCTTTCCGGCAGACCATCACGGTGCGCGCCCAGCTTCATGGAATTGGAGCGCGGCTCGACAATGGCAATGATCGGCGCATCGCCGACCTGCTTGCGCAGGCCATCCAGCGTGGTGGCAATGGCCGTCGGGTGGTGGGCAAAGTCGTCGTAGATGGTAATCCCGTTGACGTCGGCGACTTTCTCCATGCGCCGCTTCACGCTTTTGAAAGCACTCAACGCGGCGATGCCCATGGCGGGCACCACGCCCACATGTCGCGCGGCCGCCAGGGTGACCAAGGCGTTGGCGACGTTGTGCTGGCCAGTCATGCCCCACTCGACGATGCCTTGGGCTTGCCCTTCAAACAGCACTTCAAATCTGGAACCGTCTTCGCTGAGCAGGTTGACCTGCCACTGCCCACCCGCGCCGGTAGTTTGCACTGGGGTCCAGCAGCCCATATCGATCACACGCTGCAAGGCCGGCTCGGTGGTCGGATGGATGACCAGGCCTTCGCTCGGTATGGTGCGCACCAAGTGGTGGAACTGGCGCTCGATAGCCGGCAGATCGGGGAAGATGTCGGCGTGATCGAACTCAAGGTTGTTCAGGATCGCCGTGCGCGGGCGGTAATGGACGAACTTGGAGCGTTTGTCGAAGAACGCGCTGTCGTATTCATCTGCCTCGATCACGAAGAACGGTGTGTCGCCCAGGCGCGCCGACACCGCAAAGTTTTGCGGCACACCGCCAATCAAAAAGCCCGGGCTCATGCCTGCGTGCTCCAACACCCAGGCGAGCATGCTGCTGGTGGTGGTCTTGCCGTGAGTGCCGGCCACCGCGAGTACCCAGCGACCTTGCAGCACGTGGTCCGCCAGCCACTGCGGGCCGGAGACATAAGGCAAACCTTTATTGAGTACATACTCGACCGCCGGGTTGCCCCGCACCATGGCGTTGCCGATCACCACCAGGTCTGGCACCGGGTGGAATTGCGACGGATCGTAGCCTTGGCTCAACTCGATACCCTGGGCCTGCAGTTGCGTGCTCATGGGCGGGTAAACATTGGCGTCGGAGCCGGTGACGTGGTGGCCCAACTCTTTGGCCAGAACCGCCATCGAACCCATGAAGGTGCCGCAAATACCGAGAATATGAATGTGCATGGTTGACCTCGTAAAACATCGAGGCAGGTTAGCGCAGGGAGGGGAAAATCGCACTCTTTAGCTGCCGCAGTGCTGGGGCGATGGGGTCAATCCAGACGGCCGTTTACCGAAAAAGAAGTGCCGCCGCCTACGCTGTGGTTGCCAGTACGCAACCCATCGAAGACAACCGCACTTCTTTCATTGCTGGCTCTGTGGCTCAGAGCCTGGGACGCCGGCGCTCACCTAGGCGGCGCTGCCCCGGTGCTTCACTTTCATTGCCCCCATCAACGCGGTAAGGGCCGCCATCCTGGACTCCAAGCCAAGCGCCCGGCTTTTGATGTCGTCTTTTTCGGCCCCGGTTGAGGCGGCCTGAAAGGAAATACCCAGCTTCTGCGCTTCGTTGGCAAATGCCGGCTCGATGTAATCAAGCATCTCCTCGAGATAATCCATTCGCTCTTCGTTCGTTTTCGCGACCCATTCCAGGCCTGGCTGTACATGCGGCTCGGAACGAAGATCCGCCAAGGTATTTGCCAACAGAAATACGCTCTTCTGACTATGATCCACCAGACGCCCATCCTGAACACTTTGCTCAGTGGCGGCCGTCTTCGTCGAACTGATGAGGGGTTTTACGACCTCCAGAATGGCTCCGCTGGCGACCACGCCAACCGTCGAAAGCGGTACTGTCACCACTGCCGTGATGCTGGCGACTTTTGCAATGTCCTTGCGCTGAAGCGGGAGCGCACGGTCCGCTTTCGCACTGCTGGCCTGCACCAGCTCCGCTGCGTTTTCTTCCAGGCCCCGTGCAGAAAACGGTTCGACTTCCTGGCCCTCTACTCGACCGGGCGTCGGTTGCGCGAACAACTTATCTCGCATTCCAGCGTCCTTTTGGACTTGCCATTCTTTTTGATGCTTGGCGTGGTAATCGGCCATTTCCGGTGTGTCAGGAGTGTCAGGTGACTCTCCCGGCGTGCGGGTACCGCTCGCGTGGCCTGGCGCGCTGAAGCCATTCACGTGTGCGTCCACCAAATGCTGATCATAGGCCTGATTACCTGCCCCGGGTTTGCTGCCTGACCCGCCTTCGAGTTTCGGCGCGTCAATAACCCGCGTAGAACCGGAAGGAACACCCGAGATGTCTACCCTGGTAAAACCTGAGGAGAAAAGATCCCCAATCTTTGAGAATGCCAAGGGCCGCGAGATTGAATTTGAAAACATCATAATGATTTACCTAATGGTTGATTAACATTAGAAAGTCATCCATTTCCTTCATTTAATACGTGGCACAACAACCAATAACGTTCCGATTAAACTCTATAAATATACAACCGATTAATGAGCAGACTACTTACCCACAGCCATAACTTCTCAAACACCCAGAGACCGTTACTTAACACCCGATAATTACTGACTAAATTATGTGGCCGCAGGTGCCAGCGCGCTCACCACACCGAACTGCAGTAACTGGGGGCCAAACGGCGTATTGGTGAGCGTATTGTAGGCGTACCACGCACCTTTCTTGAAAACAGCAACCACGGGCACCCACAAATTATTGCTTTGCGCGCGATGAAACCCTTTGACGACATCATCGTCTTTATAAACCTTTGTCACATCATAGCTGCGCGAGTGCCCTCTTAATCGGGACAACACCTGGTCGCCATGTTCAAGCACGTACTTGATGTCCTTATACCCAGCACTCGCGCCTCGATTAAGGTTTTTCGCAATATCGGCCGCGTCGGTATAGCCCACCGAAGCGCCAACGCCGGCAAAGACCGAACTCTTGATGACATTGCTGAGCGCCTGACCGCCCTTGACGGTCTTTCGAGCAGTGTTAAGCGCCGGAAGAACAAAGCCTAAAATGTCGAACCCGATATTGAAGATCGCACCCGACACGTCGCCCCTGATTGCGTCCTGAATGCCGTCATAGAAAGGGATCAGTCCCAGAAAAAAAGCTTTCAACTGTTTGTCGTAGCGTTCTCCTTTTTCTATCGCCGTGATCCCGGCCGCCTTGGACTTCAGCGCTTCATAGTCACGGGTAAAAAAACTGGCCGCCGTGATACCAAGGGCGCCGCTTTTGGCGGAAAAGTACGTCCCGTTCAATTTACCAGGGCGTTCAAGGGGATCACGCCCGTGATGGGTCGCGCCGTATTGCGTATAGACGTTGTACGTGCCCGGAACACGACCTTGGGTGCTCCCGCCAAAATAGGCGCCATCGTCAGCATTGGTGTGTTCACCCGGAAACCCGCTTTCCTTGACGAACCGCCCCAATGCCGGGAAGTAACTGTAGTAGCTGGCCTGGCCCGCACTCCCCGCTACTTTCATGAGCAAACCATGCCGGCCTTTGAGTGCCTCGACCTCTTGTACCGTGGGCGTTCGGGGCTTGATATCGGCGTACAAGGAGAGCCCTGATACAGGCTCTGCACTGTTCCAGGAAAATCCCGGTGCAGGCGCCGTATCAAGAAAGGGGCGAGACACCTCGATAAAACTGACGGCCGACTGTTCGATACGCGCTCGGTCCACCCTGGGTAATAGCGAAAGCTGATACTTAAACTGAATGGCCCAGGCACTGTCATGCGCCACTTTATAGTTCTCAAAGGTTGTAGAAAATACCTGATTGATATCAGGAACAAGTTGAGCAAGGCGTGGCGTTATCGCCGCCCAAGGCAGCGCCTTATTATTCAGCGACCGCCAGCGCTCTGGTTTGATCGGACCACTCATATACACATCAAGCAGCGAAACAGGGTCATGTTTGACCCATGGTGCCTGCAAGACTTTTTGGGTGGGGTCCAACTCAGGAAACACCCGCTTCAACTCGGCCACCGCCAACTGCTCTCGCGTCGTCGCAGGTGCTGACAAGGCATCACCTGCCCATGCCAGCTCTTTTTGTTGTTTATTCAACGCCTCTTGTGAACGCTTGACGTCTGTGTACCCATAGTCGTGGTTGGGTTTAAACGCGATAACACCGTTGGCCAGGCCCCAGGTAATAATTGCACTGCCCGACGCGGCGCTCAGCTGATCCTCGCCTTCCAGGGACGTGAGCGGCGCTTCACCAAACGCCATTACTTGGCTGAACGTCATATTCCCCGCAGCGCCAGGCACTTGTTGCTCAATACGTGAAACTTCTATGGCGAAGTTCGCCCACGTATGAGAGCCGTAAACAAGGTTGGGCGGTATGTCTTTTACCAGGAACTCCGGGCCGGCGGCCGCTAATAATAACTGCGCAGCCACAGGCGCCGCTTCAACCCCGACCTTACGCTCAAGGTGAGCGGTGAAACCTTTGACAATGGTTGCAGGTGAGCAACCTGCGTTGTCCCCTTGATACAGGTTGTAGCCCGCCAGGTTGAAGCAGGACTTGCCCATTCCAGGATCAAGCTCTTGCACCAGGGCGACACTCACACACTCGTTTACACTGGTGGGCGTCTCGATCACCTTGATCTTTTTTTGTATCTCCTGACCCAAGGCCCGCGCCTTGGGTGATCGAATCAGCAGATCCAATGCCGACGCAGGGTTACGCGCGATGGTTGCCTTGGTGGCCTGAGGAAGCTCGCTGATCAACCGCCGTAATAAGCTGCCCGCATCGGCGTCCGCCTGAGGATTTGATCGGTGGGTTACCTGGGCCTTGTGCCATTGACCTACCGTTGCGCGAACCTTGCGCAGTGACGTCGCGCTCAATAAACCAGCGATCGACCTTGCCCCGCCAGCCTTCGCGCGCGGCGCCCGATGGGCCAGGTCAAAGGATAACGCCAGCGCCAAACCCTGGGCCTGCTGACTATTGACGGGCACTTTATGCCCCTCCTGCCTGAGCATGTGCCCCACGCTCATCCGGGGGCGCTGCTCACTGGTAAATTGGCTGGAACGCGGGTCGATCTGAAGCATGATCGCGTCCAGGTCGATGCGCCCACTGGCGTCATCGGTCTGAGACCGCAGCGCAGTCATGAGCGCATGACGGTTAGCGTCATCACCCAGCGCCGTCTGCTGCCGGGTCAACGCCTCTGCAGACCGCAGCGACGCATAAGCCGAGGGCGCGAACGCAAACAGCGCCTTATTCGCCAGTTTCTTGCGGTGCAAGGCCGCTTGCGCAGGTGTGAGGTCTATTGGCTGGTTGTAAAACTGGCCCACCGTGTACAACGGCACTTTGCCTTCCGGCCAGGGGTAACTGAACCCCTGCCCGGGTTGAGGCGCGATCACCCTGGCAATCGACAACAGTGTTCGGGAAACATCGGACCACCCCGAATCGTCCCGTAGCGTAAACGTGCGCACTGTGCCGTCGACGATGCCGGCAAGCTCCCCACGCGCCGGGTCCAGCTGCATACCCGCCGTATCAAGCCCTTGCCCTTTTGCCCACGCCAGCAACCCTGGGCCTTTGAAGGCGCTGTCCAGTTGGGCGCGCCAACGCCCAAGCGTGGACCCTGCAGGCACTTGAACATCAGGCGACATCCCCGACGTCTGGTAGGAGCGCGTGGCCAAAGCGCTTGCGAAGAACCTCGCCAACTGGGCATCCCCCATGGCGCGGCATTCGGTGCTGTCCGGCAACCCGGCACTGCGCTCCTGTCCACTGGCAGGCTTATCGGCGGGCGCCGGGGCGGACTTCACGACCGGCGCCGCTGCATGAGTTGGAAAGATTGGCTGTGGACTAAACTTCGAAACATTAGTCATTCAACACCTCGCAGGCAAAACAGTCTGGCTGACTGTTCACGCACTGAGTGGTGCAACTACCTACAAACATCACAACAAACTGCCGAAAAGTCTGCATTCGGATATGTCAATTGCTGTTTGTTTCTCTCTCTACATTACGCAACACTTAAGCGGGTTTAATGGCCTGGTTAAGTTAAATAACTGCGTTCAATTCCGTGTTTGCGCAACTTTCTGTAAAGCGTATTTCGGCTCACCCCCAAATGCTCAGCGGTGCGGGTCATGTGCCAATGGTGTTGCTGCAACGCTTCAAGCAAGGCCACGCGCTCCGCATCGTTCAAGGCAAGGCCGGGAACGGGTTCAGAGGCCACGGCGGGTCGGGCCTGACGAATGATTGACGGCAAGTCGTCAAACCTGATTCGCCCATCCTCGGACAACGCCGCCAAGGTGCGTAATACGTTGCGCAACTGCCGCACGTTGCCCGGCCAGGCAAAGTCCAGCAGCGCCTGACGCGCCGTCTCGTCGAGCAACACGACCTGCCCTGGCGCCTCATCGGCCAGCAAAAAGTCCAGCAATTGAGCTTTGTCGCTGCGCTCACGCAAAGGCGGCACGTCGATTTCAAGGCCGTTGAGGCGGTAGTACAAGTCTTCGCGGAAGCTGCCGCTGGCCACACGCGCCAACAAATCACGGTGCGTTGCGCTGATGATCCGCACATTGATTGCTTGCGGCTCACCGCCGATGGGCACGACCAGACGGTCTTCCAACACTCTCAGCAGGCGGGTTTGCAATGCGAGGGGCATGTCGCCGATCTCGTCGAGAAACAAGGTGCCGCCGTCGGCCTGCTGTAACTTGCCGCGCATGCCTTCCTTGAGCGCGCCGGTAAAACTGCCGCCGCGATACCCGAATAGTTCGCTTTCGATCAGGCTCTCAGGAATGGCGGCGCAGTTGAGCGCAACAAAGGCTTTGTCAGCCCGCTGACTGGCCTGATGCACGGCCTTGGCGAAAGCTTCCTTGCCCGAACCGGTTTCACCGTTGATCAGCAACGGTACGTCGCGCTGGAACACCCGCAGCGCCTTGCGAAACTCATTCTGCAGCACCGGGTCGCCCAAGCAGATGCCCGTCAGGCGCGGCGCCTCGGGCTTGGCCTGCGGTGCCGGCACGCTGCGTGCCTGGCCGCGCAATGCGGCGAATAAATGCCGGCCATCACGCGTACGCAGTGGCCAACTGGCCGTGGCGTTGGCGCTGGCACGGCCAAGCAGTTGATCAAGGGAACACTCGAAAAACGCTTCCACCGGTTGCCCCAGCAAACCGCCACGAACCTGTGCCAGCAGGTTGAGCGCGCTTTGGTTGACGGCGCAGATCCGCCCTTCGCCATCGAACGCCAGCAACCCTTCACTGAACAGCCCCACGGATTCGGCCTGCAGGTGAAAACGCAGCAACCACTGGTTTTCAAAATGACGCAGGAAGTAACAACTCTCGATCATCTTCGCCGACAGGTTCACCAGCGCCATGGTGTGGAATTGGCTCTGACGCGACACGGCCTCGCGCGCCGACGACACGTCCAGCACGGCCAACAGCTCGCCCTGAGGGTCGAACACCGGGCTCGCCGAACAGGTCAGGCCGGTGTGGCGGCCGCGAAAATGCTCATCGCGGTGAATGGTCAGGGACTGGCGCTCCACCAGGCAGGTGCCGATGCCGTTGGTGCCTTCGCACGCCTCACTCCAGTCGGCGCCCAACCAGAGCCCGGCGCGCTCGAAAATCTTGCGTTCCGAAGGTGCTGTCACACAGTTGAGAATCACCCCACGCGCATCGGTGAGCAATACCGCATGGCCGGCGCCGGAAAGCTGCTGATGCAGGCTGTTCATTTCGCTGCCGGCAATGTGCAGCACCTGCTGCAGGCGTTCGCGGCTTTCCAGCAGGCGGCCATGTTCGAGCACGGTGGGGGCGATGCTCAACGCGGGGTCGAGGTGATAATCCTCCAGGCAGCGCAGCCAGGAGCGGGCGATGGACGGGTCGCTGCCGGGGCCTTGGGCAAGGTCCTGCCCACGGGTGACGGTGAGGACTTGCTGGGCATGGCGACTGAAATGATCGTTCTGCATGTTCTTATTATTCTCTCTGCGTGAGAACAGCCAGCATCCCCCAGCCACCCAGGCATTGCAATCCCGGGCAGACCCGCCGGTCACAGGCTGTACCGTTTGTGGCACACACTGTCACCCCACCTGTACCAGCCCTGTCACAGCAACGCCTTTCAATAAACCTCAAACCCTTGATTTACCTGGCCTGCAAAGCAGTGGCCCGACCTTTGCTCTACGCTTTATCAAGCGCAACACCGCTGTACTCCAATAAACATAAAAGTCAGGAGATACCCACCATGCGTTATGCACATCCCGGTACTGAAGGCGCGATTGTTTCGTTCAAGGCCAAGTACGGTAACTACATCGGCGGCGAATTCGTCGCGCCGGTGGATGGCAACTACTTCACCAACACCTCGCCGGTCAACGGCAAGCCCATCGCCGACTTCCCGCGCTCCACGGCCAAAGACATCGACAAAGCCCTCGACGCCGCCCACGCCGCCGCGGATGCCTGGGGCAAGACCTCGGCTCAGGACCGCTCGCTGGTGCTGCTGAAAATCGCCGACCGCATCGAACAGAACCTCGAACTGCTGGCCATCACCGAAACCTGGGACAACGGCAAAGCCGTGCGTGAAACCCTCAACGCCGACATCCCACTGGCGGCCGACCATTTCCGCTACTTCGCCGGCTGCATCCGCGCGCAGGAAGGCACCAGCGCCGAAATCAACGAACTGACCGCCTCGTATCACTTCCACGAACCGCTGGGCGTGGTCGGCCAGATCATCCCGTGGAACTTCCCGCTGCTGATGGCCGCGTGGAAACTCGCCCCGGCCCTGGCTGCCGGTAACTGCGTGGTGCTCAAGCCCGCCGAGCAAACACCGCTGGGCATCAACGTGCTGATGGAACTGATCGGCGACCTGCTGCCGCCAGGCGTGCTGAACGTGGTGCACGGTTACGGCAAAGAAGCCGGCGAAGCCCTGGCCACCAGCAAACGCATCGCCAAGATCGCCTTTACCGGCTCGACCCCGGTGGGCTCGCACATCATGCACGCGGCGGCCGAGAACATTATTCCGTCCACCGTTGAGCTGGGCGGCAAGTCGCCGAACATCTTCTTCGCCGACATCATGAAAGCCGAACCGTCGTTTATCGAAAAGGCCGCCGAAGGCCTCGTGCTGGCGTTTTTCAACCAGGGCGAAGTGTGCACCTGCCCATCGCGCGCGCTGGTGGAAGAGTCGATCTACGACGACTTCATGAAAGTGGTGATGAAAAAGATCGAGCAGATCAAACGCGGCGACCCGCTGGACACTGACACCATGGTCGGCGCCCAGGCGTCCGAGCAGCAGTTCGACAAGATCCTGTCCTACCTGGAAATCGCCAAGGGCGAAGGCGCGCAATTGCTCACCGGCGGCAAGGTCGAGAAGCTCAGCGGCGACATGGCCGGCGGGTATTACATCCAGCCGACCCTGCTCAAGGGCACCAACGAAATGCGCGTGTTCCAGGAAGAAATCTTCGGCCCGGTGGTGAGCATCACCACCTTCAAGGACGAAGCCGAAGCCCTGGCAATTGCCAACGACACCGAGTTCGGCCTGGGCGCCGGTGTGTGGACCCGCGACATCAACCGCGCCTACCGCATGGGCCGCGCGATCAAGGCCGGCCGCGTATGGACCAACTGCTACCACCTGTACCCGGCGCACGCCGCGTTCGGCGGTTACAAGAAGTCCGGTGTAGGCCGTGAGACGCACAAGATGATGTTGGATCACTACCAGCAGACCAAGAACTTGCTGGTGAGCTACGACATTAATCCGTTGGGTTTCTTCTAACTTAAACCTGTAACGGGCGACCAGTTCTCAACTTGACATGCAATCAAGTGTGGGAGCTGGCTTGCCTGCGATGCAGGCACCTTGGTGTGTCAAGCACAGCTCGTTGATGCTATCGCAGGCAAGCCAGCTCCCACATTAGATCTACGCAAGTACTCGCAACTCGCATTCGGCACAAAGAGGCCGAGTTAAAACAATAAGAATGGACGGTACTTTCCCATGCCTAGCGAACCCACTGGCTCTTCCGTCGACTTCGAAAAAGTCGGCACCGACTACTTCCAACAACGCGAACTTAAAAAAGGCGCCGCCGGCTGGGTGCTGTTGGTCGGCCTTGGCGTTGCCTATGTGATCTCCGGTGACTACGCCGGCTGGAACTTCGGCCTGGCCCAAGGTGGCTGGGGCGGCATGTTCCTCGCCACCTTGCTGATGGCCACCATGTACCTGTGCATGTGCTTCTCGCTGGCCGAACTGTCTTCCATGATCCCCACCGCCGGCGGCGGCTACGGCTTTGCCCGCAGCGCCTTTGGCCCCTGGGGCGGCTTCCTTACCGGCACCGCGATCCTGATCGAATACGCCATCGCCCCCGCGGCCATCGCGGTGTTTATCGGTGCTTATTGCGAGTCACTGTTCGGCATTGGCGGCTGGATGATTTACCTGGCGTTCTACATCATCTTTATCGGCATCCACATCTTCGGCGTGGGCGAAGCCTTGAAGCTGATGTTTGTGATTACTGCCGTAGCGGCGATTGCCTTGGGCGTGTTCCTGGTGTCGATGGTGCCGCACTTCAACATTGCGAACCTGCTGGACATCCCCGTGACCGAGGCCAAAGGCGCCAGCACTTTCTTGCCGTTCGGCTACGTCGGCGTCTGGGCGGCGATTCCCTATGCGATCTGGTTTTTCCTCGCCGTCGAAGGCGTGCCGCTGGCTGCCGAAGAAACCAAGAACCCCAAGCGTGACCTGCCTCGTGGCTTGATCGGCGCCATTGTGGTGCTGACCAGTTTTGCCCTGTTGATTCTGGTCATCGCACCCGGCGGCGCCGGCACTTACGCGCTGATCAAGTCGGGCAACCCGTTGGTTGAGGCGCTGGCACTGTCCTACGGCGGTTCGACCTGGATGGGCAGCTTCGTCAACCTGGTTGGCTTGGCCGGGCTGATCGCGAGCTTTTTCTCGATCATCTACGCCTATTCGCGGCAGATCTTCGCCTTGTCCCGCGCCGGTTACTTGCCGCGCAAGCTGTCGCAAACCAACAAAAGCAAGGCGCCGGTGCTGGCGCTGGTGATCCCGGGCATCATCGGTTTTGGCCTGTCGCTGACCGGCCAGGGTGATTTGCTGATTTTGGTGGCGGTCTTCGGCGCGACCATTTCCTACGTACTGATGATGGCCGCGCACATCACCCTGCGCATCCGCCGCCCCAAAATGGACCGTCCGTACCGCACGCCGGGCGGCATTTTCACCTCTGGTGTCGCGCTGGTACTGGCCTGCGTGGCCGTAGTGGCGGGCTTTCTGGTGGATCCGCGGGTGGTGATTGGCGCCGCGATCATCTATGGAGTATTAATTGCTTACTTTGCTTTCTACAGCCGGCATCACTTGGTAGCAGGCACGCCCGAAGAAGAATTCGCCGCGATCCAGGCCGCAGAGGCCGCCTTGCACTGAATGCCGTAAACCTCGACGCGGGCAGCTGGCCCGCGTCGCCAAGGAGACACTGTATGGCAAGCTTTTCCCACGCGGTGGGTGCACAGACCTACCGCTTCAACAGCCTCAAGGACGTGATGGCCAAGGCCAGCCCGGCGCGTTCCGGGGACTTCCTGGCCGGCGTGGCCGCGCAGAACGACGGCGAACGCGTGGCGGCGCAGATGGCGTTGGCGAACATCCCGTTGAAGCACTTCCTCGAAGAAGTGCTGATCCCCTACGAAAGCGACGAAGTCACCCGGCTGATTATCGACACCCACGATAAACAGGCGTTTAGCGTGGTCAGCCACCTCACCGTCGGCGGCCTGCGCGACTGGCTGCTCAGTGACGCGGCCGACGAACACGCCCTACGCGCATTGGCGCCGGGGCTAACACCGGAAATGGCCGCCGCCGTCTCCAAGATCATGCGCGTGCAGGACTTGGTGTTGGTTGCGCAAAAGATCCGCGTGGTCACTCAGTTTCGCGGCACCATGGGCCTGCGCGGGCGCCTGTCGACGCGCCTGCAGCCCAACCACCCGACGGACGAGCCGGCGGGCATCGCCGCGAGCATTCTCGACGGCCTGCTCTACGGCAACGGCGACGCCATGATCGGCATCAACCCGGCCACCGACAGCATCGCCTCGATCTGCGCCATGCTTGAGATGCTTGATGCGATCATCCAGCGCTACGAAATCCCCACCCAGGCCTGCGTGCTGACTCACGTGACCACGTCCATCGAGGCCATCAACCGGGGCGTGCCGCTGGACCTGGTGTTCCAGTCGATTGCCGGCACCGAAGCGGCCAACGCCAGTTTCGGCATCAGCCTGAGCGTGCTGCAGGAGGGTTACGAGGCAGGTTTGAGCCTGAACCGCGGCACCTTGGGCCAGAACCTGATGTACTTCGAAACCGGCCAGGGCAGCGCCTTATCGGCCAACGCGCACTTTGGCGTCGACCAGCAAACCTGTGAGACCCGCGCCTACGCCGTTGCGCGGCATTTCAAGCCGTTTTTGGTCAACACCGTCGTAGGTTTTATCGGCCCGGAGTACCTGTACAACGGCAAGCAGATCATTCGCGCCGGCCTGGAAGACCACTTCTGCGGCAAGCTGCTCGGCGTGCCGATGGGTTGCGACATCTGCTACACCAACCACGCCGAGGCCGACCAGGATGACATGGACACCCTGCTGACCCTGCTGGGCGTGGCCGGGATCAACTTCATCATGGGCATCCCCGGCTCCGACGACATCATGCTCAACTACCAGACCACCTCGTTTCACGACGCGTTGTACGCCCGACAAACATTGGGTTTAAAACCGGCGCCGGAGTTTGAACAGTGGTTGGCCAAGATGGGCATCTTCACGCAAGCCGACGGCAAGGTGCACTTCGGCAACAGCCTGCCACCGGCGTTTCGCCACGCCTTGAAGCAATTGGGATGAAGGAGCCGCCTGTGCAAGTAGAACTGCCTGACAACCCGTGGCTGGAACTGCGCCGCCTGACCCCGGCGCGCATCGCCCTGGGCCGCACCGGCACCAGCATTCCCACCAGTGCGCAGCTGGACTTCCAATTCGCCCACGCCCAGGCGCGCGATGCGGTGCACCTGCCTTTTGACCATGAAGGCCTGAGCAGCCAAATGGCCGAGCGCGGCCGTGAGAGCTTGCTGCTGCACAGTGCCGCCGTTGACCGACATATGTATTTGCAACGCCCGGACCTGGGGCGACGCCTCAGTGATGAGTCGGCGCAGAGCTTGCGCGACTACGCCGCCGCGAACCCTGGCGGTGTGGACCTGGCCGTGGTGGTGGCCGATGGGCTGTCGGCGCTGGCCGTGCATAAACACACGTTGCCGTTTCTGACACGCATGGAAGAACAGACTCACGCCGAAGGGTGGTCCTTGTCGCCAGTCATCCTGGTGGAACAGGGGCGCGTGGCGGTGGCCGATGAAATCGGCCAGTTGCTGGGCGCCAAGATGGTGGTGATTCTGATCGGCGAGCGGCCGGGGCTCAGCTCGCCGGACAGCCTGGGGTTGTATTTCACCTACAACCCCAAGGTCGGGCTCACCGATGCGTATCGCAACTGCATTTCCAACGTGCGCCTGGAAGGCCTGAGCTACGGCATGGCCGCGCATCGCCTGCTTTACTTGATGAAAGAGGCGTGTCGCCGGCAGCTGTCGGGGGTCAACCTCAAGGACGAGGCACAGGTACAGACCATCGAGTCGGACGATCCTGACCTGATGAAAGGCAATTTCCTGCTCAGCCCGCCGGAATGACCGATAGCCGCACGATTGCGCTTTTTTGCGCCATTAGGCAGCATCCGGTCACGGCCGCTTGTGTGGTCATCCCCCATTTGGAAGTTGAGGCCTGGCATGCGGATTACTCAAGCGACCCTGGAACACTTGGACCTGTTGACCCCGTTGTTCGTCAAATACCGCGAGTTCTATGGCGCGCTGCCGTTCCCCGACTCATCGCGGGCGTTTCTGGAAAAACGCCTGCGCCGCAAGGAGTCGGTGATCTACCTGGCCCTGGCCGACGATGATGACAAGCGACTGCTGGGTTTTTGTCAGCTGTACCCGAGCTTTTCGTCGCTGTCGCTTAAACGCGTGTGGATCCTCAATGACATCTACGTGGCCGAAGATGCGCGCCGGCAATTGGTGGCGGACAACCTGATGCGCACGGCCAAGAAAATGGCCAAGGAAACCCAGGCGGTGCGGCTGCGGGTGTCGACCAGCAGTGATAACGAGGTGGCGCAGAAGACTTATGAGTCGATCGGCTTTCGCGAAGATACGGAGTTCAAGAACTACGTGTTACCGATCAGCGAAGACTGATAACGCCGAATGGCTTTGGCCTCCTAATGCGGCAAGTGAGCTTCCTGTGGCGAGCGGGTTCAGTGTGGCGAGCGGGCTTGCCCCGCGTTGGGCTGCGCAGCAGCCCCAAAACCAGGCGCCGAGTTATACCTGAAGGAATGCAGAACTTCTCGGGGGCCGCTTCGCAGCCCAACGCGGGGCAAGCCCGCTCGCCACGGTAAGCCCGCTCGCCACATACGACCGCTCCCACATTCGGATCGATGTAGATCGGAAGTACCTGCGACATGCCCCGCTACAAAACCCACACGCTTTTCACCTCTCAATACGTATAATGCGGACCTTTCAGGGTTGTAAGAAATACGGCATACACTTGTAGCCTTACTTACCCGTAGACCCCGCACTGGCCTGCTGAGCCGGGCCATTCACACAGGTGCCATCCATGGATTTCAACCCGCTCGACCTTATCCTGCATCTCGACGTGTACCTCGACATGCTGGTGAGAAACTACGGAGTGTGGATCTACGCCATTCTGTTCCTGGTTATCTTTTGCGAAACCGGCTTGGTGGTCATGCCATTCCTGCCCGGTGATTCCTTGCTGTTCATCGCTGGCGCTATCGCGGCAGGCGGCGGCATGGACCCGATCCTGTTGGGCGGCTTGCTGATGCTGGCGGCCATCCTGGGTGACAGCACCAACTACGTGATCGGGCGAACAGTGGGAGAACGCTTGTTCAGCAACCCGAACTCGAAAATCTTCCGCCGCGACTACCTGCAAAAAACCCACGAGTTCTACGACAAGCACGGCGGTAAAACCGTGACCCTGGCGCGCTTCCTGCCGATTCTGCGTACCTTCGCGCCCTTCGTCGCCGGCATCGCCAAAATGCCTTACCCGCGCTTCTTCGGGTTCAGCGTGTTCGGCACCGTGCTGTGGGTCGGCGGCCTGGTGACCCTGGGTTACTTCTTCGGCAATGTGCCGTTCATCAAGAAGAACCTGTCGCTGCTGGTGGTCTTTATCATCCTGCTGTCGCTGATCCCGATGATCATCGGTGTGTTCCGCAGCCGCTTTGGCCGCTCGTCCTCCGAAGCCAAACCGCAGTAACCGGCGATGTGGTCCCTCAGCGCCTGGCGTCGCCGGCGCCTGCTGGCCAAGCACCCGATTGCCGATGACACCTGGCAACGGGTGCGCCACCACCTGAGCTTTCTCGACGGCATCAGCGCCGAGCAAGACCAGTGGCTGCGCGAAGCCTGCGTAGTCTTTCTCGCCGAAAAACACCTCACCGCCCTGCCCGGCGTCGAGCTGCACCAGGAACAGCGCCTGCTGCTCGCCGCCCAGGCGCAATTGCCGTTGATGAACCTGGGCGACCTCGATTGGTACCAGGGCTTCCACGAAATCGTGCTGTACCCCGACGACTTCGTCAGCCCGCAACGCCATCGCGACGCCAGCGGCGTGGAGCATGAGTGGGACGGCGAACACAGCGGCGAAGCCTGGCAGCAAGGCCCGGTGATTCTCGCCTGGCCCGGCGTCCTGGCCAGCGGCCAGTGGGAAGGCTACAACCTGGTGATCCACGAGCTGGCGCACAAACTCGACATGCTCAACGGCGACGCTAATGGCCTGCCGCCGCTGCACCACGACATGCGCGTGCAGGAATGGGCCAGCGTGATGCAAAGCGCCTTTGATGACCTCAATCGCCAGCTGGACGCCAACCCGGACGCCGACACCGAGATCGACCCCTACGCCGCCGAAAACCCGGCGGAGTTCTTTGCCGTCACCAGCGAATATTTTTTCAGCGCCCCGGATTTACTGGTCAGCACTTATCCACAGGTGTACGCGCAACTGAGCCGCTTTTATCGCCAGGATCCCCTGGCCCGCCTGCATCAACTGCAGGCCAGCGATGCGCGCTATCAGACGGAACGCCACGCGCCGTACGACGTCTGACTCATGGCATCAGCGTCAGAATATGCCTATAATCGCCGCCACTTTTAGGCCAATCCGGCCATGTTCCATGGCCAACTACGGGGGCAACGCCCAATGAGCTACAGCAAGATTCCGGCTGGCAAAGACCTGCCGAACGACATCTACGTCGCCATCGAAATTCCGGCCAACCACGCGCCGATCAAATACGAAATCGACAAAGACAGCGACTGCCTGTTCGTTGACCGTTTCATGGCCACCCCAATGTTCTACCCGGCCAACTACGGTTTCATCCCCAACACCCTGGCTGACGACGGTGACCCCCTCGACGTGCTGGTCGTAACCCCTTACCCGGTTACCCCAGGCTCGGTTATCCGCGCGCGCCCAGTCGGCATCCTGAACATGACCGACGACGGCGGCGGCGATGCCAAAGTTATCGCGGTACCCCACGACAAGCTGTCCCAGCTGTACGTGGACGTGAAGGAATACACCGACCTGCCGCCACTGCTGCTGGAACAGATCAAGCACTTCTTCGAGAACTACAAAGACCTCGAAAAAGGCAAATGGGTGAAGATCGACGGTTGGGGCAACGCAGACGCCGCCCGCGCCGAGATCATGAAGTCGGTGGCTGCCTACAAAGGCTGACACCCGCTCCTCATTGCCCCGGCAATCAAAAAAGCCCCGACTATTCGGGGCTTTTTTTGTGGGAAAAATTAAACTCCAAGTGCAATGTTTAATGCGCCATGTTTAACAGCATTAAGACACTGACATATCGACCTACAACTAAGTAAATCCCTACACGCGCAATTCAACGCATAGTTTATTTGATGTCTTTTTTCGGCCAGTAAACTCTGCGTTTATGAATACATCAGGTGATCGACTAAAAGCGTTATTACGGGAAGTTCATCTTTCCGCCTCCGACTTCGCCAAAAACCGCGGCGTCACGCCTCAACACGTGAACAACTGGTTCAAACGCGGCGTGCCCATGGGCCGACTCAACGAGATCGCAGAACTGCTCTGCGTCTCCAGCCGTTGGCTGCGCACCGGCGAAGGCCTCAAACACCCACCGGCCAACTTCCTGCTGGAAGGCCCCGGTACCACCAAAGGACTGCCTACCCGCGAAGACAGCGGCAAGTACCTCACCGGCCCCACCCGCCTCCCGGAAAAAATCGACGTGGAGATTGCCCTCCACCCCACCTTCACCTCCACCGAGCGCATCCGCGTCTCCCTGCACACTCTGGAAACCCTCAACGTAAACCCCGACCGCGCCATAGGCGCCTACATGGTCGACAACAGCATGATCGACATCATCCAGCAAGGCGCCACCCTCGCCATCGACCGCGGCCGCAGCCAAATCACCGACGGCGAAATCTACGCCGTCGAACACGACGGCATGCTGCGCATCAAATACCTCTACAACCGCCCCGGCGGCGGCCTGCGCATGCGCAGCCACAACGCCAGCGAACACCCCGACGAATACCTCACCCACGAGCAACGCTTCGAACAGAACTTTCAGATCGTGGGCTGGGTATTCTGGTGGTCCACCCTTAACAACCGCCGACCGGTCCCACTGGACGAACACCTGCTGGGCTGGGAAGGCTCTAAATCGGACCCGGAGGTAGGCATTTGAGGTGAATGTGGGTATCATCCGCCGCACATTTGGCAGGGGATGGCTTTGCGCTATTTATCCTGCCTGGCGATGCGGAGGAGTTCCCGCTGATGCCCCTACTATTCAGCCCGACGTGATGTGGGCTGAGCGATTTGAAGGCTGGTGAGGTTTGTCAAAAACAAGCTGAGGCGGTCCCCGAGAAGCCGGCCACAAGCCGGCTTTTTAATGTCTTATTGAAAGCCAACCTCATCTACTGAAAACCGCGACAGCCTTGCTAGATCAGTGGTTTCAGCCTACTTTTGTTCCTGTGACTTCCGTTTTTAACCACCCTTTTCCACTGCAAAGTGGGGGAACTGGTGGGGGAACTGAGCGTAGAAAAATGGGCAAGCTGACCGCGAAACAAGTCAAAAATCTGAGCGACCCAGGAACCTATGAAGACGGCGATGGATTACGCATGGTCATCAAGGACTCAGGTCGAAAATTTTGGGTGCTGCGCTTCCAGCTACACGGCAAACGGCGAGAGATGGGGTTGGGTGGCTATCCTCAACTCGATCTGAAAAAGGCCCGCGCAGCCGCGTATGAACATAGAGTCCAGATCCTCAACGGCACAGATCCCCTAGCAAAACGACAGGCTGAACAAGCCGCTCAGCGTGAAGCTGAACGCCGAGAGCTGGCGCAGCTTATTACCTTCGAGAAACTGGCCGCCGACTACCGAGATGCCCATGGCTTGAGCTGGTCGGAGAAATGGCGCAAGGGCTGGCTGAGAAAACTCGAGCTCTATGCCTTCCCTACAATAGGGAAGCTATCAGTTGACCAGATCGAGACCAAACATCTGCTCAAGGCCCTCCAGCCACTATGGTCAACCAAAACGCGGACAGCTGACGAAGTACGTGGGCAAATCGAACAGATACTCGATGCCGCCAAAGCCCGCGGCCTGAGGACCGGAGAGAATCCAGCACGCTGGCGCGGCCACTTGGAAAACCTGCTAAGCCGGCATGAGAAGAAGAAAGCACGAAAACGCATCCACCATCCGGCACTACAGTGGCAGGATCTCCCCAAGCTGATGCAGGCCTTGAGCAAGGATCCGAGTCACGTCTCAGTGGCCGCTCAGCTACTGATTCTGACCGGAGCAAGAACGCATATGGTGAGGTTTGCGCGCTGGGATGAGTTTGATCTGGACTCAGGCCGCTGGTCCTTGCCCGACGAACGCATGAAGACGCGACAATCCTTCGCGATCCCGCTAGCGACGGAAGTAGTCGCAATTTTGAAACGCCTTCCGAAAATCGACACCAAGAGCCCTTACGTTTTCCCCGGTCACGGCCGAAGCGGCGTGATGCACGCTAATGGCATTCGCAATCTGCTACATGCACTGGGTTATGAGCACATCACTCGTCACGGCTTCCGCTCAACATTCCGGGACTGGGCAGGTGAAATGACGCCTTTCCCAAGAGATATTTGCGAGCTCGCTCTGGCCCATGACGAGCGCGGAGAAACGGAAAGCGCATACTCTCGATCAGATTTTTTTGATAAGCGACGAGAGCTGATGAATGCATGGGCCATCTACGCTACATCCACACCTGAATGCGCTGATGGGACTCAACGCGATACCTCTGAAGATTGATGAGGCCGCAACCAACCTAGGTGTAAGGCAAGAAGGTATCTGGTTATCGACTTTCAAGCCGGGTCCATCCAAACAGGGCTGCAAAGCCGCCCTGTTTGGATGGACCTCATTTAAAAAATCTAAAGCCCACGCAACTATCTGTGGAAAACCACGGATTTCCACCAGTGGATAATTTCATCCACAGCTCCAGAACTCCTGAAAATTCGAGCCTTGACCCGAATTACCCACAGGCGTAGAAAAGATCAGGCAAAGCGCTGTCGTTTACAGCACCCCAGGTAGCCCGAACCTTTAAGGCTACGCCACACTGTGGTGGTTCTCCCGAAGTGCGATTAGCGTCCGGCGGCTCGCACGGTCACTCACCGAGTGATGGATGCCTATTTCAGATCATTGCCATTGCGGCAAATACATCCCCCTACCCATCTGCCTGCAGCAACCTATCCGCTTGGCCATTTCATTGCGCCAACCTGCGCCCGTCTCTTTTTCCCGGAAAGAGACGGGCGCGCTTACCGCTGCTGCAGCCCACCTCGTACAAGGCTTTGCGGCGTTCCCCATCGTGACAATCGGCGTGACAAACACCGAAGTCGCCAGCAACAGCGATGCAGATGATGGTGCCGCAGTCCACGGAATGGACTTCACCTGACCGACAGTCAGGCATGCCCCGGTCATCGCTTCACTGCCTTAACCCGACTCAGGATCTCGAGGCGCTGGTCTCGTCAGCCAGCGCAACCTCCACCCGCCCACTTCTTCGGAAATGCTCAGGAGGCCAGATCATGAGACGCTCTAGCTCCCGGTCGTAAGGAGCCGCCAGTCCCGCGTTAGTGGACAACCCTCACAGGTCGCAGGGGCCTTGATCCCTGATAACACTCAACATTCTTGGCGGGATGACGTGGGGAAATTTCAACGGCTTGGCTTCAGGACGGGTTGATCATTCCACTTGCGGGCAGGCGAGATGGGCTTAATTTTGACTATCGTCGGCAACTGAGTTACGCCGAACCGCAGTCGTTAAAGGACATATTCGGCGAAGGGCATTACGATACCGTCAAAGTGCGCAGTGATCGTTGACAGGCATTCGTGCACTGGTGTCGCTCAAGCGACTCACCAGAACTCAACGATGCAAACAGATAGATCGCCAGATATTGTCGGATTACGCGGCGTTTCCGCATCACTTGGTCGAGCGCGATGAGCTTATGATACTACTGTACAAACTCGATTATCCAGCGTGAACCGGACCATAACCCCACTTCGCGGTGATCGGTAGAGTCACTGGACATCAACCTCTTAAGCATCAAGCAAAAAATCTACTGAACAGATAATTAGCACCAAAATAGCTAATGAACACTAAAACTCAGCGACCTACACCTCAATACAAAAACACACAAGATCAAAACATTCGTTCTTGTATATGATCGCCCACTGTCTTAATAAATCTTATTAGTTCCTCCCTGTCAGGGCAGACATTTGTTTCACCGCCGGCTCCTAACAAAAAGAACTTATCTCCTGCCTGAGCAGCCTCGACAACAGAATAGTCCATCTCTTTTCTTAAAGCCACCTGTACAGACAAACAGTGCGGATGACCTTTAGTCATCAGCTGCTCTCTACCTTGCCAATCAAAAAATTCGGACTGCGAAACTCTAATTTTTGAGTTCACCGTTATCAGCGGAATAACAGAGCACCCATTAAGTTCTCGCTGCGCCGTATACACTTTGTTAGGCCATGGCTCCTTACTCTTTATAATTTCGCCATCTTTAGACTGCAAAAAGCCAACAGCCAGATCTGACTTTTCAGATGGCTGCCTATAGACAACGCCACCTTTTTCCCAGAGAGGGTAGTTACCAAAAAGAACTTTAACCTCTGTAAAAAGAAACAGTTCCGGCGTGTTTTTAGTGAGAGAAAGCATTACATGAATAAGCCAATCTTGCATTAGCGCGCCTGGCAAATTCCTAGCTAAGTTGCTATTCACACCATAAGTTTCTTTCGTATGTTTACTTCCAAGCCAATTATAAAACTCAACAACCTCTTCAAAGGCATGTATAGCATTACCGACAGAAAAAGCATCATATGAAGCTTTAACCTCTCTTATTTTATCCGCCAGCCCAACTTTTTCATTATCACTTGTAAAATCAATTACATAAGCATCTATAAATTTCATTCTACCTACTGAGCATCCAATGCATTCAAAATAGTTTCCGCTATTCCTTTCGCCAGCAAAGGCGGAACAGCATTCCCAATCTGGGTATACTGCGGTAAATCTTTAGCTCGATTTTTATTCCCTGCACCGCCCCCGCCTGTAGTTCTAGGCCCCAAAAACTCAAAGGTATCATCAAAAGATTGTAATCTAGCCATCTCTCGAGCAGTTGGAATCCGCGGTTTAGAATAGTGAACAAAGTCATCAGGCAAAGTTACAACGGTATTCGAAGGCTTATTGGGGTGCATACGGACACACCATTTTTTGTTTGAGCTCAGATGCCTATCCCACAACTCTCTAGGAATACTTTCAAATCCGCTACCGGGTTTAATCATCGCGAATCTTGCGATTACGTCAGGCGTATGTTTCGCAGCCTCGTGATTTTTTAACTCAACGGCATTGTTTTTTATACCATATTTATGGAACAACCTACCTCTACGAGAGGCCTTCTGATATTCACCTACTGCAGGATATTCGCTATGATATTGAGACGAGCTCTCCCAGGAATTCAAAAAAGACAGATCGTCTATTGCTTGCGAGGTGGTCACAATAGATTTTTGCTCTGGCCGCATAATTCCGCTAACACTCGGACAGTCATCTCTTGTACCTATAAATAGAATCCTTTCCCTCGCTTGAGGAACGCCAAACTCCTCAGCTCGCACATATATAGGGCCAGTCAAGCTATACTTATGAGGACCAATTTTTGCAACCTCCTCATAAATCTTCTCTACAACCGTTCCTCCGTACATCACTGCCAAACCTGGAACATTTTCCATGACAAAGTACTTTGGCCGCAGCGTTTCAATTACAGAAAGATAATATCTGAAAAGATTATTTCTTGGATCTTCTTCATCTCGTTTCCCAAACAACGAGAACCCCTGACAAGGAGGCCCACCAACTACAACATCTACATCATCACGCCCAGTTGACCACTGAACATTAGAAACAATACTTTCAATGAAATCGTCGTCCCTGATGTCCTTAACTAGGAATCTATAATCTATTCCGAGCTGCTTATTAAATCTATTAAGGTGTGTAGCGCCTGCGCCATTATGCAGATCACTAGCACCTGCCAAACGAAAGCCACGCGCACCTTTTCCAGCTAGAAGAAATCCTTCCGTGAATCCCCCTGCCCCAGAAAAAAGGTCAACGAAGGAATATTCTCGAGTCATTGGATATCAACCAGTTATTAAGCAGTTTGGCTATTATAGCAAAAACAGCCCAGGGCGCAAACACCAATCAACCTACTGATTTACAAGATATTTTTTAAAACACCCAGGGTTTTTTAAAACCACCGACCACTCAAGCAGGCTCACTCGGAGAGACGGATGCTTTCAAAAAAGCACCCTCAAACAGCCTCCTACTCCGTCCCTCCAAAAGAAGAGTAAAACCCTGAAAAATTCACCAAACACTCTAACAATGCATGCACAATCTACTTAACCAAAAATACACAAAAACTAAAAATTTGACTGAAATAGCCTATTAAGAGGAAAACCCTAAAAACAGCGCTAAATCTTTATGTTATTTAGGAAGTCTAGAGAGTCACCTTATATAACCTGCTCTAGCTCTGGACCAATTAACCAGCTTCAATACTGCATGGATAGGCTGCGAGTCTGTTCGGCGCACTTGATGACCAACACTGCTACAAGGTAGGACGCTCGATTAAACAAACCACCCAGAAAAATTCTAACGCTAAATTTCAGAGCACAAAAAGCCAGTCGATACCGTGCACAACCTACAGAAAAGTGGGGGAACAAGTGGGGGATCTGAAAGCTTAAAAAATACTTAAATCATTGTTTTTCAAAGATATAGACAGATAAAAAGCTAACCACAAGCCGGCTTTTTATTGCCTGGAATTCTCGATCAGCACACGCAGCTAAATCAGATTGGCTTACGCGTAACCTCATTCTCAAAAGCCTGAATGGCTCTCCGAAAAACTGACCTCAAGGCCAGATCGCAAAAAACTCACAGCAAGAAAGAATTCTCTTACAATCCCCGTCTAGTTTTCCAAATCCATTTACGGATGCGATAACCATCGGCGATCAAGAGGCCAGCCTGTGAGCAAAGTAGGTAGCACATCCGAGCACCTGGTAAACGTTGAAAATCTTTCTGCTTCATTGCAGCGCTTTGCTGATGATCGTGACTGGCGACAATTCCACTCTCCAAAGAACCTTCTACTGGCGCTGACGGGTGAAGTGGGCGAACTCTGCGAGATTTTCCAATGGATGAGTGAGGCCGACTCCGTGCAAGCGGCAAAGCGTCCTGAAACGGCACAAGCCGTAAAAGACGAACTCGCAGACGTCCTTATGTACTTGGTCCGCCTGGCCAGTGTGTTGGATGTCGATCTGAACGAAGCCACCAAAAGCAAACTCGCGATTAACGGATTGAAGTACCCAGTCGATAAAGCCAAGAGCTCCAGCAAAAAATACGACCAACTCTGACATACCACGCGCTAAGGATTTCTCGTGATCGTTTACGCTGCGACCAAACAGCAATTCCTCAAAGACAACGATAACGACGACATCGAAGAGGTCATTCTCAGGCACTACAAAGAAGCCACGGGCAAGCGCGTTGGGGCATCGGAGATAAAATCCTGGCAGGGCTCGCTGACGTACATGGCGAAGGTGCTCCGAGATGAGGAACTGCCGAATGACGCCGGATTGGCTATTGAACTGCACATTCCCCAATCCTCTAAGCGTATCGATTTTTTGATGACTGGCAGGGATGCAAATCAAGGTAAGAACGCCGTCCTGATTGAGTTAAAGCAGTGGAGTAAATCGACAGCGACCACTAAGGACGCAATCGTCAAAACCGCCTTGGGTGGCGGAATAGTGGAAACCATCCATCCTTCTTACCAAGTCTGGTCGTACGCCGCATTGCTGGAAGGCTTCAACGAGGCGGTCTATGACAAAAGCATTGAGGTCCGCCCCTGCGCTTATCTTCACAACTATGTCAGTGATGGGGTCATAAATTCGGCGCATTACGAGGCGTACATAAGCAAAGCTCCGCTCTTCCTCAAAGGACCGGATGAGCTGGAAAAGCTGCGCGCCTTTCTCAAGACACACATCCTTCACGGCGACAACAAGGAAATACTCTATGAGCTTTCCAACGGAAAAATTCGCCCGTCGAAGGCTTTGGCTGACGCACTTAAAGGACTTCTGAAAGGCCAGCCAGAATTTATATTGATCGACGATCAAAAAGCGACGTTTGAATCCGCACTTGCAGCGGCCAGCACCGCTTCTGAGGCTGCGCCGAAGGTGATTATCATCGAGGGCGGCCCAGGGACAGGAAAAACAGTCCTGGCAATCAACTTGCTCGTGAGGCTTACAAGCCTTGGATTACTCAGCAAGTACGTATCAAAGAACGCTGCGCCGAGAAAAGTTTATGAAAGCAAATTGGTGGGTACGGTCAAACGTAGTCACTTCTCGAATCTATTCTCAGGCTCAGGCGCCTTCATCGATACTGTCCCCAACACCTTTGATTCGCTCATCGTCGACGAGGCCCACCGGCTGAACGAAAAAAGCGGGCTTTACGCAAATTTGGGTGAAAACCAAATCAAGGAATTAATCGAGTCGGCCAAGTGCTCAGTCTTTTTCATCGATGAAGATCAACGAGTCACCCTGAATGACATTGGCAGCAAACAAGCCATCCGCGCCTTTGCAAAAGCCAAAGGGGCGGATGTCGAAGAATACACGCTGTCATCACAGTTCCGTTGCAGTGGCTCTGACTGCTATCTGGCGTGGCTGGATGACGTGCTTGATATCCGTGCAACCGCCAACCCACTGCTCGATAACAGCGAGTATGAATTCAAAATATTCGACACACCTCAAGCCATGCATGCGGCCATCGAGCAAAAAAACCACGGCAACAAAGCCCGAGTGGTAGCCGGTTATTGCTGGCCGTGGCGCAGCAAGAAAGATGCTCGAGAGTTCGACATTGTTATAGGCAGCGACTACAAACGCCAATGGAATCTGGATCAGGATGGCAGCTTGTGGATCATCGCGGAGAATTCGGTTGATCAGGTCGGCTGTATCCATACTTGCCAAGGTCTGGAAGTCGATTACATCGGTGTGATTATCGGGCCGGATCTCATCGTACGTGATGGACGCGTTCTCACCTCTGCCCTTGCAAGAGATAAGAACGACAAATCCATTCGAGGCTGGAAAAAGATGATGAAGGAGCAACCCGAACTGGCCAAACGGGAAACGGACTTGATCATCAAGAACACGTACCGGACCTTGATGACTCGAGGAATGAAGGGCTGCTATCTCTACTGCACAGATCCTGAAACTGCTCAGTACTTTGCGGGCCGACTTACAAATCAAAGCCAAGATTGATAGCTCGTTTGCGCTTGCTTCAGTTACATGAAGCAAGCGCCTCGTATCACCTCGGTTGCAAACACTCCACAGCCCGATCCGCCACCATCTTCGCCATCTCCACCAAATGCATCACCGCCCGATGCGGCGCGCCCAGCGGTTCACCCAGCGTCTGCGACGTGGCCACCGCACACTGCAGCAACTCCGCAACACGCACCCAGGCATCTTCAAAGCTCAGCTCTTCGTTAACAGTAAATGGCTTAGTCGCAGCCGATGATGGCAAATCCGAAAAAACGTTATCCATAGCAAAAGTCCAATCGATAATTTGGAGCTGCCACTACCCGCGACTAAACGAAAGGCGGCAGCTGTACGCAGGTTAGTCGACCGGTCGATTGGGAACCCGGCGCACCCGAAGGTGCCCTGCGCACAGCCACCATAAGATGCAGGCGAAGGGAGGCCTGACTCATGAATTGCTTATGCGCCAATCGAATCCGGGCGACTAAACCCGATCACTGAAAATGCAGTGACGGTCCGCAGCCTAGTCTCGGGATTTTGCTGGCGCAAGCCGCTGGGATTCTCTAGGAAACGTCCTGCAAATGAAAGGGACCGGTACTGCTGGCCCTTAAACAATTGTCACCTTTGAGTTGACAGTATTACCCCTCCCACCCGATTTATCCCCCACGCCCCACCCATTAATCTGTGCCCATGTTGAACGCAACGCCCAACCCAACCTAAACAAAAAGGATTTCAACCATGAGCACTCCAACCCTCAGCCGCTTGAACAAAGACGACGCCGTAGTTCTGCTGGTCGACCACCAAACCGGCCTGATCTCGCTGGTGCAGGACTTCTCCCCCAACGAGTTCAAGAACAACGTGCTGGCCCTGGCCGACCTGGCGAAGTTCTTCAACCTGCCGACGATCCTCACCACCAGTTTCGAGCAAGGTCCTAACGGCCCGTTGGTGCCGGAACTGAAGGAGATGTTCCCGGAGGCGCCGTATATCGCTCGCCCGGGTCAGATTAATGCGTGGGATAACGAGGATTTCGTTAAGGCGGTCAAGGCGACTGGGCGCAAGCAGATCATCATTGCGGGTGTGGTGACGGATGTGTGTGTGGCGTTCCCGACGTTGTCGGCGCTGGCGGAGGGGTTTGAGGTGTTTGTGGTGACGGATGCGTCGGGCACGTTCAATACCACGGTGCAGCAGGCGGCGTGGAGCCGGATGACGCAGGCCGGAGCGCAGTTGATGAATTGGTTTTCGGTGGCGTGTGAGTTGCAGGGCGACTGGCGCAATGACATGGAAGGGTTGGGGAATTTGTTGTCCCAGCGGATTCCTAACTATCGGAATTTGATGAATGGGTATGCGGCGGTGACGGCGCGTCAGGGCTGAGGTTGACGGGATTTCCCCAAAAACCTGTGGGAGCGGGCTTGCACGCGATGACGGTGAATCAGTCGATATATTCGGTGACTGATACACCATTTTCGCGGGCAAGCCCGCTCCCACATTTGATCTTCGCTGCCTTGAGTATTGGTGCAGACCCGCTCACCACAGAGGCGCTGTTTGCCCTTACTCAGTCGAGGATCAGGTGCGGCAAGAACCGGCTTGAGTCTTTGGTGATCAAGCTATTGTCTTCTCGCACGCCAATCCCCGCGGCCTGATCGCCAATCACCCAGGACCCGATCAGCGTGTAGCTGTCGCCAAAGCGCGGCAGCGGCGCGAACTCCTGGAGGATGAACGGCGCGTCGGTGTAGGGGCCGTCTTCTTTTACGATCAGGCCGTCGGCGGTTTGCAGTTCGATGTTGGCGCCTTCGCGGGAGAAGAACGGTTTGCGCACCCAGCCCTTTGGCACGGCTTTGCCGGGGTCGGTATCCAGGTGGGACGCGAGCAGGTTGGGGTGGCCTTGGTTGAATTCCCACAGCAGCGGCAGGATGCCTTTGTTGGAGAGGATGGCTTTCCAGGCGGGCTCGAAGAACTGGGTATCGCACTCGGCAATCGCGGCGCCGAAGGGCTCGTGGAAGATGAATTCCCAGGCGTGCAGTTTGAACAGGTGCGCAATCCAGCGATCTTCGAGGTCGACGAAACGGCCTTCGCTGGTGAGGCCAATGTCTTCGATGTCGATGTGGCGCGATTCGATGCCGACTTTTTCCGCGACCAGGCGCAGGTAGTCCGTGGTGCCCTTGTCTTCGACCGAGTCTTTCATCGAGGCGAAGTAGAACGGCTGGTTGACCTGCAATTGGGCGAAGGCCTGGTGCAGTTTGGTGTCGATACTGTTGAACTGGTCGGCATGCTTGGGCAGCAGGCCGCGTTCAATGCATTGTTCCAGCCAGCCCCATTGAAACGCCGCCGCCTCGTAGAGGCTGGTCGGTGTGTCGTAGTTGAGTTCCAGCAGCTTGGCGGGCCCGGTGCCGTTGTAGGAGAAGTCCATGCGCCCGTACAGGTGCGGGTGGCCTTCGAGCCATGAGGTTCGGATCATGTCGAAGAACGGCGCGGGAATGCTCAGCCGCTCAAGCAACTCTTCGCTCTGCACCACGCGGGCCACGAGGTCCATGCACATGTCATGGATCTCGGTGGTCGGGTCTTCGAGGTCGCGCTCGATTTGCTTGAGCGTGAACTGGTAGTAGGCGCTTTCGTCCCAGTAGGGTTCGTCGTCGATGGTGTGGAACAGAAAGCCGAGGCTGTCGGCGGTCTGTTTCCAGTCATGACGCTCTGCGCAATGGATCTTTTTCATGGCCCGGTTTCCTTAACTGCTCGACCCGCCGCCGCCCCAGCCGCTGCGGGCGCTGGCTTTGCTGCCAAAGCCACCACGGGAGGTCGAGGACGCCACGGACACCGGCTTGCTGGAGGAGCGCAGCGTGTTGGTGTAGTTGCTGCTGCCGTACCTGGCCTGGTTGGACCGGCCAAACGTCGCCCCATTCGAGACCCGCTGGTTGAGCGTCGAAGAGCCGTAATCGCCGCGATCATCGCGGTAGCGGTAGACCGGCTCGGAGCGGTAGCTGTTGCGATTGTTGCTGAGCATGTTGCCGATCAGCAGGCCGGTGAGCAGGCTGCTGGTGGAGAAGCCCGAGCCGCCACTGTTCGCTTGGGCGCCGCCGGCTTGAGCGTTGGCCGCATCGACCTGGGATTGCGTCACCTGGCCGGCGGCGGTCAGTTCGAAACCGCCCAGTTTGGGGATGAACTTGCCGTTGGAATCCTGCTGACACCAGTTGGCGACAAAGTCGGCATCGCAATCGGCTTGGCTGTCGTACACCGGGGCAATGCGCCGATGCTCGGCCATGGCCGTCATGTAGGCGTCCGAGCACACGTCCACCGGCAGTTTTTCATCGGCGCATTGCTGAACCGACTGGAAGTTGTACTTCTTTTGCAAATCGTAGGTTTTTTCGGTCGGCCCGCAGCCGGATATCGCCATCGCGACCGACGCTGCCAGCGACAACTGGACGTACTTGCTTCGTTTCATCGGGAGCTCCGTGCGCGATCAGTTCTGGGTAGGCGTCATGCACGCGGCATTCAACATGCCGACGCTGATGGACACGGCGGCCACGTAGATACCGGCGGCGAGTTCGCCATTCTTGATGCGCTCGGACGTGCCTTTGAGCACCAGGCTGGTCAGCAGAAACGCCAACAGTTGGACGACGGCGGCGATCACCGCCCAGACGACGAAGTCGAGGAGGCTGATCGAGTAGGCAATCACGTTGCTGGCCGGAATGGCGAAGCCGATGATGGCACCGCCCAGCGCGACCGCAGCCGACACGTTGCCCGCACGGATCAGTTCGAACTCCTTGTGCGGCGTGATGCGGGTGTAGATGAACTGGAACAGTGCGAACAGCACGGCCGCACCGAGGATGTAGGTGACAAAGCCAAACACAGCGGCTTTGTTCAGAGAGATAGAGAGCGCTTCCAGCATGGGGTTTTCCTTTTTTTAAAGCGTAGTCAGGTCGTTTGTGTACAGCGAAATGCCCAGCGACGTACTCAGGCTAACGGTGCCCTCTGCGTCTTCTTCGACGGAAAACAGCAGAAACTCGCGACGATCAGTCAGACCCGTGTCGCGGGCGTACAGCATCGAACGGTGCTCGACGTTGTAGGCGTCCTCGGGGTTTACAACCTGTTCGGTCATCGCCACCAGCTCTGTCTGGCCAGCTTCGCTGCCCCACACACGGGCGTATTCGACGCCGTTGTGGGTGTAGGTCGGCAGCCCGATCAGACTCTGTGGCCCCGCCAGTCGACGCAGTTCCGCTTCACTGCTGATGGTGACGACACTGAGGTAGTTGAACAGGATCACCGACTCGACCTGCCCGGCGATCTCGCCGGTGGTGTGCACCTGCAGCCAGTAATCTTCGTCGTTCATGTAATAGCGCGACAGCCAGGTCGACTGGCCGAGGTCTACGGTGCCGTTGGCCCAGATTTCCTGGGAGCCAGGGATCACCACCGTGGTTTTTTCATCGAGCAACAATTTCAGGCTCGCGTCGAACATCACGCCTTTGCCGGGTGCCAGGCCTAGTGGCCCGGTGGCCGGCTGGGTGTTGCCGGCTGTCCATTGCGGCGCAGTATTCGCTTTCGGGGCCTCAAGCCCCATCAATTGTTTAAACCATCCCATTGGAGATTTCCTTGAGGCGAGCGGAGGCGATGCAGAAGCGGGGAAAGAGGGAGGCGGCGCGCAGGCGCAACAAAAGAAACATCGACATTTGGCCCCTGACTCCCTGGGTATTTGATTGCGAATGACAAGATCGCCTCGGCGTGTGGAGGCTCAAGCGCGTTCACCCGGCATTAAACCTGCTGCGCGGCGAGGATAGAAGTACCTTGGCTGCAATAAACCCGGCGAACGCGCCAAAGAAGTGCCCCTCGAACGAGATCCCCTGACGAGGCAGGAAACCCACGACCAGGCCACCATACAGCACCGCTACAACACCGGCCGTTATCAGGTTGCTCCAGCTTCTGTGAAACCAGGCGCGAGACAGCAGGTAGGCCCAGAGCCCGAATACCCAGCCGCTGGCACCGATGTGTACGCCGCTGAAACCGAACAGCCAGACCAGCGAACCGCCCAGCAGAATAATGATCGCACTGACGGCAATGAACCGATGGACTCCATCGACAATGACCAAGGTGCCCAGGACCAAAAAGGCGATCAGGTTTGCGCTCAGATGAGCAAACGACGCGTGCAAAAACGGTGAGGTGAGGATGCCGAGCAGCCCCTGCACCGTTCTCGGGATCAGGCCGAATGCCATGAGGCTGTAACCGGTCCCCACATTGACCAGTTGCAGCGCAACCATCAACAGGGCAAGGCCTGCGATTGTCTTGAAACCCTTCAGGGCATCCATCCTGACCTCGATGTAAAAAAAGAAGGGCAGAGCCTGCCCTTCTTGCTTCGGCGCGGCTTACTCGGCCGACTTTTGCTTCAGGCGTTCCAGAATCGCATTGGCGCTGCCTGTGTCCGGCGTGATGCCGGCGTCGCGCAGCTTGCGCTCCAGGTCGGTGCCCGTGGATGCCTCAGCCAGTTCATCCTGGGCTTGCAGCTCAGCGGCACGTTGCTGCTGTTTGGCCTGCAAGCGATTCAGGGTACCGACGGCGGTTTCAAGCTTGCCGTTGGCGCCACCACTGGCGATGGACGCGCTGACCTGGGCCTTCTGTACGCTTTCGCGCGCCTTGGCCATGTCCACTTGCTGGCGCAGGCTTTTGATCCGGCTTTCGGCTTTGGTGATGTCCTTGCGCATGCCGTCGGCGTACCCGCCAAACTCCGTGGCCTGCTTTTGCTCGACGTCACGTTCGTTGGTCAGGGTCGAAATGGCTTCGGCCACTTCCATGGCCAGGTCTTCACGATTGGCCTGGATAGCGGCCATGGCCTTGGACTCCAGGTCCTTGATCTTGGCGTCGTACTCACCGACGCGATCAGCCGCCAGTTTGTGCTTGGCCATGATGCTCACCAGCTCACGCTTGGCGTTGGCCAGCGCCGTGTCGGCGTCGCGAATTTCCTGGTCGAGGATGCGCAGGGCTTGTTGGTCGACGATCGATTCGCCGACTTCGCTGGCACCGCCACGCAGCGCGGTGAACAATTTGCTCCAGATGGACTGAGTCATTGGATACTCCCGAATACTTAATTGAAGAAACGTTCGAAGGCTTCGCTGGCGCGCTGCACGTTGTCGACCAGGGTTTTCACCTCAGTCACGATGTTGGTCAGGCTGGAGTCGGAGCTCAACGCACCGAACATGTTGTAAACAACTTGGCCGTTAGGCATGGACTCGATGCCGATCGAAGAAAGCGGGAACATCTCCCGGCTGCGCAGCACCGCATCATTGAAAGCCGTTACGTCATTGATGGACTCGACGTCGACCAGCACGGTGTCCACGATGATCTGTTCGCCGACCACCGCGATGTAAATCGGCAAGCCCCCGAAGTCGTTCATTTCCAGCTTGATGCTGGACTCGGCGCCCTGAACGAGAGAAAGCGTAATGTCGTTGGAAACCACTTCATCCAGAGCCTGAAGCGCTGTGAAGAGGCGATCGATATTCCAGTTGGTACCTGCGCTCATGAAATTCTCCGACATGAATGAGCCAGCCAGAATCGGTTGGCGAAGCTGTTTCTCCATTTGCTTGAGCAGGCTTCGGTTTTCGGGAAGCACCCAAGTCTCGTGTTTCACATAACCGGCGGCCGCCAGGCCCGCGCGCATCTGCTTCATGTAAAAGCTCGATGGTTTTTTCGCGGGCGACTTCAAGCGCTCTCCCTTGCGGCTTGCTGAATCAGGATCGGGCCCTGCTGGCGGGCTCGATGGAGAGCTGCTTTTCATGGTGCTGACCTCGTTGTGAAAAACTCACGCGTGAGAAAATCTACAGGCAATGTTGGCGATGCTCAATAGCTCACGCGTGAGATTTTTTCTGGTTCGTCGCACCTGTCAAAAAGCACCCTCTGCTTAAGACTGTCTCTGCCGTCATTGAAATCTGATGAACGGTTCTTCGACGGGAGCGGTGTACCACCACCCAGCTCGACGCGCTCTACGATAAGCCCGCGTTGAACGTCAGGCTATTTTGCCTATACGCGCCCTACTCCATAAATGTTCCGAAATAACCTCGCCGTTGTGAATTGTTGTGAAGGCTTTGCGAATTGACTAAAAGTCCGTGCTAAGTTCCGTCACGCCATCTTTCACAGCAGCAACGCCCAGCGGCCAACCAATTAAGGCCGCCCTCTCGTTATTCAATAAACCGCCTCGGGTAAGTTACCTAGGAAGTTGTGCGGCCCTGCGCGTTTTAAAAGGGGCAGGCGTAATAATTAGATCAGGAGAAGTACCATGGTAGCGAAGGTAGAAACGACCCCAAAGGACGCAGCGGTCACTCAAAAAAGCTCCGTCGCTGCCTGGGAAAAATCCGTCGAAAAAGCGTCTGCACCCAAAGACGAGTTGGGTAAAGGGCAGAAACGCCCCGAAGGTGATACCCGCTCAGCCCAGCAAATTATTGATGACACCCCGCTGCTCGCCCAACTCGGTAATCAAAGTGGCGTGAAAGACAACCTTAAAAAGCAGGTCGGCGATTTTGAGAAAGACGCGGACGCAGCCTATCGCGCCTCGAAAGTGCTGGAGCATGTCGAATACATCGACGAAAACGGCAAGCTGACCGATGGCCAGGATGTTGGCAACAGCAGCATCGACGGCTTCACCAAGGATGGCGAGGCGCGGCATGGCACTGAGGCGGGCCGGCTGCAGGATTTCGGCAAGTATGGCTATTCCAGCCTGCGCGGCGAGGTGGTGAAGTCGGACTTGGGTGACCAGCAGAAGCGCCCCGACGGTGACACGCGCTCGGCCAAGGAGATTATCGACGCCACACCGCTGCTGAAAAACCTCGGCAACCAAAGCGACGTGAAGGACAACCTCAAGAAGCAAGTGGGCGATTTCGAGAACGACGCCGACGCCGCGTACCGCGCCACCCAGGTGCTGGAACATGTGGTGAGCATCGATGAAAACGGCAATTTGCTCACTGGCATCGACGCCAGGAATAAAGACAACGACAGCATCGACGGTTTCACCAAAGACAAGGAAGCCCGCCATGGCACCGAGGCCGGGCGCTTGCAGGATTTCGGCAAGTACGGCTATTCGAGCCTCAAAGGCGACCTGATGCACGTCAAAGACGCGACGCACACCGACAAGGCCGCGCCGCCCGATGAGCCCGAAGACGTGCAGGCCCTGCGCGACAAATACAACATCCCGACCTTCGGTGCCGAAGGGCTGATGGACATGGAGTTGCCCAACGACAAGACCGTGGGCGGCCAGACGGCCGAGAACCTTGTGCAGGGCATTCGCGATGACATCAAGAGCGGCAAGCTGGCCGAAAACTCGGATGAAGCAAAGATCGTCAAGCTGATGGACGCCCAGGCCGCGCTGGACGACGGCTACGACCTGTACGGCTACGCGGAGAGCATCAACCTGGGCAGCGGCACATACCGTGAGACGGATAAGACCCCGACCCAGTTGAACGGCAAAGACGTCAAAGAGATGGTCGACGAGGACAAACTTGCCAAAGAAATTTCCACGTTGATGGGCAAGGAAGGGATTAAGGATCGCTACGACGCAGAACTAAAGAAAAGTGTCGGTAGTTTATCGGAAGATCGGTTGAATGAAGTTCGCGAACAAGTATTCCCGGCCCTCTTCAAAGACGGCACCCGTGATGCCAACTTGAACTTCGAAGAATATGTGATCGCGATGAATGACTCGGGTGATCCGAAGAAATCGGAAATGGCCGAGTTGGACGTAGACCGCTATTTCGAGTCGCTGCGCATTCTCGAACCGGACAGCTACACCGCGCGCAAACAGACGTTCGACCAGAACATGATGACGCACCAACTCAACACCTACATGGAAAACCCCGACAAGGTCTCGCCGGAAAATACCGAAAGTGGGCTGAAGGCCTCGTTCACGATGATCAAGGGCGGTATCAACGCCGCCCTGGGTGGCCTGGACAAGGGCGACAAAGCCTACGACATGTACAAAAAGATGAAGGATGAGATCGACATCCTCGACGGCCATATCAAAGGGCTGACGCCGGCAGAGAACAAACAGATCGCAGCGGCCATTCGTCTCGCGGCTGCCAGCGGCGACCCGAAAGCCATCGACAAGGTGGTCGACACCCAATTGAAGGGCCTGGGCGCCAATCGCGAAGCGGCCGCCGGTTCCTTGAAGACAGTGCTGCACACCGCCAGCTCCACCGGCGGGCTCAGTGCCATGGCGGGCACCATGAACCTGGTCAGCGGCGCGCTGCAGCTCGCCAATGGCGGCGGCAACATGACCGACGACCAGAAGATCGCCGCCGCGAAAGACCTGGTCGCCGGCTTGAGCTTCACCAACGACTTCCTCAAGTTCGGTTCGAACATTGTGGAAACCCTGGGTGGCACTAAACCCTATGAACCTGACGTGGACAAAGACGGTAAAGGCCCGGCAAAAATCAAAGCCACTGAATGGCTCGGCTTGATCGATGAGAACCTCCCGGACATCTGGGGCAAGAAAACCACAGAAAAATCTGACGCGCTGGCCGCATCCATCAGCACCCGCGTCAAGGAAGCTTCCGACACCCTCAAGAAACTCGACGTGGGCAACCTGTCGGCCGATGAGGTGAAGGAGTACGACAGCGCCGCCAAAACCCTCGGCGAGCACATGGGCGTCAAGGACCTTCCCGGCAAAGGTACGCCAGCGTCCAAATCCGAAATTGCGATCGCCTCGGGGCGTTCGTTCCTGCGGTTTATGGGCGGCTCCGGCCTGGACTTGACCGGCGGCGTGATGGACATCGTTTCCGGCGCGCGCAAACTGAAAAACGCCAAGACCGCACTGGAAAAAACTGACGCTGCCTTCACGCTGGGCGGGGGTGCGTCCGGTACCGGCATGGCGATCGCCAATACCATCTCGATGTTCGCCCCCAAAGGTGCTCACCTGGCAGGCAAACTGGCCGGTGATGTTGCCGCGACGGTCATACGCGGGCTCGCCATCGGCGCCCGCGTGGCGGGTCCGATTTTCGCCGTGGCGGGTGTGATCTTCGGGGTCGCAGGCACCCTGATTGCCGAGGCGGTCGAGCATGCCAAAATGCAAAAACTCACCGATTCCCAAGGCAAGTTCTTCAAAGACCTCGCCGACGCCGGCGTGACCAAGGACGACTGGGGCGACAAGCTCGAATACGCGCGTTATGCCACTTACATGTACGGCGGCCGCGACACGCCGGACGACAAGTCGATGTTCGAGTATCAGTCGGACGAGTGGAAACACTTCCAGGAAACCGCAGACAAAAAAGGCAGCTCGCTCGCGCGACTGGCGCCCTACCTGCACAAAGACAGCGACCCGGACAGCAAAAACCTGTGGGAAAAATTCCTCGCAGGCGGCACCAGCTCCAGCGGGCCGCATGGCAGTGAACGGCACACCGACGATTGGCGGCCTTGGGGCAGCACGGACATGGAGACGGGGAGCAAGCACACGGCTTGATGTTGCGTAGGCATTTATAAGGCGACCCCATGCCGTTCAGTCAAGCGTAAATCCCTGTGGAAGCGGGCTTGCCCGCGAAAGCGGTGGTTCAGTCAACATCAATGTTTGCTGGGCTGACGTCTTCGCGGACAAGCTCGCTCCCACAGTTGATCTTCGCTGCGTAGCGTATTGCGTTCGCTTAACTGAGCGGCCTTGAGGCGCGGCATGGTCCGGCGCTTGACTCTCCCCTATACGGCACACACTACCCTGAAAGCCCCCTTTTCAGGACCTCATCCCATGCCACAGCGCATCCTGGTCATCCTCGGCCACCCTTGCGGCACGAGCTTCTGCTCAGCCTTGGCCGATGCCTACATCCACAGTGCAAACCTCGCCGGCCACCAGGTACGCGTCCTACCCTTGCGCGACCTCTCTTTCGACCCCGTGCTTCACCACGGCTACACACAGATCCAAGCATTGGAACCTGACTTGCTCAGCGCCCAGTCCGACATCCTCTGGGCCACCCATCTGGCATTCGTTTTCCCGATCTGGTGGGGGGGTATCCCGGCGTTATTGAAAGGGTTCATCGACCGTATTTTCCTACCCGGCTTTGCCTTTAAATACCGCGAAGGCAAGTCATTTCCTGACAAGCTGCTGCTCGGCCGAACCGCGCACGTGTTGGTGACCCTGGACACGCCGCCGTGGTATTACCGCTGGTTCTACCGCATGCCCGGCATTCATCAGTTGCGCAGCACCACACTGGCGTTTTGCGGCATCAAGCCGACCAAGACGTTGATGTTCGGGCCGGTGTTGGCCTCTACGCCAGCGCAGCGGGCAAAGTGGCTGACTCAGGCTGGCGGACTAATGGGAAAAGGGAGTTTTCATGTACATCGGCAAAGCCGCGCAACTGTCGGGCACGACCATCAAGGCGATTCGTCACTATGAGGCGATAGGCCTGTTGCCTGCGCCGCAGCGGGAAGGGCGTTACCGGGTCTATTCGGCGCAAAGTGTCGAGCTGCTGGCATTGATCAAGTGCGCCCAGCAGTTGGGGTTCAAGCTCAAGGAGTTGCAGGGAATTCTGCACGGGCACGAGGGCGATGCCTTGCCTTGGGAGCGTGCAGACCAGGCCATCGCCAGCAAGAAGCGCGAACTGGCCGGCAAAATCGCCGGGTTGCAGCAGATGCAGGCGGAGTTGATGGTGTTTGAAGCGCAGCTCAAGGACGCGCAGGGGCAGTGCCCGTCAATAAGCATTTTCGCCAGTTGAGGTAGCCTTTAGCCTCGAATTGGCACCGATTTTTTCGTTCTCTACGCCGTCCCTTTCTGATTTTTCCAGCCGTTCATCCAGGCGCTTTTTCCTGCGGCATGCTCCGACGCCTTGCCATTTTGCCGAGACGTCACGGATGACCCACGCCGCCCACATTGCCTTTATCGAACATGAGCTCAATGGCTTCCATCAGAGCCTGGCGGAGTATCGCCAGCAGATGGGCGTCTGGTATGCGCGGGCGATGGACTCGGTCAGCCATGCGGCGGACAGCACCAATGAACATGGGAAAGATAATCGGAGAGGGATACAAACGGGACGGCTACGAATATGGAAAACAGAAAAAGCCAGAGTTTTTTTGAATGAAGACGGAAAACCCATAACAGCCTTTACGGATTTCGAATGAAAATTAAACCAAGCCTTTCAACAATCCAAGGTCTGCTTTTTACATATTGCATCGAAAATACAAGAAACCCTGACAGAGAGGAGCTTATTGCTTTCACAGATGTTAACAGCTCGAAAGAGCTTAAAGACCTGTTTGACAAGCTGACCAGACCAGAATTTATCAGATATAAATATGAAGAAAGACAGCGACACATCCAGACCCTAGAACACTTTCTAAATACTGAGGAAACATTCGAAGCTGTTTTTTACCTTTTCGACACTTACTTCAATGACGAAATCATTGATAAAAGACAGTTCATGAAAGTATTACTTGAGTGCCTTATACGTTACAACTTAGAAGCCAACGCATAGACCGTAACGTTGCTCGCGTTGGGCTGCGAAGCAGCCCCAATAAACCCTACGCGTTTCCCAAGCAAAACCCGCATCGCCAGTTTTGAGGCTGCTGCGCAGCCAAACCAAAGGCAAGCCTGTTCGCCACAATAAGCCTGCTCATCACAACAAACCTACTCACCAGATACCAAGGTTCACCCTCAAAAAATGAGTGAACCCGGCGCCCCAATCAACTCGTCACCGAATATCGCTACGACTGTCAGCGCCGGCTAATTAGCATCACCCGACCCAGCGGGCAAACAGCCAGCTACCGCTATGACCCATTTGGTCGACGCAGCAGTAAAACCGTCGACGACATAACGACGGAGTTTTTCTGGCAAGGCGACAAGCTGGTTGCGGAGCATCACGCGGATCGTCATCGCATTTACCTCTACGAACCGGACAGATTTCGTCCGTTAGCACTGCTGGATGGCTTTGGTCCAAAAGACATTCAGCCGTTCCACTACCAACTCGACCACTTGGGCACACCACAGGAACTCACCGCCCCGGACGGCGAAATCGTCTGGTCCGCACACTACCGCGCCTACGGCCAGATCAGCCGCCTAGACATCAACAAAATCGACAACCCGCTGCGCTTCCAAGGCCAATACTTCGACCCGGAAAGCGGGCTGCACTACAACCGCCATCGCTACTACAATCCAGATATTGGTCGTTACCTGACACCCGACCCGGTGAAGCTGGCCGGTGGGATCAACACATACCAGTACGTGCCCAACCCTACGGGGTGGGTGGACCCTCAGGGCTTGCATAGCTGCCCGGGTGAGAACGGTTGCAAGCCCCAAACAGGTGCGGACGATACAGCCCAAATTAACCGGGTAGATGAAGGGCTCCCTCCCGCTCCTCTTATCCATGGAGTTGATGCAGAAACGTTGAGTCGGACACACAGCATTGAAGGGAAGCGTTCAACCAAAAAGGTTGAGGAGATTTCTGGCAATATGCGAAGCAATGGATACGATATTAACCAACCCATTGAAGTGCTTGAGCATAACGAACGGCGCTACATTATAGACGGCCACCATCGAGCTGCAGCCGCCAGACGAACACATACGATGGTCACCATAAAACTGATTGAAAATATAGAAAGCCACGAAAGCGTGTTTAATAACACCAAGGAAGTGGTGGATGCGTCAAATACAGCTGGGCTGGATAGGTTAAATAGGCCAAGACGATGAAAGCTCATACGCTTGAAAATTTGATCGCAGAGTATTTAGAGCACGTAAAGAAGGCAACTGATTTGCTTGAGTGCTCATTCGGCACTAAAAATATTCTCCGACTGTGGCGAACCAACAAAATCCCGCGGTGCGGGAAGGTTAATGGTGATGTAACCTACGAACTGCACGGAATTGGTTGCTGTGTTTACCTATCCGAAATATGTATCGACTTTGATTATGGCCCTGACGGAAGAGTCGATGGCTTCGACGCATGGCGGCTGTACATGTACGCATGTGAGTTACCATGCAAATACAAAAAATACACCAACAAAGAATCTTTGGAACGCGAATTCAACGAGTACCTAAAAAAGGGAAAAGCCAAGAAAATCGAAGGTTCCACATCTAATTTATACTTTATACAGCCTTGAAAGGTGTTGAAAGACTACCTCTAAATAGACCATTCGATCTTTAGCTGTGGCGAGCGAGCTTGCTCGCGCTGCGCAGAAACCCCAATAAGGGCGACGCGCTTTGAAAGCCAAAACCGCGCCGCCAGTTTCGAGGCTGCTGCGCAGCCGAACCCAGGGCAAGCCTGCTAATCACAATAAACCTACTCACTAGATACCAAGGTTCAACCTCAAAAAATGAGTGAACCCGGCGCCCCAATCAACTCGTTACCGAATATCGCTACGACTGTCAGCACCGGCTAATTAGCATCACCCAACCCAACGGGCAAACAGCCAGCTACCGTTATGACCCATTTGGTCGGCGCAGCAGTAAAACCGTCGACGACATAACGACGGAGTTTTTCTGGCAAGGCGACAAGCTGGTTGCGGAGCATCACGCGGATCGGCATCGCAGTTACCTCTACGAACCGGACAGTTTCCGTCCGCTGGTCCTGCTGGAGGGCTTTGGTCCAAAAAATACCCAGCCGTTCCACTACCAACTCGACCACCTTGGCACCCCGCAGGAGCTCACCGCCCCCGACGGCGAAATCGTCTGGTCTGCGCACTACCGCGCCTATGGCCAGATCAGCCGCCTAGACATCAACAAAATCGACAACCCGCTACGTTTCCAAGGCCAGTACTTCGACCAAGAAAGCGGGCTGCACTACAACCGCCATCGCTACTACAATCCAGATATTGGTCGCTACCTGACACCCGACCCGGTGAAGCTGGCGGGTGGGATCAACGCGTACCAGTACGTGCCTAATCCTACGGGGTGGGTAGATCCGCTAGGCTTAAACACCTGCCCCGGCGCCAATGCATGTAAACCCGAAGATAAAGCCGGGAGCCCAACACGGAACGCAAAAGCTCCCGATGGCGAGCCAACGTTACCAGTTACCACATCAAACCAAGAAAAAACCGTAAGGCTACGACACTATACGAGCAGAGCTGGCTTGGAAGGCATTGAAAAAGAGGGAGCAATATTGGCTCAGGACAACAATAGAGTTTTTCTTGAGCCCGCAAAGAGCAAAGTACTAAACCCGACAGAAGCGCAGAACAAATATCAAATCAAAAAAAATAAAGGTCGAGATTACATTGAAACGGATGTAGAGGAATCACAATTGGAGTTGATACAAACCCCAGATATAACTCTACTGAGCTAACCCTAAAAAGAAACTTGACGTTAAAAAACCCAAAATTCACAAGGAGAAAGTAATGTTAGAAAAAATGAAAAAATAGAACTTCCCGGAAAAGAAGCACTTGACGCGCTTAAAGAGATCGAGTTTATATTGATATCCTTACACAAAATGGGCACTTATTATGCTGAAAAGCCTGGTGATCTAGAAGAGTATCGAAAAGCAACCACTGACTTCATCGACGATTGCGCTGTTACACAGCGCTTGGCAAAGGTACGCCGGATCATATCTATGCCCTTTGACGACTCTCTTGGTGATGATGAGATGGATGACATGGAAAGATATTTCTCCGATTTGAAATTCTGGGAGCCCAGTCAACCGATGAATCGAATCAGCCATAGCACTGAAAAGATTACTATCTCAAAGGGAATCATCGAACAAGTCACTTGCAAAAGAAATGAATTACTAGTTTTTTTTACGGACCAACAAGATCAATCACTGCTGATCACTTTTCATAACCCGGCTGCCTTTAAAAGTATAAATGCGATCACCTCTCAATGTGAGATACACGAGGAAAAGGATTCTCACCTTTCGCAAGAGGTAGCACGCATCGCACCAGACAAATCAGGTAAAAGTTATTGCTTCAAGGACAGCAATAGCGGCGAAGTTATCTTTTCAGTGATAGCGGGTAGCTACAGCATTGAGAGGATATGAGATTAACTGAACACCTATCTCGGATGTATGGCCGACTTTGTAGCCAGCGACCCGGTAACGGATGGATGAGAAGCTATATCAGCCGGGGAGCACAGACAGTGGATAAATACTCTAAAACTGCCAGCTACCATTACCCATTTGGTCGACGCAGCAGTAAAACCGTCGACGACATAACGACGGAGTTTTTCTGGCAAGGCGACAAGCTGGTTGCGGAGCATCACGCGGATCGTCATCGCAGTTACCTCTACGAACCGGACAGATTTCGTCCGTTAGCACTGCTGGATGCCTTTGGTCCAAAAGACATTCAGCCGTTCCACTACCCACTCGACCACTTGGGCACACCACAGCCTCCGTCAACCGCTCCAGGATTGGTATTGCACAATGAGTTACCTAGAAGCAGAGATCGACGAAAGCTTAGAAAACCTGGGTATTCAGAGTAGAAACTTGCCCCCGAAGACCTAGATACATTGATCGCATCTCTTGGCAACGTGTTTTTCTGCGAGAGTGCCAACCCTCTTGATCCAATTCAATCACGGGTTAACCGCACGGGGTACAACCCTGATTTCTGGCAAGAGGTATCAAAACACATTGAAAGTGATCAGTTGATTTTCGTTGTGTTCGACACGTCCTATAGAGCATGGGAAATCGCCTCTCCCCAACACCTCGAGCGTATTTTATCTGATACCACTGGATACCCATTCTGGGTGACGGACATGAGCTTTAGATTTTTGATCTATATGGACGACCATAATTGCGTTAGTTGGGCTTATCCCTGAAAAACAACTTCCCTCACGCGGCCATCAACAAACCCGACAACGAGCAAAACGGCTAATGAAAACACGTATCCAACCACACCAACCTCCACCCGCCCAGTTTTTTAAACACCTCACCAGCACCGAATCGCTGTTCGCTCAGGCAAACATCAGCACTCCTATCGCGCGGCCCGCCAGCGCAGGGTTCATATGAGAACCGGCGAGAAATAAAACCGCCCGTATCCCCCTCCGTATGCCTAAAAGACTTCTGAAGGACGACAAATGATTACTCTACTGAAAAAGTCATCAGACCCTATAACAAACCACTATAAAAAAGGAAAAGTAATAGCACTCAACAAGCATGCAAATGATGATGTGATATTGCTCATTGAGGGAACAGCTATAAACTGTTTGTCAGCTACTGCCTCTACACTATCGAAATTGGAGAAACCTACGACATAGAACTCACCCTAAACCTTTCCGACGACTACGAGATTGAACGGGTTGAACCGAGGAAAATACTGGTTGAAAAGGCGAATTATGGTTATTGCTACTTCATCTACGGAGAGCTACTCAATGAGACTTTTCTTACTTTCACTTCGCTGAGCGATGAAGATATCCACTACGAACACCCCGACTGTAACGAGCACTTTATTAAATTAAAAGTTCAAAGAATTGACGCTAGCTTCCGCTGAGCCTGGCAGTGAGATCAGCCCCCATCGCCTTTCTGTATTCACAAAAAGGCGTCCAGCGCAAAGCTCTAGATTTTGAAGCATATCCACGCCGAGGCTTGGAGCAAGCGGTCGATGACTCTCTCGAATAGTTTGAAAACAGCATAATCGGTCAGCGCCGGCCAACGTCGGTGCATGCCGGAGTCACCGGCGGTGTAAAGGACTCGGGTAGGCGATCAGCGCGCGCCGGTTACTGCAACGCATTGGAATCCAGCCAAAAGGCCACACTGGGTATCACCGATTGGCTGGAATGGTTCCTGAAAACCTTGCTGCTCAGCCTGGAGCAGGCGATGGCGCGAATTGACTGAGTTCTGGCCAAGACCCGGTTTTGGCAGCAGCACCGCGACCTCTCGTTATCTGTCGAACAGATCAAGGTACTCACCGGCCTGCCCGACGGCGGTGAAAAAGGCTTCGAACACGGCATCAACGCCGCGCAGTACCAGGCAGAGGCGAAGGCGTCCAATGCCACCACAACTCGGCATCTTACTGATCTTCTGGAAAAAACTGCCTGGTCGGTTTGCCTGGCGGAGGCCGTAGTACGCGCTATCAAATCAATGGCTGAAGCGACTGAAGCCACCCGCTCATTTGCCCACAATCCCCATGTCTGCTAGTGTCGCGCCGGTTTACCGTCTACCGGAATAGCCGCCATGGCCCGCAAAAAAGTTGCACTCGATTTCGAACAATCCCTCGCCGACCTGCAAACTCTGGTCGAGCGTCTGGAGAACGGCGAGTTGTCGCTGGAAGATTCGTTGACGGCGTTCGAGCAAGGCATCGGCCTGACGCGCGACTGCCAGAGCGCGTTGGCGCAGGCTGAGCAGAAAGTGCAAGTGCTGCTGGAACGGGACGGGGAGTTGGCCGAAGAACCTTTCGATGCGGAACAGCCGGAATGATCGACGCGTATCAGGCCAGTAGCCAAGCCCGGGTCAACGCGGCGCTCGAGCCCTTGTTTGTTGCGCCAAGTCCGGAAATGAAGCGTCTCTACGAAGCCATGCGCTACAGCGTCATGAATGGCGGCAAGCGTGTGCGCCCGTTGCTGGCCTATGCGGCGTGTGAAGCGCTGGGCGCGCCGGCCGAGCAGGCCAATGGTGCGGCGTGTGCGGTGGAGCTGATTCACGCCTATTCCCTGGTGCATGACGATTTGCCGGCGATGGACGACGACGATTTGCGTCGCGGCCAGCCGACCACCCACAAAGCCTTTGATGAAGCCTACGCCATTTTGGCCGGCGATGGCCTGCAGAGCCTGGCGTTCAGCGCCCTGCTGGACCCACGCTTAAATAGCGTGAACGCAGAAAACAGCCTGCGCATGGTGACCGCCCTCGCCCTGGCCGCAGGCCCGGCCGGTATGGTCGGCGGGCAAGCGATCGACATGGGTTCGGTCAGCCTCAAGCTGGATCAACAGGCCCTGGAACATATGCATCGCCACAAGACCGGCGCGCTGATCGAAGCCGCCGTGCACCTGGGTGCGTTGGCCAGTGGCCGTGCCGAAGCTGCGCAATTGGCCGCCCTGCAGACCTATTCCCGGGCTGTCGGCCTGGCGTTTCAGGTGCAGGACGACATTCTCGACGTCGAAAGTGACACCGCGACCCTGGGCAAACGCCAAGGCGCGGATGCCGCACGCGATAAACCGACCTATCCGGCCTTGCTTGGCCTTGAAGCGGCCAAGGCGTATGCCCTGGAACTGCGCGACCAAGCCCTGGATGCCCTGCGACCTTTCGACGCGGCGGCCGAGCCTCTGCGCGACCTGGCGCGGTATATCGTCGAACGCCGCCACTGATAATGGCGGCCATTGCAGCCGCATATCGGCCAAGTTCGGCGCTCTGCGTGGGCAGTTTGCACCGCTTGAGGTAAACTGCCGCCTCTTCTATACCTATAACGATTCGCCTGATGCCCACGACGTTTCAAGAGATTCCCCGCAAACGCCCGTCCACGCCACTGCTCGACCGTGCTGCCACGCCGGACGGCCTGCGTCGACTGGGTGAAGCCGAGCTGGAAACCCTGGCCGATGAGTTGCGCCTGGAATTGCTCTACACGGTCGGTCAGACCGGTGGGCATTTTGGTGCCGGCCTGGGCGTCATCGAGCTGACCATCGCCCTGCATTATGTGTTCGATACCCCGGATGACCGGTTGGTGTGGGACGTGGGCCACCAGGCGTATCCGCATAAAATCCTTACCGGCCGTCGCGAGCGCATGGGCACCCTGCGCCAGAAGGACGGTCTGGCCGCCTTCCCGCGTCGTGCCGAAAGCGAGTACGACACCTTTGGCGTCGGCCACTCCAGCACCTCTATCAGCGCAGCGCTGGGCATGGCGATTGCCGCCCGCCTGCAAGGCAGTGATCGCAAGGCGATCGCAGTGATTGGTGATGGCGCGTTGACCGCCGGCATGGCTTTCGAAGCCCTGAACCACGCGCCGGAAGTGAACGCCAACATGTTGGTGATCCTCAACGACAACGACATGTCGATTTCGCGCAATGTCGGTGGCCTGTCGAATTACCTGGCAAAAATTCTTTCCAGCCGCACCTATGCCAGCATGCGCGAAGGCAGCAAAAAGGTGCTCTCGCGTCTGCCCGGCGCGTGGGAAATTGCCCGCCGCACCGAAGAATACGCCAAGGGCATGCTGGTACCCGGCACCCTGTTCGAAGAACTGGGCTGGAACTATATCGGCCCGATCGACGGCCATGACCTGCCAACCCTGATCGCCACGCTGCGCAACATGCGTGACCTCAAGGGCCCGCAGTTCCTGCACATCGTCACCAAGAAAGGCAAAGGCTTCGCCCCGGCTGAAGTTGACCCGATCGGCTATCACGCGATCACCAAACTCGAACCGCTCAACGCCCCCGCCGCCGCGCCGAAAAAGGCCAGCGGGCCGAAGTATTCCGGTGTGTTTGGCGAATGGCTGTGCGACATGGCCGCCGCCGACTCGCGCCTGGTGGGTATTACCCCGGCGATGAAGGAAGGCTCCGACCTGGTGGCGTTCAGCGAGCGCTTCCCGCTGCGCTACTTCGACGTGGCGATTGCCGAGCAGCACGCGGTGACGTTCGCGGCCGGCATGGCCTGTGAAGGCGCCAAGCCGGTGGTCGCGATCTATTCCACTTTCCTGCAGCGCGGTTATGACCAACTGGTTCACGACGTGGCGGTGCAGAACCTCGACGTGCTGTTTGCCATCGACCGCGCCGGCCTGGTTGGCGAAGACGGCCCGACCCACGCCGGCAGTTTCGATTTGTCCTACTTGCGCTGCATCCCCGGCATGCTGGTGATGACGCCGAGTGATGAGAACGAACTGCGCAAGATGCTCAGCACTGGCCACCTGTACAACGGCCCGGCGGCCGTGCGTTACCCGCGTGGTAACGGCCCGAACGCTGTGATCGAGAAAGACCTGGAGCCGATCGAGATCGGTAAAGGGATCGTACGACGCCAGGGCAGCAAAACCGCGTTCCTGGTGTTCGGCGTGCAATTGGCCGAAGCGCTGAAAGTCGCTGAGAAGATCGACGCCACCGTGGTCGACATGCGGTTCGTCAAACCGCTGGACGAAGCCCTCGTACGCGACATCGCTGGGAGCCATGAGCTGCTGGTGACCGTCGAAGAAAACGCCATCATGGGCGGTGCCGGTGCGGCGGTCAGCGAGTTCCTGGCGCGGGAGAACATCCTCAAGTCGGTGCTGCACCTGGGCTTGCCGGATGTGTACGTCGAACACGCCAAGCCGGCGCAGATGCTGGCAGAGTGTGGGCTGGACGAGGCGGGTATCGAAGCGTCGGTGCGCGCGCGCATGGCGCTGCTCGGCCTGTAGAAACCGGTTCAAAAAATGTGGGAGCTGGCTTGCCTGCGATAGCATCACCTCGGTCTTACTGACAAACCGAGGTGCCTGCATCGCAGGCAAGCCAGCTCCCACATTGGTTTTGTATTGCTGATAAATGCTATGGACAGCCCATGAACCGCCTTCGCTTTGCCCTGCCCTTGCTGCTGCTCCCCGCCCCTGACCTGCTGGCCGACAGCTTCGAGCGCGACGACGCACTGAAACTTCCCGACGTGGTGATCAGCGCCAACCGCCAGGTCCAGGCGCGCAACGACAGCAGCGCCGCCAATACCGTATTCACCCGCGACGACATCGACCGCCTGCAACCCACCAGCGTGACGGACCTGCTCAGCCGCGTACCCGGCGTACAAGTGGCACCCACCGGCGGCCGTGGCAGTTTGCCGGGCATCTATATTCGTGGCACCAAATCCGCGCAAAGCCTGGTGTTGGTCGACGGCCAGCGCATCGCCAATACCACCTCTGGCGACAGCGGGCTGCAATACCTGAACATCGACCAGATTGAACGTGTGGAAGTACTGCGCGGCTCGCGCTCGGTGATCTACGGCAGTGATGCGATTGGCGGCGTGATCCAGATATTCACTCGGCGTAATGCCGAGCAAGGCCTGCAGCCACGCTTGAAACTGGGGTTTGGCAGCCACCAGACCTGGGAGCGCAGCGTCGGTCTTTCCGGCGGCGATGAGCACACGCGCTTCAACCTTGGGGCGAGCCTGGATGACACGGCGGGAATCAACGCCACGCATGAGTCGTTTCAAAGCGATAGCGACCATGATGCCTATCGCAATCAGTCCATCAGCCTCAACCTCAGTCATGCGTTCAGCGATGAACTGGAGGTTGGTTTCAATCTGTTGGATAACCGTGGCAAGTCAGCGTACGACAACAGCTTTGGCCGCTACGACGCCGCTTCCGGGCAAACGGTCGGGCAGAAACCCTACACCGATTACACCGTGAGCAGCGCCAGCGGTTATGTCGACGCCCAACTCAATGAGCGCTGGCAATCGCGCCTGGAAGTGGGCCACAGCGAGAATCTCGACACCAAGCGCGATAAGCTCAGTGATGATTTCAGCGTGTTCAACACCTACCGCGACTCGATCAACTGGCAGAACGACCTGACGCTCAACGACCAGAACAGCCTGATTCTGGGCGGCGACTGGTACGAAGACCGCTTCCACGGCAGCACTACTTTTACCGAAAACAGCCGCTGGAACCGCGCCGCCTTTGTGCAGCATCGCTTCCATGGCGAGTGGTTCTCCACGGAGCTGGGCCTACGCCGCGACCAGAACCAGCAATTTGGTGGGCAAAACAGCTGGAGCGGCACCCTCACCGTGCCGATCAACCCTGACAATGACGTGCTGCTGAGCTACAGCGAAGGCTTCCGCGCGCCGACTTTCAACGACCTCTATTACCCTGACACGAAGTACAGCAACCCCAACTTGCAGCCCGAAACGTCAAAGAGCTACGAGCTGCAATGGCGCAGCCAACTGAGTGACAGCACGCGCCTGGAAGCCTCGCTGTATCGCACCCAGTTAAGCAACGCGATCATCCTCGACAGCACCAGCAAGCCGCAAAACGTGGCGTCGGCGCGTGTCGATGGGTTTGAAGCGGCGCTCAAGCAGGAGCTGTTTGGTTGGCAGAGTAACCTGGGCGCCGCCTTCATCAACCCGTGCGACCGTGACACGGGCCACACCCTGGCCCGTCGTGCACGCCGCACGTTGAACCTGGACCTGGATCGACAATTTGACAAGTTGGGACTGGGGGCCAGTTGGCAGGTCATCAGCAGCAGCTACGACGACGAAAAAAACCGCAACCGCCTGGGTGGATACGCACTGCTGGGGTTGCGCAGCAGTTGGGCGGTGAGCCGTGAAATCCAAATTTCACTAAAGGTCGACAACCTGCTGGACCGCCAATACGCCCGCGCCCGCTACAGCTATAACGCGTCGGACTTTTCCAATAATCAGGACTACCGCGAAGCGGGACAGACCTGGATGCTCGGGCTGACCTGGACCCCGACGCTGTAACCAACGCCCCGGCGCCTCGACCTATCGATTGACCTTTCAGGCAATGGCTCGCTGCCGGAACGAGCATTGCAGTGGCAGGGTCATGTGCGCCGCCCCCCTTGGCGCCTCAACGACGCTCGCGCATGGGCTCATTTGTACTCAGATACCCGGCCTTGATGGCCTCGGCGCAGTCTATAAACCCATAGGCGTTAACACGGCCGGCCTCGGTAAAGCCGACGTAGAAGTCCTTTTTTTTGCCTTGGTTTTCCAGTTCATAGTCAAAACACTGTGAGCTGCCACTACGAATCGGGGTGATGCGCTTGGGCTGCTGGATAGCGAGAATGTCCTGCTTGGAGGTTCTTTCGCCTCGGCCAGCCTTCTCTACCAGCGGATCAGCCCAGAAATTCATCAACGTTGAGACACCTTCCAGCGTCGTGCAGCCGGTCAGCAAAAGGGCAGTAGAAACACCGATGATCAAACGACGCATGGCCACCTCCTGTAGTGGAATATCGCCATGCGGCACGCATCGCGGGCCATAGAGTAATCCGCTGCTGGCCGAGCCACTCAACGGAAGAATCTTATTAATCGGTAGGACAACACGCCTCTCGCACGCTAGCGTTGCGGGGCAATCAACGCGCAGAGCTTGGCCACCGCCTCGACCATCTGGCCGCTGGGCCGCTCCAGGCCTTTGTCCGGCACCAACAGCAAGCGTCCCTGCGCCACGGCGGCGATCTGCGGCCAGGCTTTCCAGGCCTCCAGCTGCGGCTGATCCCCGGCCAGAATCACTTCGGGATTGCGCTGCAACACGGACTCGATGCTCACCTGCGGCGCAGGCAGCTTCAAATCAGCGAACACATTGCGTGCGCCGCACACGCTCAGCGCATCGCTGATGATCTGCCCGCCGCCTACGGTGTACAGCGGCTGGTTCCATACCTGGTAAAACACCCGCAGCGGCTCGGCGCGCTGATAGCGCTGGCGCAGTTCGGCCAGGCGCTGACGTAACTGCGCGGCTAAGTGTCGACCGGCGTCTTCGCGCCCCACTTGTTGGGCAATGGCTTGGACCTGGGCCGCCAACTGTTCAAGGCTATGAGGTTCAGCGACGTAGACGGGGATATTCAGGTGCTGTAACTGCTCGCGCTGGGCAGGGCCGACACTGCCGGGCCACAGCAGAATGAGGTCGGGCTTGAGGCTGAGCAAACGCTCCATGTTCAATTGGCCGTAATGCCCCACTGACGGCACGTTCGCCAATGTAGCTGGCCGCTCACCACCGTCGAGCACACCCACCAGCAGGTCGGCGGCGCCCAGTTCCACCACGATCTCAGAGAGTGAAGGCGCCAGACTGACCACGCGCTCGACCGCCATCGCCTGGGCACTCAATACCAGCAGCAGAAGCGTCAGCCAGCGACTTATCATCCCAACTGACGCGGGATGCGATAGAGGTAAAACAGCACCAATGTCGACAATGCCAGCAGAAACAGCGGCACCGCTTCCAGACCGACAAACACCGCCAGCGCGCCGATCCAGGCTGGCAGGGCCGCCACCAACAGCGCCGTACGCCGACGAGCCGCGAGGGTGATCCAAGCCGCCGGTTCTTCGGGCGTATCAAGGGCTTTGGCGGTGGCGATCAGTGCGTGTTTATAGCCGTGAAAATAACGCAGGCTCAGAAACATCGAGGCCACGCCGGCGATAAACAGTGGCATGGCCAAGACGGGAAGCAGGGATTGGGCCTGGCCGAACACCAGGTTGATCACAAATAGCGGCAGCAATGCCAGGGCCAGGTACTGCCACCAGTTAAAGGACAGTCGCCGTTTCACCTGGCCACGGGTCACGCGCGGTCGACCTCGCCCTGATGCTCGTTGCCCATCATGTGGTCGAGCTTGCTGGCTTTGGTGGCCAGGTAGAGCTTGTTGTGCGGGTTTTGCCCGGTGTGCAGCGGCACGCGCTCAGCCACGGTGATGCCCATCTCGGTCAACGCTTTGACCTTGCGCGGGTTATTGGTCATCAGGCGCAGGGATTTCACGCCCAGGTGCTGCAGCATTGGCAGGCAGATCGCATAGTCACGCTGGTCGGCGGCAAAGCCCAGGCGCTCGTTGGCCTCGACGGTATCGGCGCCGCCGTCCTGCAGCTCGTAGGCGCGGATCTTGTTCATCAGGCCGATGCCACGGCCTTCCTGGCGCAGGTACAGCAGCACGCCACGGCCTTCGCGGGCGATGGCGCGCATGGCGGCTTCCAGTTGCGAACCACAGTCGCAGCGTTGGCTGAACAATGCGTCGCCGGTCAAGCACTCGGAGTGCACGCGGCCAAGCACCGGCGCGCCGTCGGCGATGTCACCCAGACTGAGCACTACGTGCTCGCGGCCGGTGGCCTCTTCAAGAAAGCCGTTCATGGTGAACGTGGCAAAAGGGGTAGGCAGCTTGGAAGCAGCGACGAAAACGACGGGCACCGTGTGCTCCTGATTTCAGATTTCACAGAGGGCGCCATTGTAACAGCAGGTTCCTACAGACGCTTAAGCTGAATTATCGCTGATAAAGATCAATAGGTTCGATTGGCCTTCGTCACGGTTCTATGCAGGTCAGAACGGATAAGGCTGCTTCCAGTGTTCGAAAATCGGCTTCAGTTCGCCACTCTTGACCAAAGCCGTCATGCGCTGGTCATACACCGCCATCAAGGCCCGGCCGCGCTCAGTGTCGGCAAAGCCTATGTAAAGCGGCAGCTCGGCGATAGGCGTGAGCCTGAACTGCGAAGGATCGTGCGCCTGGCCCAGCACGTACCTGGCTTCGGTGAGGGAGTCGATGTAGAAGTCGGCGCGGGCGTGCTGCAGCATCGGCAGGATGCCATCTCGGCGTTCGATCTGGTTGAAGTGGTGCAGGTTGGGCAAGTACTCCTCGTACTTGTAGCCGCGTACCCAGGCCAGGCGATAATTGCCCAGCGTGGCAAGGCTTGGCGTCGGCGTCGTTGCCAGCCCGAGGGCGTAGATGTGGTCTGAATCGAAATGCCAGTACGGGTACAACACGCCGCTGGCCTCATCGCGATAGGAACCGACCCAGCCATCCACCTCGCCGCGCTGGGCCAGGCCGACCGAGCGGGTATAGGGCTCGCTGCGGGTTTGCAGCGTGATGCCGGCGGGCTCGAAGACTTGGCGCAAAACGTCCCAGGCCAGACCGCTGCCATCTTTGTTGGTGTAGTCGTTCCATTCCTCACTGGCCAGCGTGATTTTGCCAGGCACCGGGGCTTGATCCGCTTGCACCAGCAATGCAACGGCGCACAGCATACCCAGCAACCCTAGGCGCACATCCATGATGGCAGCTTCCTACACGGTGAGAACCGTATAGAGGGTAGCGTAGGTGGCCGGCTTACGGCGTCTCGCGAAAATGCTGATAGCCGCGCACGGCCGGGGTGATGTCTTGCCCAGTGGCGTCGAGCAAGGTGACGCCCTGCCCCGCCTCGACCCGACCGATCACGTGGATCGGCCAACCAGCAGCCTGCAACGGCGCCAGCTCGGCCGGCGGCAACGTGAACGCCAATACGTAGTCGTCGCCACCGCTCAGGGCCGCTACGCGCGCCTGGTCATCACCCAGAAACGCCAGCAAGGCCGCGGACAACGGCAAGTGCTGACGCTCAATCACCAGGCTGACAGCCGACGCCTTGGCGATATGCCCGCAATCAGCCAACAGCCCGTCGGAGATATCCATGGCCGATGTAGCCTTTGCCCGCAGCGCCAGGCCCAACGCCAGTTGCGGTTGTGGCGACCAGTAGTGCGCCAGCAGCGGCTCGGCGATAGCAGCGTCGGCCGTGCGTTGGCCCAGCACCAGCGGCAAGGCACCTGCAGCATTGCCCAGCTCACCGCCTACACACAGCAAATCGCCCGGTTGCGCACCGCTGCGCGTCAACGCCTGCCCGGCCGGCACACGGCCAAACACGGTCAGGGTCAGGCTCAGCGGCCCGCGCGTGGTATCACCGCCCACCAGGCCCACGCCGCAGCTTTGCGCCATGGCGTTCAAACCCTGGGCATAGCGTTGCAGCCAATCGGCATCGACCGTCGGCGTTGTCAGGGCAAGGGTAAAGGCAAGCGGATGGGCGCCCATGGCGGCCAAGTCGCTCACTGCCACGGCCAGCGAGCGCTGGCCGAGCAGGAACGGGTCACACGGGTCGGCAAAATGCACGCCGGCCACCAAGGTATCGGTGGAGATTGCCAACTGCTCCCCGGCGGGGAGCGCCAGCAAGGCGCAGTCGTCGCCGATCCCGAGAGCAATGCCTTCTCCGCCCTGCGCACAGGGCGCGGCGGCGAAGTAGTTGCGGATCAGCTCGAACTCACCCATTGGGAAGGTAAGCGCGACTTAGCGCTTGTGTTCCTTCACTTCGGCTTCACGCAGGCGCGGGGCCAGCTTGTCGAGCACGCCGTTGACGAACTTGTGGCCGTCGGTCGAACCGTAGACTTTGGCCAGCTCGATCCCTTCGTTGATCACCACGCGGTACGGCACGTCAACGCGCTTGAGCAGTTCCCAGGTGGACAGGCGCATCACGCACAGTTCAACCGGGTCCAGCTCTTCGATCGTCAGGTCCAGGCAAGGCGCCAGCGCCGTGTCGATCTCGGTCAGGTTGGCATGCACACCGTGCAGGATGTCGTGGAAGTAGCTCTGGTCGGCAAACGTGAAGTCGTTGTCGACGCGGAACTGCGCTTCGATTTCGTTCAACGAAGCGCCGGCCATCAAACGCTGGTACAGCGCCTGAGTCGCGAGTTGACGCGCTTTACGGCGCTTCTCGCTTTTGGACGGCTTGCCGGCATCCGCAGGGCGCGGGTCTTGAGGGTTGAACTGATCGCTCTCGTCGGAAATCACTTGGCCTCCAACTGCGACAGCAGGCTGACCATTTCCAGCGCGGACAGGGCAGCTTCAGCGCCTTTGTTACCGGCCTTGGTGCCGGAACGCTCGATGGCTTGCTCGATGGAATCTACGGTCAGCACGCCGAAAGCGACGGGCACGCCGAACTCCATGGACACTTGGGCCAGGCCCTTGGTGCATTCGCCGGCCACGTATTCGAAGTGCGGAGTGCCGCCACGAATGACCGCGCCCAGGGCGATGATCGCCGCGTATTCACCCTGCTGAGCAACTTTTTGCGCAACCAGTGGAATTTCGAAGGCGCCAGGGGCACGGATGAGAGTGATGTCGCTCTCGCTCACACCGTGGCGAACCAGGGCGTCAACGGCACCGCTTACCAGGCTTTCAACCACGAAGCTGTTGAAGCGGCCAACCACCAGGGCATAGCGGCCTTTGGGGGCGATGAAGGTACCTTCGATGGTCTTCAGGGTCATTCGACAAATCTCTTAAAGAGCCGGGACGCGAAAAGTGCGTCCCTCAGTGATGATTTAACCGCGAACAAGGGGCAAAAATCGCCAGCCTTTATTCGGAGGGCACGTATTCTACAACTTCCAGGTCGAAACCGGATATCGCATTAAATTTCATTGGCGCGCTCATCAGGCGCATTTTGCGTACGCCCAAGTCACGCAGGATCTGCGAACCGGCACCGACGATGCTGTAGGTGGTCGGTTTTTTCACCGGCACGTGGTCGGCGGTTTCGCGGATATGCGCCAGCAATACATCGCCGTCCAACGGGTGACCGAGCAACAGCACCACACCGCTGCCTGCCTCGGAGACCGCAGCCATGGCGGCGCGCAGGCTCCAGCGGCCAGGCTGCTTGACCATCAACAGGTCGCGCAACGGGTCCATGTTGTGCACACGCACCAGGGTCGGTTCTTCAGCACAGATTTTGCCCAGGGTCAGGGCCATGTGCACGTCGCCCTCCACTGAATCACGGTAGGTCACCAAATTGAATTGGCCCAGTTCGCTGTCCAGCGGCTGCTCGGCAATCCGCTGAACGGTACGTTCGTGGATCATGCGGTAATGAATCAGGTCGGCAATGGTGCCGATCTTGATGCCGTGTTCGGCGGCAAACGCTTCAAGTTCAGTGCGACGGGCCATGGTGCCGTCGTCGTTCATCACTTCGCAGATCACCCCGCTCGGCTCGAAACCGGCCATGCGCGCCAGGTCGCAGGCGGCTTCGGTGTGGCCGGCACGCGCGAGGGTGCCACCCGGCTGGGCCATCAGCGGGAAGATATGGCCGGGGCTGACGATGTCTTCGGCCTTGGCGTCTTTGGCGGCGGCGGCTTGCACGGTGCGCGCGCGGTCGGCCGCAGAAATACCGGTGGTCACGCCGGTGGTCGCTTCAATCGATACGGTGAACTTGGTGCCGAAACCCGACCCATTGCGTGGCGCCATCAAGGGCAGCTTGAGCAGCTCGCAGCGTTCGCGGCTCATGGGCATGCAGATCAGCCCGCGAGCGTGCTTGGCCATGAAGTTGATGTGCTCAGCCTTGCAGGCCTCGGCGGCCATGATGATGTCGCCTTCGTTCTCGCGGTCTTCGTCATCCATCAGGATGACCATCTTGCCTTGGCGGATGTCTTCAACCAGTTCTTCGATGCTATTGAGCGCCACGCGGCACCCCCTTGGTCAGGATTTAAGGTAGCCGTTAGCGGCTAAAAAACTTTCAGTGATGTTCCCGGCAGTAGGCTCTGCGGCCTTATCGCCCAACAGCAGGCGCTCCAGGTAACGGGCAAGCAAGTCGACTTCCAGATTCACCCGGCGACCTGGCTGATACGAGGCCATGATGGTTTCGCTCAGGGTGTGGGGAATGATGGTCAGTTCGAATTCGGCGCCATTGACGGCGTTCACGGTCAGGCTGGTGCCATCGACGGTGATCGAGCCTTTGTGGGCAATGTACTTGGCCAGCTCTTTGGGTGCGCGGATGCGAAATTCCACGGCCCGTGCGTTTTCGCTGCGGGACACCACTTCGCCGACGCCATCAACATGGCCGCTGACCAGGTGGCCGCCCAGGCGCGTGGTCGGGGTCAGGGCTTTTTCCAGGTTGACCGGGCTGCCGGCCTTGAGGTCGTTCATCGCGGTGCAGTCCAGGGTTTCCCGGCTGACATCGGCGGCAAAGCCGTTGCCAGGCAGCTCGATGACGGTCAGGCACACGCCGCTGACGGCGATGCTGTCGCCCAGCTTGACGTCGCCCAGGTCCAGCTTGCCGGTTTCAACCAGCAGGCGTACGTCGCCGCCTTTGGGAGTCATTGCACGGATGCTGCCGATGGATTCGATTATGCCGGTGAACATTTCGTTCTCCTGAAAACGAGGGGCTGTCGCTCAAGCGCGGGCCGGGAATTATACGCTCGCTGCTGGCATAGGGATGGCAGTGACTCGCCAGTCGTCGCCTACAGCGCGCATGTCAGTGATCTTGAGTTGGGGGGCGTCGGCCAGCTTCTCAAGCGGCCAGTCCAGCAGAGGCCGGGCGGCGGAGCCAAGGAACTTGCCGGCGACGAATATCACGTACTCGTCCACCAGCCCTTGCTGGGCAAACGCACCGGCCAGGCTCGGGCCGGCTTCCACCAGCACTTCGTTGACGCCACGGGCGGCCAGGGCCACCAGGGCCGAGCGCAGGTCGACCTGACCATCAACGCCCGGCACCACCAGGCATTCGGGGCCACGGGGGAACTGGTTTTCCGCCGTCACGCAGGTGATGACCAACGCCGGGCCGGCCTTGAAGAACGGCGCGTTGAGCGGCACCCGCAGGCGCCCGTCGATCAACACACGCAAGGGCGGGCGCGACATGGCAAGTGCGGTGGTTTCATCGTCCAGGCCCAACTCGGCGGCGCGTACAGTCAGACGCGCGCCGTCGGCCAGCACCGTGTCGGCGCCGGTCAGCACCACACTGGCCTCGGCACGCAGGCGCTGTACGGCGGCGCGGGCGGCCGGGCCGGTGATCCATTGGCTTTCGCCACTGGCCATCGCGGTACGGCCGTCCAGGCTCATCGCCAGCTTGACCCGCACAAACGGCAGACCGTGCTCCATGCGCTTGAGAAAGCCCGGGTTCAGCGCGCGCGCTTCGCTTTCCAGCACGCCGCTGCGGGTTTGGATACCGGCTTGCGCCAAGCGCTGCATGCCACGCCCGGCCACTTCCGGGTTCGGGTCCTGCATCCCGGCCACCACGCGCGCTACACCGGCAGTCACCAGTGCATCGGCACACGGCGGCGTGCGTCCGTGGTGGCTGCACGGCTCCAGCGTTACATACACCGTGGCGCCACGCGCCTTGGCACCGGCGGCGCGCAGGGCATTCGGCTCGGCATGCGGTTCGCCGGTGCGCTCGTGCCAGCCTTCGCCGACAATCTGCCCGTCACGCACAATCACGCAGCCCACACGCGGGTTGGGGTGGGTGGTGTACACGCCCTTGCGCGCCAATTCGAGGGCGCGGGCCATGTAATGGGCGTCGAGGACAGCTTGTTCGGCAGACGGAGGGTTCATTTTTTGGCAGGCTCACGGGCCAGGCGGTCGATTTCTTCGCGGAACTCATTGAGGTCCTGGAAGCGTCGATACACCGAGGCGAAACGGATATAGGCGACTTCGTCGAGCTTTTGCAGCTCGCCCATCACCAGCTCTCCAACCACCAGGCTCTTGACCTCGCGCTCGCCGGTCGCACGCAGCTTGTGCTTGATGTGCACCAGCGCCGCCTCCAGCCGCTCGACACTCACCGGGCGTTTTTCCAGGGCGCGCTGCATACCGGCGCGCAATTTGTCTTCGTCGAAAGGCTGGCGGCTGCCGTCGGACTTGATCAGACGTGGCAATACCAGTTCGGCGGTTTCGAAGGTGGTGAAACGTTCACCGCAGCCAGAGGCCAGGCATTCGCGCCGGCGACGTACTTGATCGCCCTCGGCGACCAGACGCGAGTCAATGACCTTGGTGTCGTTGGCACCGCAGAAGGGACAGTGCATGGTGGCAGGCAACAAAAAAAGGGAGGGCCATGGTAGCGCATCCCTGTGGCAAGACAAGCCATAGCCTTTACGGTATATAGGCAGGCTTATATGTTTCTTTATTTTAAAGCCACGGATTTTGCCCTTTCTGGAGCCGTACATGCAGTTACGACCACTTGTTTTACTCACCCTGTTCAGTTTTCTGGTCGCCTGCAGCAGCGAAGCCCCCAAGCCTTCGGTGCCTCAACCGACGCCTGCCCAAGAGAAAAAAGTGCCCGGCATTGAAGACCTCGGCCCGCTGCCGGCTTACCAGCGCGAAATCAACGGCACCCTCAACGGCGTGCCGGCCAACGCCGAAGTCGAACTGGCCCTGCTGGTGATTGACGAGCGCAACCGCCCGCAACAACTGCTCGCCAGCAGCGTATTGACCGGCAACGGCAAGCCCCTGGCCTTCCGCCTGCGCTTTAACCCGGAAGCGTTCCCGGCCGGTGCGCGGGTTGAATTGCGCGGTCGCGCCAGCCAGTCCGGCCAGTTGATCCTGCACCTGCCCGCCGTGCGTATCACCCAGGCGATTACCCAGGCCACTGGCCCGCTGCAGCTCGTCCCGGCGCCATGACGCCACCGCTGGACCTGCAACGCGCCCTGAGCGCGCTGATCGGCGACGCGCAACTGATGCCCTGCCCGCTGCCGGGCACCGCGCTGTCGTTGTGGCTGCTGGACGCGGACAATATGGACCGCGCCTTCAGCCAGGAAGAAACCCGGCGCATTCTGCATGAACCGCCCTACTGGAGTTTTTGCTGGGCCAGCGGCCTGGCGCTGGCGCGTTACCTGGCGGCGAACCCCGAGTGGGTTGCCGGCAAGCGCGTGCTGGATTTTGGCGCAGGCTCTGGCGTGGCCGCAATTGCCGCCGTCAAGGCGGGCGCGCTGGAAGTGGTCGCGTGTGATTTAGACCCGCTGGCGTTGGCATCCTGCAGGGCGAATGCCGAACTCAATGGCGTGGAACTGCGTTATTCAGCCGACTTTTTCGCCGAAGCCGATCGCTTTGACCTGATCCTGGTGGCCGACGTGCTTTACGACCGCGCCAACCTGCCGCTGCTTGATCAATTCCTGACGCGCGGCCGTGAAGCACTGGTAGCAGACTCGCGCGTGCGCGACTTCCAGCACCCGGCTTATCAGCGCCTGGAAGTCCTTGATGCCCTGACCCTGCCAGACCTGGCCGAGCCTTGGGAGTTTCGCAAGGTGAGCCTGTACCATTCGCGGCGCGCTTAAGGCCATCGCGGGCAAGCCCGCGCCCACAAGGGAATGCGGTCAAGTGTGGGCGCGGGCTTGCCCGCGATAGCGATCTGGACTCCATCACCTTATAGTTGCCCCATTCCCGCTTTATTCGAGACGCCCCATGAGTGAGCCCACGCCGTACATCTTCGACGTCACCACCGCCACCTTCGACCAGGCAGTGATCCAGAACTCCTTCGAGAAACCCGTGCTGGTGGATTTCTGGGCGGAGTGGTGCGCGCCGTGCAAGGCGCTGATGCCAATGTTGGCGAAAATTGCCGAGAGTTATCAGGGTGAGTTGCTGCTGGCCAAGGTCGATTGCGAGGCTGAGCAGGATATCGTCGCGCGCTTTGGCATTCAGAGCCTGCCCACCGTGGTGCTGTTCAAGGACGGCCAACCGGTGGACGGGTTTGCCGGCGCGCAGCCGGAGTCGGCGGTGCGCGCAATGCTGGAGCCGCACGTGCAGATGCCACCACCGGCGGCGGCTGATCCGCTGGAGCAGGCCCAGGCGCTGTTTGCCGAAGGCCGCATCAGCGATGCCGAAGCCGTGCTGGTGACGCTGCTGGGTGAAGACAACACCAACGCCGGCGCGCTGATCCTGTACGCGCGCTGCCTGGCCGAGCGAGGTGAACTGAGCGAAGCCCAGGCCGTGCTCGACGCCGTGAAAAGCGACGACCACAAGGCCGCCCTCGCCGGCGCCAAGGCGCAAATCACGTTCCTGCGCCAAGCCGCCGAGCTGCCGGACGCCGCCGACTTGAAAAGCCGCCTGGCGCAAAACCCGCAGGATGATGAGGCGGCCTATCAGCTGGCAATTCAGCAATTGGCACGCCAGCAATACGACGCGGCGCTGGAAGGCCTGCTCAAGCTGTTTATCCGCAACCGCAGCTACAGCGAGGGCTTGCCGCACAAGACTTTGCTGCAGGTGTTCGAACTGCTCGGCAATGACCACCCGCTGGTCACCGCGTACCGCCGCAAATTGTTTGCTGCGCTGTACTAATCGCCGATCCAGCTGTACAGCGGCGTGTCCCCGCCGCTGGTCACTTTCACGCGGGCGCTATGGCGCAAACGCACCAGCAGGCGCTTGCCTGATGCGGCGTCACCGGCCAAGCCTTCCAGCTGATCGAGCAATTCCAGCCCGTTGAGTTGCCCGGCCTTGCGCAACAGGTCCTGGGCGCTCTGCCACAGATCATCAGTGTGTTTGACCGGCGCGACAGCGGGCGCGCTCGGCGTGGGCGCGGCCTGCAACTGGGCGCCCAATCGCGCCCAATCGCCGTCGTCCAGCTCCAGGGTCAAGTCCACCGGCATGTCGCCGACAGTTCCACGAATTCGCAACATCGTCCTTACTCCTGCACTTTTCTGACGGGCATGCTCCCACGCGGCTTGCGCAACGCCAAGCGGGCGGTCAAACTCTGGCACTATTGTTATAAGATCACATAACAAAACCTTCATGTTCTGGAGCCTTCTCATGCGCCGTCTGCTGCTTGCTTTGCCGTTTGCCCTGCTGCCACTGGCAGTTGCCCATGCTCACGATGATCACGAACATGAGCACGGCAGCCTCGGCGCCCACGAGCATGGCGTTGGGCGTCTCAATGCGGTACTCGACGGTCAGGCACTTGAGCTGGAATTTGACAGCCCGGCCATGAACCTCGTGGGTTTTGAACACCAGGCCAGCACGCCCGCCGACAAGTCCAAGGTTGCCGCAGCCCGCAAGTCACTGGAAAACCCACTGGCCCTGTTCAATGTGCCCAAGGCCGCCGGTTGCGTGCTTAGCACCCAGGAACTCAACAGCCCGCTGTTCGGCGACAAGCCGGAAGCCGACCATGACGACGACGATGATGATGAACACGCCACCGACGGCAAAGGCGCAGCCGCCCACGAACATCATCATGACCACAGCGAAATCCACGCCCACTACCAGTTCACCTGCGCCACGCCGACGGCCTTGAGCAACCTCGACCTTACTCAGGTGTTCAAGACCTTCCCCGCCACTCAGAAGATTCAGGTACAACTGATCGGCCCAAGCGGCCAGCAAGGTGTGGAAGCCACGGCACAGGCAGCTACCCTGACATTCTGATTTGAAAACCCAATCACTGTGGGAGCTGGCTTGCCTGCGATGCAGACGACTCGGTCAGTCAGATGCACCGCGTTGATGCCATCGCAGGCAAGCCAGCTCCCACATTGGATCGGCGCCACGCTCTACAACCAGGCGATATTGATTTCACATGACCCAAGCACTGATCGAACTGTCTGACCTGGGCTTCAACTGGCCCGGTCACCCACAGTTACTGGACATCCCCGCGTTTAGCCTGCAAGCAGGCGAAACCCTGTTTCTCAAAGGCCCGAGCGGCAGCGGCAAAACCACGTTGCTCGGCCTGCTTGGCGGCGTGCAAAAACCCAGCCGGGGCAGCATCCGCCTGCTCGGCCAGGAGCTGACCGAACTCTCGGCCGGCGCCCGCGACCGCTTTCGTGTGGACCACACCGGCTACATCTTCCAGCAGTTCAACCTGCTGCCGTTTCTGTCGGTGCGCGAGAACGTCGAGTTGCCTTGCCACTTTTCCAAGCTGCGCGCGCAACGCGCGGTTCAGCGCCACCGCAGTGTCGACCAAGCCGCTGCGACCTTGCTGGCGCATTTGGGCTTGAAGGACAAAGACCTGCTGGAACGCCGCGCCGACTCACTGTCCATCGGCCAACAACAACGCGTCGCCGCCGCCCGCGCGCTGATCGGCCAACCGGAACTGGTGATCGCCGACGAACCCACCTCGGCGCTGGACTACGACGCCCGCGAGGCTTTCATTCAATTGCTGTTCGCCGAATGCCGCGACGCTGGCGCCAGCCTGCTGTTTGTCAGCCATGACCAGAGCCTCGCGCCGCTGTTCGACCGCCACCTGTCGCTGGCCGAACTCAATCGCGCCGCCACGCCCGCAGAGGTTTGAGATGTATTTGTTTCGTCTAGCCATGGCCAGCCTGGCTAACCGCCGCTTTACCGCGATCCTCACCGCCTTTGCCATCGCGCTGTCAGTCTGTTTGTTGCTCGCGGTGGAGCGCGTGCGGGTTGAGGCGCGCAACAGTTTTGCCAGCACCATCAGCGGCACCGACCTGATCGTCGGCGCGCGTTCGGGCTCGGTCAACTTGCTGCTGTACTCGGTGTTCCGTATCGGCAATGCCACCAACAACATCCGTTGGGACAGCTATGAGCACTTCGCCGCCAGCCCGCAGGTGAAATGGGCGATCCCGATTTCCCTCGGCGACTCGCACCGCGGCTATCGGGTGATGGGCACCAACCAATCCTACTTCGAGCATTACCAATACGGTCGCAAACAGAACCTCGAACTGGCCAGCGGCCGCGCCTTTGCCACCGACCCGTTTGAAGTGGTGCTCGGTGCCGAAGTCGCCGAGGCGCTGCATTACACGCTGGGCGACAAGCTGGTGCTGGCCCACGGTGTCGCGGTGGTCAGCCTGGTCAAGCACGATGACAAACCGTTCACCGTGGTCGGTATTTTGAAACGCACCGGCACGCCGGTGGACCGCACGCTGCACATCAGCCTGGGCGGCATGGAAGCCATTCACATCGACTGGCACAACGGCGTGCCGGCCCAGGGCAAAGGCCGCATCAGTGCCGATCAGGCGCGCAACATGGACCTCACGCCACAGGCCATCACCGCGTTTATGCTCGGCCTGAACAACAAGATTTCCACCTTCGCCCTGCAACGCGAAATCAATGAATTCCGTGGCGAGCCGATGCTGGCGATATTGCCGGGCGTGGCCCTGCAAGAGTTGTGGAGCATGATGGGCACCGCCGAAAAAGCGCTGTTCGTGATCTCGCTTTTCGTGGTGCTGACCGGTTTGATCGGGATGCTCACGGCGATCCTCACCAGCCTCAACGAGCGCCGCCGTGAAATGGCAATTTTGCGCTCGGTGGGCGCGCGGCCGTGGCACATCGCAACGCTGCTGATCTTTGAAGCCTTCGCCCTGGCCTTGTCCGGCGTGGTCGCTGGCGTCGGCTTGTTGTACGTGTGCATCGCCGCCTCGCGCGGGTATTTGCAGGCCAATTACGGCCTGGACCTGCCGATGTCATGGCCGAGCGAATATGAATGGACCTTGCTCGCCGGCATCCTCGCGGCGGCGCTGTTAATGGGCAGCGTGCCCGCGTGGCGCGCCTATCGACAATCACTGGCCGATGGCCTGTCCATACGTTTATGAGGAAGGCTTCGATGCGTCGCGCCCTGTTTGCAATGTTGCTGTTGGTGGCAGTGCCCGTCTGGGCCGAAGACCAGCCCAAGGATCTGTCATGGCAGGAGATGATCCCCCCGGACGCGCCGCCGGAAATCCCCAACATGAAACCGCTGCACGACCTGTCGAACATGGCCGACGCGCTGTCGGTCGAGTCGGCGCCGGCCGCCAAGCAGGATTTGCCCAATGCGCCGGTGGTGCAAAGCCTGGACGGCAAGCACATCCGTTTGCCGGGTTACATCGTGCCGCTGGAAGTCAGCGAAGAAGGCCGCACCACCGAGTTTTTGCTGGTGCCGTATTTCGGCGCGTGCATCCACGTACCGCCGCCGCCCTCGAACCAGATCGTGCATGTGAAAAGCGAAGTCGGGGTGAAACTCGATGAGTTGTATCAGCCGTACTGGATCGAAGGCGCGATGCAGGTCAAGCCGTCATCCAGCGAACTGGCCGACGCCGGTTATCAAATGGATGCCGACAAGATTTATGTCTACGAGCTGCAGGAATAGGGGCTGATCGCCCTTTCATTGAGCTGAGTCAAAGGATCGAACGGAACGATCTTTACCATTGGACGTACAACTTTTAACGTCCTTTTGGAGCTCCCATGAACAAGTCTCTGCTCGGCGCGTCCCTCTTCGCGCTCGCCCTCGCCGCCCCTGCCGTCCACGCTCACGAAGCGGGCGACATTCTGATTCGCGCCGGTGCAATTACCGTGAATCCGAAAGCTGACAGCGGCCATGTGAAGGTTGATCAGGGCCCATTGGCGGGCACCAACCTGGGCGGCAAGGCGACCATGAGCAGCGACACCCAACTGGGTTTGAACTTCGCCTACATGCTGACCAACCACGTCGGTATCGAGCTGCTGGCGGCCACGCCGTTCGAGCACGATGTGAAGATCAAGAACACCGCCCTCGGCGCCGCCAATGGCAAGCTCGGCAGCCTCAAGCACCTGCCGCCAACCTTGAGCGTCGTGTACTACCCGCTGGATAGCAAATCCGCCTTTCAGCCGTACGTGGGCGCCGGCATCAACTACACCTGGATCTACGACGAGCACGTCGGCAGCCGCGCCGAACAAGCCGGTTTCAGCAACTTCAAGGCCGAAAACTCCTGGGGCTGGGCCGCACAGATAGGCGCCGACTACATGATCAATGACAAGTGGATGATCAACGCCCAGGCGCGCTACATCGACATCAGCACCAAGGCCACCGTCGATAACAACGCGCTGGGCCAAGGCACACGCGCCAAGGTCAATGTGGACGTCGACCCGATGGTTTACATGGTGGGTATCGGCTACAAGTTCTAAGTCACACGGCATAACCCATGTGGGAGCGGGCTTGCTCGCGAAAGTGCAGGGTCAGTCGACTGATGTGTTGACTGACCTTGCCCATTCGCGAGCAAGCCCGCTCCCACATTTGGTTTTATAGCGTGTCAGCTGTGGCGGTAGAACCTGTCGGGCATCGCAGGCAGGCCAGCTCCCACACAAAACCGGCTCCCACATTCCGGTTTTGTGTGGTGTCAGCTGTGGCGGTAGAACCGATCCAGCAACGCCGGTAACCCGGCCCGCCACGCTCGAGGCTTGATGCCAAAGGTGTGCAGGATTTTCTTGCAGGCCAGCACCGCGTGTTGCGGTTCATCTGCCGCATCCGGGCGTGCCGCGTGAGCCTGGGCGGTAGGCGACTCGATCGCCAGCGGGTGGAAATTGCGCGCTTCGGTAAGGATCGCCTGGCCCAGCGCCAACGGTGTGGTCGCCTCGTGCCCGGCGTAGTGATACGTGCCCCACAGCGGTGCCGCGCAATCAAGTTGCTTGAGCACCGAGATGATCACCCGCGCAGCATCGTCCACGGGCGTCGGGTTGCCCCGGCGATCATCGGCCATCAGCAACTCGTCCGGCTTCTCGGCCCGCGCCAAAAAGCGCCCGAGCGTGCCGTCGACGCTGTCATCCAGCAGCCAACCAAAACGCAGCAGCACATGCTGCGGGCAGGTGGCGCGCACGCTTTGTTCGATGCGCCACAACGCCTGGCCGCGCAGGCCCAGGGGCACCGGCTCGTCTTTCTCGCTGTAGGCGGTGGCGCGGGAGCCATCGAACACGCGGTAGCTGGACGGTTGCAGCAAGGTGATGTTGTGGTGCTGGCACAGCTCGGCCAGGCGCTCGATGGCGAATTCCTGAGCGGCCAAACGGCTTTCGCTGACCGCTTCGGCCTGAAACCAGTCGAAATAGTAGGCGAGGTTGATCAACGCATCGGGACGGGTGTCGTCGAGCAATTGGGTCAGGCTCGCGGCATCCCAGCCGTCTTGGGGCGGTTTGGGTGCGAGGAAACCGATGTCTTCCTCTGCACCGAGGCGAATCAGCGCTTGCCCGAGGGCATTCCCGCCGCCCAGTAACATAAGGCGCATTCGCATAGAGTGTGCAGGCCCGGTCTGTTTGGAACGATGGTTATTGTCGGCAGGCGGATGAAGCCGGCCGTAGGTTTATTCCAGAATCGTTGCATTTTGCGGGTTTGTAGCGCAACCGTCACGGATAAAGTGCGGGGTTGCAACTTGGCACCGCCGGTTGCATATAAGGGGTATGAACCTTCCTGAAACCACGGACACGGTCTTGAACGGCTTTCACCCCGCTGTCAGCGCCTGGTTCCGCAGCTCTTTCCCTTCGGTCACCAGCGCCCAGGCCCAGGCGTGGCCGCTGATTCGCCAGCGCCGCTCCACCCTGATCGCCGCGCCCACCGGTTCGGGCAAGACCCTGACGGCGTTCCTCGCCGTGCTGGATGACCTGGTGCACCAGGGCCTGGCGAATGGCGGGCAACTGCCGGACGAGACGCTGGTGGTGTATGTCTCGCCGCTCAAGGCACTGTCCAACGACATCCAGATCAACCTGCAAAACCCGCTCACCGGCATCACCGAGCAGCTGCAGGCGATGGGCTTGCCGCCCTTGGTGATCCGCACCGCCGTGCGCACCGGCGACACCCCGCAAAAAGACCGTGCGCAGATGCGCAAGCGCCCGCCGCATATCCTGGTGACCACCCCGGAATCGCTCTACGTGCTGCTGGGATCCGACTCCGGTCGGCACATGCTCGCCAGCACGCGCACGGTGATCGTCGACGAAATTCATGCCATCGCCGCCAGCAAGCGCGGCAGCCATATGGCCCTGAGCCTGGAACGCCTGCAAGGCCTGTGCGCCGAACCGCTGACCCGCATTGGCCTGTCTGCCACGCAAAAGCCCATCGAGGCGGTGTCGCGCTTTTTGGTCGGCACCGACCGCCCCTGCGCAATTGTCGATATCGGCCACGCCCGCTCGCGTGACCTGGATATCGAAGTGCCGCCGGTGCCGCTCTCGGCGGTCATGGCCAACGACGTGTGGGAACTGGTCTACAACCGCCTCGCCGACCTGGCGCGCGAACACCGCACCACGCTGATTTTCGTCAACACCCGGCGCCTGGCCGAACGCCTGGCGCGGCACTTGAGCGAGCGTCTGGGCAAAACCGCCGTGGCCGCGCACCACGGCAGCCTGGCCAAAGAGCTGCGCCTGGACGCCGAACAACGGCTCAAGGCCGGCGAGCTGCAAGTGCTGATCGCCACTGCGTCCCTGGAGCTGGGGATTGATATCGGTGACGTCGACCTGGTGTGTCAGATCGGCTCACCCGGCTCCATCAATGGTTTTCTGCAACGCGTCGGCCGTTCCGGGCACCAGGTCGGCGGCACGCCCAAGGGGCGCTTGTTCGCCACCACCCGCGATGACCTGATCGAGTGCGCCGCCCTGCTCGACTGCGTGCGCCGGGGTGAGCTGGACACCTTGCAGATCCCGGTCGCGCCGCTGGATGTACTGGCCCAGCAGATCATCGCCGAGGTCAGCGCCCAGGAATGGTCGGAACCGGCATTGCTCGATCTCATTCGCCGCGCCTCGCCCTACGCCGCGCTGGATGTGCGCCATTACCAGGCGCTGTTGCAGATGCTCGCCGAGGGCTATAACGGCCGCCAGGGCATCCGTAGCGCCTACCTGCACCGCGACGCCGTGACCCACACCCTGCGCGGGCGTCGTGGCGCCAAGCTGACGGCCGTGACCAGCGGCGGCACCATCCCCGACAACGCCGACTACAGCGTGCTGCTCGAGCCCCAGAGCCTGAACATCGGCAGCGTCAACGAAGACTTCGCGGTGGAAAGCATCGCCGGGGATATCTTCCAGCTCGGTAATACGTCCTACAGAATCTTGCGGGTCGAAGCCGGCAAGGTGAGGGTTGAGGACGCCCATGGCCAGCCGCCGACCATTCCGTTCTGGCTGGGCGAAGCGCCAGGGCGCAGCAACGAATTGTCGGCGGCGGTGGCGCGGTTCCAAGGCCAGCTCGACGCGCTGCTCAGCGCCACGCCCGGCGACTTGCAAGCGGCCCTCGACTGGCTCACCGGCACCCTTGGCCTGAACCACGCCAGCGCCGAGCAGATCCTCGATTATCTGGCCCGCGCACGCCTGGCCTTGAGCGCGCTGCCGTCCCAGGACACGTTGATCATGGAGCGGTTTTTCGACGAGTCCGGCGGCACCCAACTGATCATTCACACGCCGTTCGGCAGCCGTATCAATCGCGCCTGGGGCCTGGCGTTGCGCAAGCGTTTTTGCCGCACGTTCAATGTCGAATTGCAGGCGGCGGCCAGTGAAAATGCAATCGTGCTGTCGCTGTCGACCAGCCACAGTTTCGAGCTGGATGATGTGTGGCGGTATCTGAACAGCAACAGTGCCGAGCACGTCCTGATCCAGGCCGTGCTGGACGCGCCGCTGTTCGGCGTGCGCTGGCGCTGGAACGCCGGTGTGGCACTGGCGTTGCCGCGTTATACCGGCGGACGCAAAGTGGCGCCGCAGATCCAGCGGATGAAAAGCGAAGACCTGATCGCCAATGTGTTTCCCGACCAGATCGCCTGCCTGGAAAACCTCGCCGGCGAGCGCGAAGTGCCCGAGCACCCCTTGGTGGAACAGACCCTCGACGACTGCCTGCACGACGCCATGGACAGCAACGCCTGGCTGGCGCTGCTGCGGCGCATGGAAAGCGGCGAAGTGCGGCTGATCAGCCGCGACCTGCCGGCGCCCTCGCCCATGGCCGCGGAAATTCTCAGCGCGCGCCCCTACACCTTTCTCGACGACGCACCCTTGGAAGAACGCCGTACCCAAGCCGTGCTCAACCGGCGCTGGAGCGACCCGCACAGCACCGACGACCTCGGCGCGCTGGATGCCGAGGCCATCGCCGGCGTGCGCGAGGAAGCCTGGCCGGCGCCCAATGGCCTGGACGAAATGCACGAAGCGCTGATGAGCCTGGCCTGCATTGCCACTCATGAGGTCACGCCGCAATGGGCCGAGTGGCTGCAGGCCTTGGCCAAGGGTGGGCGCGCCTTTGCATTGAGCAATGGCCTGTGGGTGGCGGTGGAACGCTTGAGCTGTTTGCAGGCTATCTATCCCAACGACTTGCCGTTGCTGCCGGGCTTCGATGAACCCTGGACCGTTGATGATGCGCTGATGGAAGTGCTGCGCGCCCGCCTCAGCGGTTTCGGCCCGCTGAGCCTGATCGAGATCGCCGCGCCGTTGGCCCTGCCGGTGGCAGACGTAACCCAGGCACTCGCTCGCCTGGAGCAGGAAGGCTACGTGCTGCGCGGCCGTTTCAGCCCTGGCGCCAGCGAAGAACAGTGGTGCGAACGGCATTTGCTCGCGCGCATTCATCGCTACACGGTCAAGCGCCTGCGCCGCGAAATCGAGCCCGTGGCGCTGCAGGATTTCATGCGCTTCCTGTTCGATTGGCAGCACCTGTCCGACGGCACACGCGGCCAGGGCAGCGCCATGTTGCCGCAGATTGTCGCGCAGTTTGAGGGCTACGCCGCCGCCACCTCGGCCTGGGACAGTGACTTGCTCAGCGCGCGCCTGAAGGATTACTCATCCACCTGGCTCGACGACCTGTGCCGCAGCGGCAAGCTGGTGTGGACGCGGCTGAGCAACAAGGCCGGCGCGATGGCCCTGCGCAGCACACCGGTGGTGTTGCTGCCGCGCAGCCAAGTGCCGCTGTGGAGCGGGCTGACCGAGATGACCGACAGCACCACGCTGTCACCCAAGGCGCAGAAAGTCCACGTGGCGCTGCGTGAACATGGCGCGCTGTTTTTCGACGAACTGGTGCACGAAGCCCACCTGCTGCGCAGCGAACTGGAGACGGCGCTGCAGGAACTGGTGGGCGCAGGGCTGGTGAATGCCGACAGCTTCGCCGGCCTGCGCGCGCTGACCACACCCGCCAGCAAACGCCAGGCGCGCAGCAGCCGACGCGGACGCGGGGCGTTTGTCGGCGGCATGGACGACGCCGGGCGCTGGGCTTTGCTGCGCCGTTCACCGAGCGCCGCCGGGCCACATTCGGCCGAGACGCTGGAGCATGTGGCGATGACCTTGCTGCGCCGCTATGGCGTGGTGTTCTGGCGGTTGCTGGAGCGTGAGGCGGATTGGTTGCCGAGCTGGCGCGAGTTGCTGCGCACTTTCCATCGGCTCGAAGCGCGCGGGGAGATCCGCGGCGGGCGGTTCGTCAGTGGGCTGGCGGGCGAGCAGTTTGCGTTGCCGGAGGCAATTGGGTTATTGCGCGAAGTCCGCCGCCGGCCGCATGACGGCAGTTTGATTGCGGTGTGCGGGGCTGATCCGCTGAACCTGGTGGGCACGCTGCTGCCGGGCAGCAAAGTGCCGGCGGTGAGTGGCAATCGGGTTGTGTACCGCGATGGGTTGCCGGCGGCGGTGAGGGTCGCTGGCAAGCAACAGGTATTGCTGGAGGTGGATCAGTTGGCGGTGCAGGAGAAGTTGATCAGGCATTGACGCCTGGATTGACCTCACCGGCCTCATCGCGGGCAAGCCCGGCTCCCACGGTAGGAATGCGTTCCCATGTGGGAGCGGGCTTGCCCGCGATGAGGCCCGCGAGCCACCCAAATTATTGAGGCCTGGGCTGTTCCGTCAACACCACCGAAGCCGGCACTTCCTCATCCGGCTCATCCACATGCGCCGTGCGTTTGGGCAGCCAGATCTGCTGTGGATAAGTTTGCGCGAAGTGCACCTCATCACAGTTATCCACAAGCTTTTTCAAGCGCTGGTTGAATGCGCGGCTCACCGCGTATTGCCCGCCTGACACCGTGCGGAATTGCGCGGTCAGCACCACGCCGTTGAGGTCCATCTTGTCGACGCCAAACACCTCCAGCGGCCCTTGCAGGTTGTACTTGAGGAACACATCGTCGCGAATCGATTGCCCGGCCTCGCGGATCAGGTCCACGGCCTTGTCCACATCGGTGTCGTAGGTGAACTGCACCGAGAAGAACGCATAGGCAAATTGCCGCGACTGGTTGGTGACCGCCTTGATCTGCCCGAACGGCACCGAGTGAACAAAACCCTTGCCGTCGCGCAGGCGCAACGTCCGGATGGTCAGGCCCTCTACGGTACCGGCGTGGCCGGAGTCGAGCACGACCCAATCGCCGATGGACAGCGTGTCCTCGATGATGATGAACAGGCCAGTGATCACGTCCTGCACCAATTGCTGCGAGCCAAAACCGATAGCCAAACCAACCACACCGGCACCGGCCAGCAGCGGCGCGACGTTGATGCCAAGGTTGGCCATGGTGGTGATCGCGCAGATCACCACCAGGATGATTTTCACCGCGTTACGCAGCAGCGGCAGAATGGTTTTGACCCGCGTACTCGGCTGACGGCTGGAGCGCTTATTGACCGGTGGTTTCAGCGCTTCCTGAATCGCGGTGTCGAGCACCACCCAAAACAACCAGGTCACCAGCAGGATCAGGCCGATGCTGCTCAGGGAGTCGCTGATCGCGCGGCCCACCGAGTTGCGCTGGGCAAATTCGAACAGCGAGACGCCCCAGATACGCCCCAGGATTTCGATAAACGCGATGGCCATGGCGATGCGCAAGATCGCGTGCAACAGACTGAGGAAGCGCTCCTTGTAGGCGCTGCTGCGCTGGATCGCCACCTGGCTGCGGGACTTGAACAGGTGTTGCAGTACGGTGCTGAGAAACACTGTGCCGATCAGCAAAATCGTGGTGAACAGCGCGCAGCGCAGCGCCTTCTGGTTATCGTCGCCCGCGCCGATCAGGTTGATTGCCGAGACCAGCACCATCAACAGAATCGGCCAGTACCACAGCCCGGAAAACACCCGCAGCGATTGCTGCAGCGCAGGGTGTTTGAGGCGCTGGGCCAGTGGCCGATTGCGGATCAAGTGCGCCACCGGACGGCGCAGGCGCACCACCAAAACCCCGAAAATCACCGCCGCGAACAGGCCGGTGAAAACCGCGATGCTGCTGGTGATATTGCCACCCAACTGCCGGGCGATCTGCGGGCTGGTCAGCGCGTCGCTGAGGGCGGCCAGGAAGCCGATCAGGAACAGCGGCTTGGGGCAGTAGTCGCGAATGATCTGCACGGCCGGGCGCTTGTGGCCCAGATTGAACATGACGATCACGCACAACAACATCGACGTAGAAAAGATGCCGCTGCTGGTGGCGTAGGCAAAACACAGCGCCAGCGCGCGGCCCACCGACGAGGCCAGGAAGTGGCTGACGTAGAGGGTCAGCGGCAGACAGATGAGCGCGGGGATTGTGTAGGGCACCACGTACCCCAAGACTGCCAGCAAGCGTTCGCGCCGTTCGACGAACGACCGACGACTCAAGCGCTGCACAACAAAGCGCCCCAGCAGGGTCAACACCACAAAGGCGCCAACCCAGACGCCGGACAGCAACAGGAAGTCGCCGGCCACGCTCCACGGCGACCGTTCGGCCGTCTGGTCGACCAGGCGCCCCACCTCGTCCGCCGCGCGATCGGCACGCAAGCGCCAGGCGTCGATGAGGTTCTGGTTAAGGTCGAGCTTGTCTTGTACATCGTCAATGCTGGAACTGATGGCGCCCAGCAGGCCGCCCTCGACCAGCAACTCCGGTTTAGCGGGCGCCGCCGCTGCGGCAGGCGCGGCCGGCGCTGCGGCGGCCGCCGGCGTAGCAGCTTGCAATGCGCCATTGCCACACAACAGCAGCGCACCAAGCAGTAATGCAGTCTTTAAATTCAGCAAAACACCGGGCTCCATCAGCAGGGTCTGTAAGGAACTGACGGGTTTGAGCCTTGATCGTTCCCCGCCATTGGGCATCTTTGCCTCCCGGTCAAATATCAAATGCCGATCACTGTCTTTTTCCGCACAAGCCAAATCCCGACACTGCGCTCCTGAATCACACCCATCGGAGTTGCAGCCATGCCCATTGCCCTGCTCGCGCTGACCCTCAGCGCTTTTGCCATCGGGACGACCGAGTTCGTCATCGTTGGCCTGTTACCCACCATCGGCGCCGACCTGGGCGTCGACCTGCCGTCCGCCGGCTTGCTGGTCAGCCTGTACGCCTTGGGCGTGGCCATTGGCGCGCCGGTGCTCACCGCCCTCACCGGCAAAGTGCCGCGCAAACTGCTGCTGTTGTCGCTGATGGTGCTGTTCACCCTCGGCAACCTGTTGGCCTGGCAGGCGCCGAGTTATGAATCGCTGGTGCTGGCGCGGATCGTCACCGGCCTGGCCCACGGGGTGTTTTTCTCGATTGGCTCGACCATCGCCACCAGCCTGGTGCCCAAGGAAAAAGCCGCCAGCGCGATTGCGATCATGTTTACCGGCTTGACCGTTGCACTGGTCACCGGCGTGCCGCTGGGCACGTTTATCGGCCAGCACTTCGGCTGGCGGGAAACGTTCCTCGCCGTCTCGGCCCTGGGCGTGATCGCGTTTATCGGCAGCCTGATCTATGTGCCGAACAGCATCGCCCACAGCAAACCCGCCTCGTTGCTGCAACAACTGCAGGTGCTCAAGCAGCCGCGCTTGCTGCTTGTGTACGCCATGACCGCCATCGGCTACGGCGGCTCGTTCATCGCGTTCACCTTTCTGGCGCCGATCCTTCAGGACATTTCAGGCTTCAGCGCCGGCACCGTCAGCCTGGTGCTGCTGGTGTACGGCATCTCGGTGGCGGCGGGGAATATCTGGGGCGGCAAGCTGGCCGATAAACGCGGCCCGATCAGCGCGTTGAAAATCATCTTCGCCCTGCTCGCGGCGGTGCTGTTCATCCTCACCCTGACCGCCAGCAACCCCTGGCTGGCGCTGGCCACCGTGCTGGTGTGGGGCGCGGTTGCCTTCGGCAATGTGCCGGGCCTGCAGGTGTACGTGGTGCGCCAGGCTGAACATCACACCCCGCAGGCGGTGGATGTGGCGTCGGGCTTGAACATTGCGGCGTTCAACCTCGGAATCGCCGGCGGCGCCTGGGCCGGGGGCTTGATCGTGGCGCACATGGGCTTGATCCATACCGCGTGGATCGGTGGCTCAGTGGTGTTGGTGGCCCTGGCGCTGACGGCGTGGAGTGGCCGATTGGACCGGTTGGGGCCGGTGTATGCCGACAGCTCGACGCGCACGGCAGTCGGACACTGATTCGGCCACGACGCACATCCAATGTGGACGCTGGCTTGCCTGCGATTGCGGTACGCCAGCGCCGCATTCAGCGCCGGCCCCATCGCTATCGCAGGCAGCCCGCTCCCACATTCCTTACCTTGTACCGTCTGTAGGAACGGCGAAACTTTCCGACAAAAACCGCAGTCATCCCAAAACGGAGGTCACTTGACCCTACATCCACGGGAGTAATCATGGCGGCGATTCACATCGGCATTTCCGGCTGGCGCTACACGCCCTGGCGGGGGGATTTCTACCCCGAGGGCCTGACCCAGAAACGCGAATTGCAATTTGCGTCACGCGCCGTCAACAGCATCGAAATCAACGGCTCGTTCTACGCTCTGCAAACACCCAAGCGTTATGCCGAGTGGTACGCCGACACGCCTGAGCATTTCGTGTTCAGCGTGAAGGCACCGCGCTACATCACCCACATTCTGCGCTTGCGCGATGTGCACAAGCCGATGGCCAATTTCTTTGCTTCCGGGGTGCTGGAACTGAAGGAAAAGCTCGGGCCGATCCTCTGGCAATTCCCGCCCAGCTTCACATTCGACCCGCCGCTGTTTGAAGCCTTCCTTCAACTACTCCCCACCGACACCCAACAGGCCGCCGCCCTCGCCCGCGAGCACGAGCCGCGCCTGAACGGCAAGGCGAGCATGCAAGCCCATGGCAAAAAGCCGCTGCGTCATGCGGTGGAAATTCGCCACAAGAGTTTCGCAGTGCCGGAGTTTGTGCAGATGCTGGACAAGCACGGCGTGGCACTGGTGGTCGCCGATACCGCCGGCAAGTGGCCGTATATCGAAGACGTCACCGCCAACTTCCTGTACCTGCGCCTGCACGGTGACAAAAAGCTCTACGCCAGCGGCTACACCGCCGAGGCGATCAAGCGTTGGGGTGACCGCATCGATCGCTGGCGCCAGGGCAAACAGCCGGAGGATGCGCATTTGGTCGACCCGAAACACACGCCACGCGCGCGCAAGCAACGCGATATTTTTTGCTATTTCGACAACGACATCAAAGTGCGCGCGCCCTTCGATGCGCGCCAACTGTTGCAGCGCTTCGAGCTGGATAAACACTTGGCCACCGAGCCCGGCACGTTGCCAGCACCCGGGGTGCTGCCATGACCCATCCGGAATTGATCCCCGCCACGCCCACTACCGCCATCACGCGCTTCAAAGTGCTGACGGTGAATATCCACAAGGGTTTCACCGCGCTGAATCGACGCTTCATCCTTCCCGAACTGCGTGAAGCGGTGCGCAGCGTGGGCGCCGACATGGTGTTCTTGCAGGAAATCCACGGCACTCACGAACGCCATCCCCAGCGCTACCAGGACTGGCCGAAGATGCCGCAATACGAGTTCCTGGCCGACAGCATCTGGCCGCAGTTCGCTTACGGGCGCAACGCGGTCTACCCGCACGGCGACCACGGCAACGCGTTGCTGTCCAAATTCCAGATCGTGCGCTACGACAACCTCGACATTTCGCAAAGCGGCCATGAAAGCCGCGGGCTGCTGCATTGCGTATTGCGCCTGCCAGGCACCGGCCAGGAGGTGCATGCGATCTGCATGCACTTGGGCCTGCGCGAGGTGCATCGTCAGCAGCAATTGCGTTTGCTGGAACAGCGCATCAGCGAAATCCCGGCCGACGCGCCGCTGGTGGTGGCCGGTGATTTCAACGACTGGCGCCAAAAGGCCGACCTGAGCCAGAGCGGTCTCAGAGAAGTGTTTGTTGATGCCACTGGTAAGCCTGCGCGCACGTTTCCGGCGCGCCTGCCACTGTTACCGCTGGACCGCATCTATGTGCGCAACCTGAAAATTCACAACCCCAAGGTACTGACTACCCGGCCGTGGTCGCATCTGTCAGACCATGTGCCGTTGTCGGTGGAGATCGAGTTATGACCGTCGCGGTAGAGCACATTGCCACCGACCAGCCGCCAGATGACGCCAAGGCGCGTGATGTCGATTACGGCTGGCAAAGCGGCAACCGTCTTGAGTTGCTGGAGAACGGCGAGGCTTACTTCCCCAGGGTGTTTGAAGCGATGCGCGAGGCCCAGCGGGAGATTTTGCTGGAGACCTTTATTCTGTTCGAAGACAAGGTCGGCCATGAGCTCAAAGGCATCCTGATTGAGGCGGCGCAGCGCGGCGTCAAGGTGGTGGCCAGCCTCGACGGGTTTGGCTGCGGCGAGCTGAGCCCGGCGTTTCTGGGTGAGCTGGCCGAGGCTGGCGTGCTGGTGCAGATGTTTGACCCGGCGTCGAAAATGCTGGGGATTCGCACCAACTGGTTCCGTCGCCTGCACCGCAAGATCGTGGTGGTGGACGCCACCGTGGCGTTTATCGGCGGGATCAATTTTTCTGCCGACCATCTGGGCGATTTCGGCCCCGAAGCCAAGCAGGATTACGCCGTGCGAGTGACCGGCCCTGCGGTCGCCGACCTGCATCATTTTGCCCTCGCCCAAAGCGGCCGCCAGGTGCGCACGCGGCGTGGCTGGCGACGACGCCAGCAACGGCCGTCCCTGTGGACAACGGCCAATGAGGAGGGTCTGGTTCGCCTGATTTACCGCGACAACGTGCAGCACCGCGACGATATCGAAGAGGCCTATATCCACGCCTTGAGCAAGGCGCAAAAACGCGTGGTGATAGCCAACGCCTACTTCTTCCCCGGCTACCGCCTGCTGCGCGAGATTCGCAATGCCGCGCGCCGTGGCGTGCACGTGCAACTGATCATGCAAGGCCAGCCCGACGTCCTGTTGGCCAAGCTGGCGGCGCGCATGCTCTATGACTATTTGCTCAAGGACGGCGTGGTGATCCATGAGTATTGCCAGCGCCCGCTACACGGCAAAGTCGCGTTGGTGGATGACGAGTGGAGCACCGTAGGCTCAAGCAACCTGGACCCATTGAGCCTGTCCCTGAACCTGGAAGCCAATGTGTTGATTCGCGACCGCGCGTTCAACCAGCAGCTGTACGAACGCCTGGAACTGCTCGCCCACGAGCACTGCCGGACCATGCCGGAAAACCGCAAGCCCCGGCTGTGGTTATGGCGGTTGACCGTAGGGTTTTTGGTGTTTCATGTGATGCGCCACTTCCCCGTGCTGACGGGCTGGCTGCCCGCGCATAAACCGCGTTTGAAACCCTTCGAGAGCCAGGCCCATGACCTCTGAGGCCGGTGGTTCACGACTCAAACGCTGGAAGAAGCCGCTGACCGTTGTCTTCTTCCTGGTGTTGATCGCGCTGTTCACCCTGCTGGCACGGCGCATCGACTGGAGCGAAGTGCTGCAGACGCTCGGCGACTTCAAGCTGCGCACGTTGCTGATCGCCAGCGCGCTGACCCTGTGCAGTTTTCTCGTCTACGCCAGTTTCGACCTCATCGGCCGCACTTACATTCGCCAACCGCTGGGTTGGAAGCAAATCCTGCCGGTGGGGATCATCAGCTATGCGTTCAACCTCAACCTGAGCGCGTGGGTCGGCGGGATCGCCATGCGTTACCGGCTGTATTCGCGGCTTGGGGTGAGCACCGGCAATATCGCCAAGATCCTTGGGCTGAGCCTGGCCACCAATTGGTTCGGCTATATGGCGCTGGCCGGTGTGGTGTTCAGCAGCGGTTTGGTGACGATGCCGCCCGGGTGGAAAGTCAGCACCCTGGCGTTGCAGGGCATTGGCGTGGTGCTGGTGTTGGCCAGCCTCGGCTACTTGGCGGCGTGCCGGTTCTCGAAGAAGCGTGCGTGGTCGATCAAGGGCATCGAGATCAATCTGCCGTCGTTGCGCATGGCGTGTTTGCAGTTGGCTCTGGGCGCGTTGAACTGGTCGTTGATGGCAGCGGTAATTTTTACCTTGTTGCCGGCCAAGTTGGACTATCCGCTGGTGCTGGGGGTGTTGCTGATCAGCGCGATTGCCGGTGTGGTTACGCATATTCCAGCGGGGCTTGGGGTGTTGGAGGCGGTGTTTATTGGCTTGCTGCAGCATGAGGCGTCGCGCGGGAGTTTGCTGGCCGGGTTGATTGCCTATCGGGCGGTGTACTTTATTTTGCCGCTGGTGATTGCGTTGGTGATGTACCTCGCGGTGGAGGCCAAGGCCAAGGCGTTGCGGGTTAAAAAGACACCGGCTTGATGCAGGTTGGCAGGACCTGCGCCATCGCGGGCAAGCCCGCTCCCACCGTTGGAATGCATTTCACTGTGGGAGCCGGACTTGCCCGTGATGGCGCTGAGAGGGCAACGCTTTATCGGGCCTGGATGATGCTCAGCCGTTCGCCCACCACCATCTCGGTAATCCAGTCCACCAGGATTGAGGTGTAGGCCTGCTGCGACACCGGGTCGCTCAACGAGTGGTCGGCGCCGTCGATGATGCGGTGGGTCAAAGAGTGAGTCTGCTGGCACGCCGCGCGGTAACTCATGATGGTGGCGTGGGGCACGTGGTCGTCGGTTTCCGACTCGACAATCAGCACATCGCCGGTGAATTTCGCGCAGGCATGCAGGGCGCGGTTGGTTTCGGCGTGCACCAGGGTGCTGCGGTAATCCATCAGGTCGACCTTATCCAGATCGCGTTTGGGCTTGAGCCATTCCTGGTCGCGGTACAGCGCCGGCACGCGCAGCGCCAGCCAGCGCACCGGGCGCAACGAGGTGAGGATCGCCGCCAGGTAACCGCCGTAGCTGGTGCCCACCACCGCCACGGCCGAGGTGTCGATGGCCGGGTGCGACAGCAAGCGGTCGTAGGCCGCCAGCAGGTCGCGCAGGTTGTCTTCGCGGGTAACGCGCGACAACGGAATACCGGTGCCGGCGTGGCCGCGCAAATCAAAAGTCAGGCATACGCAGCCCAGGCCGGCAATGCCTTTGGCGCGCTCAAGGTCGCGCTCTTGGCTACCGCCCCAACCGTGCACAAACAACACGCCTGGCACTTTGGATTTGGGGCTCAGGAATGTCCCGCTCATTTGCTCGTCGTCGATGTCGATCGCAATGCTTTCACTTCTAGCCGTCATAAGATTTAACCGTCACGTACTTGAGAAGAAAGTCGCTGTTGTCTGCAGGGCCGCGGTACACCTCGATGGCGTCCGCCGGCAGCGGTTGGTCCACGTAGGTTTCCACCGATGAAACGTGGATGGCACGCAGGCTCGGGTTATTGATGAAGCTTTGCAGCGCCGCGACTTCAGCGCTGCTGGCGCCGCCCATGCGCCAGGATTGTTCGAGCACGCCGCTGCGGCGTTGGCCGTCACTGTCCAGGCCTTGGGCAATATCGTAGTTGCGGCGCGAGGCGTAGAAACCAGGGTAGGCCTCATCGGCGGCCGTGTCGAAAACCTGGGCTTGTTCGATGGCCTCACGCACGTCGTCGGGCAGGTCGAGCTTCAACAGGTCGGCGTAGTGGCCAGGCACGACGAGCAAGTCGGAGCCGCCGTAAACCTCTTCGCCCTGCCCGTCTTCAGTGAGGTACTGCTGGCCGCAGTAGCTGATGACGTGTTCGCCGATAAAACTCTGGCCCACGCTATGGGTGATCACCTCGTGCAAGTCCTGCTCAAGCACCACGCCTTCCGTAAACAGCGTCGCCATGTCGGGTCGCGCCAGCAGCGCTTCGAACTCATCGAGACTGTGGATAACTTCCTGTCCCCGACCGGCGCAGGCATGCACAGGCTTCAGGCGGATCGGCCCGCTGTAGAGCAAGCGCGTGGCGGCGGGCAATGCGTCTTTAAGGGCAAAGACGCTAAGGCCATCGAGGACGACCGGGCGCACCCGCTCGGCAAACGCCGACGACCAGCCTTGCGGCGCCGTCGCTTCGGGGCTCAGCAGGCCATGGGTAATGGCTTTGGTGCAGATGAAATCGTAGTCGACGTAACCGCCCCACACATCCTCTGGGCCCTTAACCTTCAGCGCCAGCGCCTGGGCGGCGCCCACCAGGGTTTGCGTTGGCAGCACATACACGTCACGCCCGGAATGTTGCTGCGGGTCGTAACTGCCGCCGAATTTCAGCCCCAGTATCTGTGCCAGCCACCGCGCCAGCGCCCGGTTGGTTTCAACCTCGTGCTGCGGCGCGCCCGCTCGCGTGGAATGTGCAACCACCAGCTTCTTGCGTTGAGTCGGGGTCATGCGTCCCCCTTGGCTATCCCGCCATGTGTGTACACCCATGGTTGCAGGGATCAGGCCAAGACGATTTCAGGAAAGAGCGTCTTTAAATCAATCAGTTGCTTAAAAAGCGATGGCAGTTGGCCTGTCTTATTCTGCACGACAGGCGGTTGAACAGGCGGCGTTCTGCACGATTCCCTCAGCCACTGCGGCTGGCGCCAGCTAAGATACGGGGCCCTTCACTCTGCAACGAGACATCACCCATGGCCAAGCAAGCGCTCATCCTGATCGACATTCAGAACGACTACTTCCCTGGGGGCAAGTGGCCGCTCGACGGCGTGGACGCGGCGGCCGACAAGGCCGCGCAGGTGCTGCAGGCCTTTCGCCAGGCGGGCGACGCGGTGATTCACGTTCGCCATGAGTTTACCTCCGAGGATGCACCCTTCTTTACACCGGGTTCCGAGGGCGCGCACTTGCATGCCAAGGCCGTGAACGAGGCGAATGAACCGGTGGTGCTCAAGCACGTTGTGAATGCATTTCGCGGGACGGATCTGCGGGCGTTGCTGGAGCAACGGGCCATCACCGAAGTGGTTGTGGTGGGCAACATGAGCCACATGTGCATCGACGCCGTGGTGCGGGCTGCGGCGGACCTGGGCTACAAGGTCACGCTGTTGCATGACGCGTGTGCGACACGGGAACTGGAATTTAACGGGCAAGTGATTCCGGCAGCCCAAGTGCATGGGGCCTATATGGCTTCACTGGCTTTTGCCTACGCGGACGTGGTGTCGACGGCGGAGTACTTGAAGGCACAAGCGGCGGCGGCATGACCGCCACTTGTGTACCGAGCGTCAACGGGTCGCGATGATGAAAAGGCGAGGGAACGGCAGCAACACAGTGCCATCGCCCAGTGCTGGATACGCCTGGGTAATCCGCGTCTGATATTCATGCAGGAAGGCGACTTTTTCGCGCTCGGTCAACGGTGCGAGGAAGGGCCGTAATGCCGACCCCTTGAACCATTCCACCACGGCGCCGTGATCCGCCAGCGGGTGCAGGTAGGTGGTGCGCCACACATCGACAGTGCTGCAGTGCTTGCTCAACAGCTCGTAGTAATAGCTCGCCGTGTGCCGTTCATTGTGTTTGACCGAACCGATCTTCGCCGCCCATGGGCCCTGGGCAGCGACTTCGCGCGCCAGCCGGTGGGCTGGTTCGTCGAGGTTATCCGGTGTCTGCACCGCCAGCGTACCGCCAGGCGTCAGTTGGCTGACCAGGTGCGGATACAGCGTGGCGTGGTCCGGCAACCATTGCAGCGAAGCGTTGGCCAGAATCACATCACATGGCTGTGCCGGTGCCCAGGTGCCGATGTCGGCCAATTCGAAATCCAGCGCCGGCAGGCGTTTGCGTGCGTCGATCAGCATGTCGCCGGAACTGTCCATACCGGTGACATGCGCCTGCGGGAAACGCTCGGCCAGCACTTCGGTGGAGTTACCGGGGCCACAACCAAGGTCCACCGCGGTGTTTACCGGGCTATCTGGAATGGCCGCGACCAGGTCACGAACCGGACGGGTGCGCTGCTGTTCAAACATCGTGTACTGCTTGGCTGACCAGGTCATCACGGCTTTCCTTCTTTTTCGAGAGTGGCCACAGCCTAAATCTTGTGAGCCATGAGAACAAATGCCAGGATTGGCGGCCTCCCATACCTTGAAAGTATCCCTATGCTGGAACTTCGCCAACTCAGAGCCTTCGTGGCGATTGCCGAGGAAGGCTATATCACTCGCGCGGCGCAACGCTTGGGCATGCAACAACCGCCGCTGACCCGAATGCTGCAAAGCCTTGAGGCCGAGCTAGGCGTGACATTGATGGAGCGCCTGCCGCGCGGCGTGCGCCCCACGACTGCCGGCTTGGCGTTGCTGGACGAGGCACGAGAAGTCTTGGCGCGCGCCGATGGGGTCGCCGATATCGTGCGGCGCGCCGCCCGCGGTGAGCGTGGCCGGCTGGCTATCGGTTTTACCAGTTCGGCGGCATTGCACCCGTTCGTGCCCAGCGTTTTGCGCGTATTTCGCGAAACGTTTGTCGGCGTCTCGGTGGCCCTGGAAGAAGCGGGTACCGGCGAGCTGCTGGACGCGCTGGCCCATGAAAGACTCGACGCAGCGTTTATCCGTTCGCCGCTCAGCGGCAGTCAAACGTTGCAGGACCAGCCCATTCTGGTGGAGCCGATGCTGCTGGCGCTGCCTACCGATCACCCGCTGGCAAACGACGCCGCAACTCCCCTGCCCCTGGCGGCACTGGCCACCGAAGCCTTCGTGCTTTATCGGCGTCGCGTCGGTCTGGGTTTGTATGACGCAATTCTGGTGGCCTGCCGTGAAGCGGGTTTCAGCCCGCAGGTGGTCCAGGAAGCGCCGCGCATGACCGCGACATTGAGCCTGGTGGCGGCGGGCCTTGGCGTCTCCATCGTGCCAGCGTCCATGCAGCGGTTACGGGGGGATGGCATTGTTTATCGCGAACTGACGGACTGCCAAAGCCTGGTGGCGCCATTGCATTTGGCGACGCGGGTCGGTGACGGCTCGGCGGTGTTGCAGCGCTTCAAGCAAATGGTGGTCAGCGCCGCCGCGAAGGACGCCTGAGCGTCGGCGGCAGAACCTTTGCCGCCAGGCAGCTTGGGATCAGTTGTTGAGGGCCGCGGGTCTCACGTGCGGCCACGTACTCATGTACGGTTCGCCGTTGAGGGGAGTTCTTCGCCAAGGCTGCCATTGGGCATGGGCGTCAGCACGGTTGGGCCAGCCATTTGTGCTTGGGCAGGCGAAGCAAGAAGCGTGTTCGACACAGTGTTCATCCATGGTTGTGTGATCGACAGGCCTGAGTACGAACCGGGCTCTGGCGCGCACGTCAGTCATCTAACGCGGTATGACAGCCGATCGGTGCTAGTGGCATTTGAGCGTCCCGCGCCCATTTCCAAGAGGCACCGCAGTTTCTGTAGGCAAAGAAAAAGCCCCGAGAGCATGGCTCGCGGGGCTTTGAGCGAAGACGTTACCGATTAGAACGGGATATCGTCATCAAAGCTGTCGAAATCCGGAGCAGGCTGTGGAGCGGCCTGTTGTGGAGGTGGTGCCTGACGCGATTGCTGCGGTGCCGACTGCTGCGGACGCGGAGCCTGCTGGCGTGGGGCCGGAGCGGACTGCTGGTAGTTGTTGCCCCCGCCTTGTTGGTCGCCCTGCTGTGGACGGCCGCCGAGCAGTTGCATGGTGCCTTGCATGTCGACCACGATTTCTGTGGTGTAACGCTTGATGCCGTCTTTTTCCCACTCGCGGGTTTGCAGTTTGCCTTCGATGTAAACCTGCGAACCTTTACGCAAGTACTCGCCGGCGATCTCTGCAACCTTGCCGAACATCGACACGCGGTGCCATTCGGTTTTCTCGACCTTCTGGCCGGTCTGCTTGTCAGTCCACTGTTCGCTGGTCGCCAGACTCAGGTTGGTCACGGCGTTACCGTTAGGCAAGTAGCGAACTTCGGGATCCTGGCCGCATGTACCGACCAATATGACTTTGTTAACCCCACGGGCCATAACGTTCTCCTAAGCTGGGCGCGCTGTCGGCACTGGGTTGACCAGTTGCTCGAGCGTCGCGCGATCCAATAATTCGGTGTCCAATTTGATGTAGATGGCGGCTTCTTCAGCAATAACCACAGCATCCGTAACCCCAGCGACGGCCTTAAGGCGCTCAACCAGACCGGCTTCGCGGATCGCTTCTGGCGATAACGGCAAACGCAGGCTCGTCACATAGGGAGGTTCGCGCATGGTAACAGCAAAGGCTAGCCAGAGGGCAGCCAGACCTGCGCATCCCAGGAACACAACCGACAAACCGCCATGCTGGAACATCCAGCCGCCCATGATGCCGCCAAGCGCAGAGCCGAGGAACTGGCTGGTGGAATAAACCCCCATCGCCGTGCCCTTGCCACCGGCCGGTGAAACTTTACTGATCAGCGAAGGCAGCGAAGCCTCCAGCAGGTTGAACGCGGTGAAGAACACCACCGTACCGATTACCAGCGCCCGCAGGCTGTCGCCGAACTCCCAGAAGAATAGCTCAGTGAGCATCAATGTCGCGACGGCGCCCAGGAGAACTCGTTTCATTTTGCGTTTCTTCTCGCCGTAGATGATGAACGGGATCATGGCGAAGAACGAAATCAGCAAGGCGGTCAGGTAGACCCACCAGTGCTGCTCCTTGGGCAGGCCGGCTTTTTCGACCAGGGCCAGGGGCAGCGCGACGAAGCTGCACATCAGCATCGCGTGCAACACGAAGATACCTAAATCCAGACGGAGCAGGTCCGGGTGCTTGAGCGTCGGCAACAATGCCTTGCGTGCGACGCCGGACTCACGGTGCTGCAAGGTGCCGGTGGAGCGCGGCACCATGAAGGCCACGATCACGATCCCGAACAACGCCATGCCGCCCGTGGCCAGGAACAGCCCGTGCAAACCAAAGGCGCGCGTCAGCAATGGACCCACCACCATGGCCACCGCGAACGACAGGCCGATGGTCATGCCGATCATGGCCATGGCCTTGGTGCGATGTTGTTCGCGGGTCAAGTCCGAGAGCAGCGCCATGACGGCTGCGGAAATTGCGCCGGCGCCCTGCAGCACGCGCCCGGCGATCACGCCCCAGATCGAATCCGACTGCGCGGCAAGCACGCTGCCGAGCGCGAACACAATGAGACCCAGGTAAATCACCGGGCGACGGCCGATGCGGTCGGAAATAATCCCGAACGGAATCTGGAAAAGCGCCTGGGTCAGGCCATAGGCGCCAATCGCCAGGCCGATCAGGGCGGGGGTCGCGCCTGCGAGATCCATTCCATAGGTCGCCAGCACCGGCAACACCATAAACATGCCAAGCATACGGAAGGCGAACACCAGGGCCAGACCGCTTGCTGCTCGGGTCTCGCCGCTACTCATGCGTTCGCTGTGGGGATCGTGCATGGAAAAACCTCGTGTGAACCGGCGGCGATTCTACCAGTCCCATCGATTGAGAGGGTATATGCGGCGCTTTGCCGCGCAGCTTTCATGTAAGGCTGCAACCGGCACTTTGACAGTGTATATTCATCCAGTCTTTAGCCGTATACTCCTGCATTATTTACGCCCGCCGTGCGAGGCCATCTTGGACAAGATCCTGATTCGTGGGGCTAGAACCCACAACCTGAAGAACATCGACCTGACCCTGCCCCGGGACAAACTGATCGTCATCACCGGCCTGTCCGGCTCCGGCAAATCGTCCCTGGCGTTCGACACGCTGTATGCCGAAGGTCAGCGTCGCTACGTGGAATCGCTGTCGGCCTACGCCCGGCAATTCCTGTCGATGATGGAAAAGCCTGACGTCGACACTATTGAAGGCCTGTCGCCGGCAATTTCCATCGAGCAGAAGTCGACCTCCCATAACCCGCGCTCTACCGTGGGCACCATCACCGAAATCTACGACTACCTGCGTCTGCTGTATGCGCGTGTGGGTATTCCGCGCTGCCCGGACCACGATATTCCCCTGGAAGCCCAGACCGTCAGCCAGATGGTCGACCTGGTGCTGACCCAGCCGGAAGGCGCCAAGCTGATGTTGCTGGCGCCGGTGATTCGCGAGCGCAAAGGCGAACACCTTTCGGTCTTCGAAGAGCTGCGTGCGCAAGGTTTTGTGCGCGCGCGCATCAACGGCAAGCTCTATGAGCTGGATGAAGCGCCGAAGCTCGACAAGCAGAAGAAGCATTCCATTGATGTGGTGGTCGACCGCTTCAAAGTGCGCGCCGACTTGCAGCAGCGCCTGGCCGAATCGTTCGAGACCGCGCTGAAGCTGGCGGATGGTATTGCGCTGGTCGCGCCGATGGATGACGAACCGGGTGAAGAGGTTATCTTCTCCGCGCGCTTTGCCTGCCCGATCTGCGGCCATGCCATCAGCGAGCTGGAGCCCAAGCTGTTTTCCTTCAACAACCCGGCCGGCGCGTGCCCGACCTGCGATGGCCTGGGCGTTAAACAGTTCTTCGACATCAAGCGCCTGGTCAACGGTGAGCTGACTTTGGCGGAGGGCGCGATTCGCGGCTGGGACAGGCGCAACGTCTACTACTTCCAGATGCTGGGGTCATTGGCCTCGCACTATAAATTCAGCCTGGAAGTGCCGTTCAACCAGCTGCCGGCCGAGCAGCAGAAGGTCATCCTGCACGGCAGCGGCTCGCAGAATGTCGACTTCAAGTACCTGAACGACCGTGGCGATATCGTCAAACGCTCGCACCCATTCGAGGGCATCGTACCGAACCTGGAGCGTCGTTACCGCGAGACTGAGTCGGCGAGCGTGCGTGAAGAGCTGGCCAAATTCCTCAGCACTCAGCCTTGCCCGGATTGCCGCGGCACGCGTCTGCGTCGCGAGGCGCGGCATGTGTGGGTGGGCGAGAAGACACTGCCGGCCGTGACCAACCTGCCGATTGGCGATGCCTGTGAATATTTTGGTGTACTCAAGCTGACCGGCCGCCGTGGGGAAATTGCGGACAAGATCCTCAAGGAAATCCGTGAGCGCCTGCAGTTCCTGGTTAACGTTGGCCTGGACTACCTGTCGCTGGATCGCAGTGCAGATACGTTGTCTGGCGGTGAAGCTCAGCGGATTCGCTTGGCCAGCCAGATTGGTGCTGGCCTGGTGGGCGTGTTGTACATCCTCGATGAACCGTCGATTGGCTTGCACCAACGGGACAATGACCGCCTGCTGGGAACCCTGAAGCACCTGCGGGATATCGGCAACACCGTGATCGTGGTCGAGCACGATGAAGATGCGATTCGCCTGGCGGACTACGTGGTCGACATCGGCCCGGGTGCGGGTGTGCACGGTGGCCATATTGTTGCCGAGGGCACGCCTGCCGAGGTGATGGCCCACCCGGACTCTTTGACCGGCAAGTACCTGTCTGGCCGCGTGAAGATTGAAGTACCGGCCAAACGTACGCCACGCAACAAGAAAATGGCGCTGCACCTGAAGGGCGCACGCGGTAACAACTTGCGCAACGTCGACCTGGAAATTCCGCTGGGTCTTTTGACCTGCGTGACCGGTGTATCCGGCTCGGGCAAGTCGACACTGATCAACAACACGCTGTTCCCGCTGAGTGCCACCGCCTTGAACGGCGCGACCACGCTGGAAGCAGCCGCGCACGACAGCATCAAGGGCCTGGAGCATCTGGACAAAGTCGTCGACATCGACCAAAGCCCGATCGGCCGTACACCACGCTCCAACCCGGCGACCTATACCGGCTTGTTCACCCCAATCCGCGAGCTGTTTGCTGGCGTACCGGAATCCCGCTCGCGGGGTTATGGGCCGGGCCGGTTCTCGTTCAACGTCAAGGGCGGGCGCTGCGAGGCATGCCAGGGCGATGGCCTGATCAAGGTAGAGATGCACTTTCTGCCGGACATCTACGTGCCGTGTGACGTGTGCAAGAGCAAGCGTTATAACCGCGAAACCCTGGAGATCAAGTACAAGGGCAAAAGCATCCACGAAACCCTGGAGATGACCATCGAGGAAGCTCGGGTGTTCTTCGACGCGGTTCCAGCGTTGGCGCGCAAGCTGCAAACGTTGATGGATGTGGGCCTGTCGTACATCAAGCTGGGTCAATCGGCGACTACCTTGTCCGGCGGCGAGGCGCAGCGGGTGAAGCTGTCTCGTGAGCTGTCCAAGCGCGATACCGGCAAGACTCTGTATATCCTCGATGAGCCGACCACGGGTCTGCACTTCGCCGATATCCAGCAATTGCTGGACGTACTGCACCGCTTGCGTGACCACGGCAACACAGTGGTGGTTATTGAGCACAACCTGGATGTGATCAAGACTGCCGACTGGCTGGTGGACCTGGGGCCGGAAGGCGGCTCCAAGGGCGGCCAGATCATTGCCGTGGGCACACCGGAGCAGGTTTCCGAGATGCCGCAGTCACATACCGGTTATTACTTGAAGCCGTTGCTGGCACGCGATAAAGCCTGATTTTTCGGGCGCATTAAAAATGCCCCTGTCACTTTGCGGTGACAGGGGCTTTTTGTAGCCGGGAATCAGAACTGCGATTGCAGGTAATTCTCCAGGCCAACCAGCTTGATCAGGCCCAACTGCTTTTCCAGCCAGTAGGTGTGATCTTCTTCGGTGTCGTTGAGCTGCACACGGAGAATTTCGCGGGTCACGTAGTCGTTGTGCTGCTCGCAGAGCTCAATGCCCTTGCAGAGTGCGGCTCGCACCTTGTACTCGAGGCGAAGATCGGCTGCGAGCATGTCAGGCACCGTGGTACCCACATCCAGGTCGTCGGGGCGCATACGTGGCGTGCCTTCTAGCATCAGGATGCGGCGCATCAGCGCGTCAGCGTGCTGTGCTTCTTCTTCCATCTCGTGGTTGATACGTTCGTAGAGCTCGGTAAAACCCCAGTCTTCGTACATGCGCGAATGGATGAAATATTGGTCACGAGCTGCCAGTTCGCCCGTCAGCAACGTGTTGAGGTAATCGATTACGTCGGGGTGACCTTGCATCGCCCTACATCTCCCTGCTTGAAAGTCTGTAGTTTGAACCATGATGACCCGAAGGTCACGGGACCAACGGCAGAAAAGCGAAGATTTCCAGAGAAAAGTAGCTGAAATAACGCAAAAACCGCCCAAATGAGGGCGGTTCTGCTTATCGTTTAGACTTAACTAAGCGTTACACCCAATGCCTTTGCGATTGCGTCTCCATAAGCCGGGTCAGCTTTGAAGAAGTGCTGCAGCTGGCGCTGCACCACATCGCTGGTGACGCCGGCCATTGCACCGGCAATGTTGCTGACCAGCAGGGCTTTCTGACTATCGTCCATCAAACGAAACAGTGCGCCGGCATGGCTGTAGTAGTCAGTGTCCTCACGGTGATCGTAGCGATCAGCGGCGCCGCTCAAGGCCAAGGCGGGTTCTGCATACTGTGGCGCTTGCTTGGGCGCATCAGCGTAGCTGTTTGGCTCATAGTTAGGCGCTGCGCCACCATTGCTGCCGAAGGCCATCGAACCATCACGCTGGTAGCTGTTTACCGGGTTGCGTGGGGCGTTCACCGGCAATTGCTGGTGATTGGTACCCACGCGGTAGCGGTGAGCATCGGCGTACGCGAATACACGGCCTTGCAGCATGCGGTCTGGCGACAGGCCGACACCCGGCACCATGTTGCTTGGGCCAAACGCGGCCTGCTCAACTTCAGCAAAGTAGTTCTGCGGGTTACGGTTGAGCTCCAACTCGCCGACTTCGATAAGGGGAAACTCTTTCTGCGACCAGGTTTTAGTCACATCGAAGGGGTTCTCGTAGTGAGCGTTAGCTTGGGCTTCAGTCATGATCTGAATGCAGACACGCCATTTCGGGAAGTCACCGCGCTCAATCGCACCGAATAAATCACGCTGTGCGTAATCAGGGTCTGTACCGGCCAGGCGCGCGGCTTCAGCTGGCGCCAGGTTCTTGATCCCTTGCTTGGTCTTGTAGTGCCACTTGACCCAGTGACGCTCACCACGAGCATTGATCAGGCTGTAAGTGTGACTGCCGAAGCCGTGCATGTGACGGTAGCCGTCAGGAATGCCGCGATCCGAGAAGAGGATGGTAACTTGGTGCAACGCTTCTGGAGAGTGCGACCAGAAATCCCACATCATTTGCGCACTTTTCAAATTGCTTTGCGGCAAGCGTTTTTGGGTGTGGATAAAGTCTGGGAATTTCAGCGGGTCACGGATGAAGAATACGGGCGTGTTGTTGCCCACGATGTCCCAGTTACCTTCTTCGGTGTAGAACTTCAGGGCGAAACCACGGGGATCGCGCTCAGTGTCGGCCGAACCGCGCTCGCCGCCGACAGTGGAGAACCGCAGGAAGGTCGGTGTTTGTTTTCCGACGGACTCGAACAGCTTTGCACTGGTGTACTCAGTGATGTCTTGAGTAACGGTGAAGGTACCGTAAGCACCCGAGCCTTTGGCGTGCACGCGGCGCTCAGGAATGTTTTCACGGTTGAAGTGTGCAAGCTTCTCGATCAGGTGGAAATCGTCGAGCAGCAAAGGACCGCGCGGGCCGGCGGTACGGGAATTCTGGTTATCGGCAACGGGCGCACCGCTGGCGGTCGTAAGGACTTTACTCATGCTCAATCTTCCTCAGGTCAGACTCGGAACTGCCGGCTAATCGGCTTGGAGGAAGTATTGACTATCAAGATGACACCATCAAATGCATTAAATCATGGTCTTTGATAGAGAATAACTAATGAGCCAGCCGCGCAAACGGCGATGGCTTAATAGCAGCGCGGGCAGCGACGTAGGAAATACGGCTGTTTTTTAGACGCACACAAAAAACCGGGCACTAGGCCCGGTTCTTCGTTGCAGACTGTCGTCTTACTCGGCGGATACAGCTTCGCCGGCAGTAGCACGATCAACCAACTCGACGTACGCCATAGGCGCGTTGTCGCCAGCGCGGAAACCGCACTTGAGGATGCGCAGGTAGCCACCCTCACGGGTAGCGTAACGCTTGCCCAGGTCGTTGAAGAGCTTACCAACGATAGCTTTCGAACGAGTACGGTCGAAAGCCAGACGGCGGTTAGCCAGGCTGTCTGTCTTGGCCAAAGTGATCAGCGGCTCAGCAACGCGACGCAGTTCTTTAGCTTTCGGCAGTGTAGTTTTGATCAGCTCGTGCTCGAACAGCGACACCGCCATGTTTTGGAACATGGCCTTGCGGTGCGAGCTGGTACGGCTCAGGTGACGACCACTTTTACGATGACGCATGGTTCATTCCTTACCAAACTCACGTTCGGTGATTACGACGATCAGGCAGTCGCCTTGTCGTCCTTCTTAAGACTTGCAGGCGGCCAGTTGTCGAGGCGCATGCCGAGGGACAGACCGCGGGAGGCCAGAACGTCCTTGATTTCAGTCAAGGATTTCTTGCCCAGGTTCGGAGTCTTCAACAGTTCTACTTCGGTACGCTGAATCAGGTCACCGATGTAGTAAATGTTTTCCGCCTTAAGGCAGTTAGCCGAACGTACAGTCAGTTCCAGATCGTCAACCGGGCGAAGCAGGATCGGATCGATCTCGTCTTCCTGCTCGATTACCACTGGTTCGCTGTCACCTTTGAGGTCGACGAACGCAGCCAACTGCTGTTGCAGAATGGTTGCAGCACGGCGGATAGCCTCTTCAGGATCCAGAGTACCGTTGGTTTCCAGATCAATAACCAGCTTGTCCAGGTTAGTACGCTGTTCGACACGGGCGTTTTCCACCACGTATGCGATACGGCGAACCGGGCTGAACGAAGAGTCAAGCTGCAAGCGACCAATGCTGCGGCTTTCGTCTTCATCGCTCTGACGCGAGTCGGCCGGTTCATAACCACGACCACGAGCTACGGTGAGCTTCATGTTCAGGGCGCCGTTAGACGCCAGGTTAGCGATTACGTGATCGGGGTTAACGATCTCGACATCATGATCCAGCTGAATATCGGCAGCGGTAACCACCCCCGAACCCTTCTTCGACAAGGTCAGCGTAACTTCGTCACGGCCGTGCAGCTTGATAGCCAGACCTTTAAGGTTCAACAGGATTTCAATTACGTCTTCCTGTACACCTTCGATGGCGCTGTACTCGTGGAGCACACCGTCAATCTCGGCCTCGACTACTGCACAGCCGGGCATTGAGGACAACAGGATGCGGCGCAGCGCGTTGCCCAGGGTGTGGCCAAAACCACGCTCGAGAGGCTCGAGAGTGATCTTGGCGCGGGTTGGACTGACAACCTGCACATCAATGTGGCGGGGTGTCAGGAACTCATTTACCGAAATCTGCATGGATGCACCTATTTTCTAGCCCTTACTTGGAGTAGAGCTCGACAATCAGGCTTTCGTTGATGTCGGCGGACAGATCACTGCGAGCAGGAACGTTCTTGAAAACGCCCGACTTCTTCTCAGTGTCTACTTCTACCCATTCTACGCGGCCACGTTGGGCACACAGATCGAGAGCTTGGACAATGCGAAGTTGGTTTTTTGCTTTCTCGCGAATCGCGACCACGTCACCAGCACGAACCTGGTAAGACGGGACGTTAACGGTTTGGCCGTTTACGCTGACGGATTTGTGCGATACCAGCTGACGGGATTCGGCACGAGTCGAACCAAAGCCCATACGGTATACAACGTTGTCCAGACGGCATTCGAGCAGTTGCAGCAGGTTTTCACCGGTTGCACCTTTCTTACCAGCAGCTTCTTTGTAGTAGCCGCTGAACTGACGCTCGAGAACGCCATAAATACGACGGACCTTCTGCTTTTCACGCAGTTGGGTGCCGTAATCGGACTGGCGACCGCGGCGTTGGCCGTGGATACCAGGTGCTGCTTCAATGTTGCACTTCGATTCGATCGCGCGCACGCCGCTCTTCAGGAAGAGATCGGTGCCTTCGCGACGAGCGAGTTTGCATTTTGGACCAATGTAACGAGCCATTCTTTACAATCTCCTGGATTACACGCGGCGCTTCTTCGGCGGACGGCACCCGTTGTGCGGGATTGGCGTCACGTCGGTGATGCTGGCGATCTTATAGCCACAGCCGTTCAAAGCACGGACAGCAGACTCACGACCTGGACCTGGACCTTTGACGTTGACGTCGAGGTTTTTCAGGCCGTATTCCAGCGCAGCTTGACCAGCACGTTCAGCAGCTACTTGAGCAGCAAACGGGGTGGACTTGCGGGAACCGCGGAAACCCGAACCACCAGAGGTAGCCCAAGACAGCGCGTTACCTTGACGGTCGGTGATGGTCACGATGGTGTTGTTAAAAGATGCATGGATGTGGGCGATGCCATCAACCACTGTCTTTTTAACTTTTTTACGAGGACGAGCAGCAGGTTTTGCCATGATAATTTTCCTGTCGATTCGCTGGGGCGATTACTTGCGGATCGGCTTACGCGGACCTTTACGGGTACGCGCGTTAGTCTTGGTACGCTGACCGCGTACTGGAAGACCACGACGATGACGCAGACCGCGATAGCAACCGAGGTCCATCAAACGCTTGATTTTCATGTTGATTTCGCGACGCAGGTCACCTTCAGTGGTGAACTTCGCCACTTCGCCACGCAGCAATTCAATCTGCTCGTCGCTCAGATCCTTGATCTTAGCGGCTGGGTTTACCCCAGCAACTGCGCAAATTTTCTGCGCAGTAGTGCGACCAACACCATAGATGTAGGTCAGCGAGATAACAGTGTGCTTGTTATCTGGAATGTTAACGCCTGCAATACGGGCCATTCAGTGGGACTCCAATTGACAGCTACCTACGCCCCGGAAGCCAAGAAATAGGGCGCGAGATAATATCGCTGTAATAACAAATAATCAACCCGGCAGCGCACTAGCTGCCGGGCTTCAAGCGGATCACACTCAGCCTTGGCGCTGTTTGTGACGCGGTTCCGCGCTGCAAATTACTCGAACAACACCTTCGCGGCGAATAATCTTGCAGTTACGGCACAGCTTTTTCACCGATGCACGAACTTTCATCACCAACTCCTCGAACCTTATGGGTACTCAGCGCAACATGCCGCTGCCGTAACCCTTCAGGTTGGCTTTCTTCATCAGGGATTCGTACTGGTGCGAAACGAGGTGCGATTGTACTTGGGACATGAAGTCCATCACAACCACGACCACGATCAGCAACGAGGTCCCGCCAAGGTAGAACGGAACGTTTGCTGCAACCACCAGAAACTGGGGCAACAAGCACACGGCCGTCATATATAGAGCACCGAACAGGGTCAAACGAGTCAGAACGCCATCAATGTAGCGCGCAGACTGCTCACCTGGACGAATACCCGGAATAAAGGCACCGGACTTCTTCAGGTTTTCCGCTACGTCTTTCGGATTGAACATCAACGCCGTATAGAAGAAGCAGAAGAAAATAATCCCTGCACTAAACAGCAGAATATTCAACGGCTGACCAGGAGCGATCGACTGAGAGAGGTCCTGCAGCCAGCCCATGTTTTCAGACTGACCAAACCAGGTACCCAACGAAGCCGGAAACAGCAAAATGCTGCTCGCGAAAATTGCCGGAATAACACCGGCCATATTCACTTTCAGCGGCAAGTGGCTGGTCTGCGCAGCGAAGACCTTACGGCCCTGCTGACGCTTGGCGTAGTGAACAGCAATACGACGCTGACCACGCTCAATGAACACCACAAAACCGATAATCGCTACTGCCAGCAAACCGATAGCAACCAGAGCGAAGATATTGATATCACCCTGACGTGCAGACTCGAAAGACTGCCCAATTGCTCTCGGAAGACCGGCGACGATACCTGCGAAAATCAACATCGAGATACCGTTACCAACACCACGCTCAGTAATCTGCTCACCCAGCCACATCATGAACATCGCACCAGCCACAAAAGTGGATACCGCGACGAAATAGAAGCCAAAGTCACCAGTGAACGCAACGCCCTGCCCTGCCAGGCCAACGGACATGCCGATAGCTTGAACCAGGGCAAGGACGACAGTGCCGTAGCGGGTGTACTGGCTAATCTTGCGACGGCCAGCTTCACCTTCCTTCTTCAACTGCTCCAACTGCGGGCTGACGGCGGTCATCAGTTGCATGATGATCGATGCCGAAATGTACGGCATGATCCCCAGTGCAAAGATGCTCATCCGTTCCAGCGCGCCGCCGGAAAACATGTTGAACAAGCTAAGAATGGTCCCCTCATTCTGTCGAAACAGGTCTGCGAGTCGGTCCGGGTTGATACCTGGAACCGGGATGTGTGCGCCTATTCGGTAGACGATAATCGCCAGGAACAGAAAACGCAGACGAGCCCAGAGTTCAGACATACCGCCTTTGCCGAGCGCTGAGAGAGCACCTTGCTTAGCCATTTATTCCTCGAACTTGCCGCCAGCTGCTTCGATAGCCGAACGCGCACCTTTGGTGGCGCCGATTCCCTTGCCGATAGTGACAGCGCGAGTCACTTCACCGGACAGCATGATTTTCACACGCTGTACGTTGACGTTGATCACGTTGGCATCTTTCAGGGTCTGCACAGTAACGATGTCGCCTTCCACTTTAGCCAGCTCGGACAGACGCACTTCTGCGCGGTCCATGGCCTTCAGGGAAACGAAACCGAACTTAGGCAGGCGACGATGCAGCGGCTGTTGGCCGCCTTCAAAGCCTGGAGCGATGGTGCCACCGGAGCGGGAGGTTTGACCTTTGTGGCCACGGCCACCAGTCTTACCCAAACCGCTACCGATACCACGGCCCGGACGATGCTTTTCGCGACGGGAACCCGGCGCTGGACTCAGATCATTGAGTTTCATCGATTAACCCTCTACACGCAGCATGTAGTAAGCCTTGTTGATCATCCCGCGATTCTCGGGAGTATCCTGGACTTCTACAGTGTGACCGATGCGACGCAGACCCAAACCCTTAACGCACAGTTTGTGGTTAGGAATGCGGCCGGTCATGCTTTTGATCAGCGTTACTTTAACGGTAGCCATGATCAGAAGATCTCCTTGACAGTCAGACCACGCTTGGCAGCGATGGACTCAGGAGATTGCATAGCTTTCAAACCTTTGAAAGTGGCGTGAACCACGTTTACCGGGTTAGTCGAGCCGTAGCACTTGGCCAGAACGTTCTGAACGCCAGCAACTTCGAGGACAGCACGCATAGCGCCGCCAGCGATGATACCGGTACCTTCAGAAGCAGGCTGCATGTACACCTTCGAAGCGCCGTGAGCGGACTTCATTGCGTACTGCAGAGTGGTGCCGTTCAGATCAACTTGGATCATGTTGCGACGAGCAGCTTCCATTGCCTTCTGGATCGCAGCAGGCACTTCACGTGACTTGCCACGGCCGAAGCCAACGCGCCCTTTACCATCACCAACCACGGTCAACGCGGTGAACGTGAAGATACGGCCGCCTTTAACGGTTTTGGCTACGCGGTTAACTTGAACCAGCTTCTCAATGTAGCCTTCGTCGCGCTTTTGGTCGTTATTTGACATAACTTAGAACTCCAGCCCAGCTTCACGAGCAGCATCAGCCAGCGCTTTCACGCGACCGTGGTACTTGAAGCCAGAGCGGTCGAAAGCCACTTGCGAGACGCCAGCGGCCTTAGCACGCGTAGCGACCAGCTGGCCAACCTTTGTGGCCGCGTCGATGTTGCCAGTGGCACCATCACGCAGTTCTTTATCCAAAGTCGAGGCGCTTGCCAGGACTTTGTTGCCGTCGGCCGAGATGACCTGGGCGTAGATGTGCTGCGACGAGCGGAACACGCAGAGACGCACGACTTCGAGTTCGTGCATTTTCAGGCGTGCTTTGCGAGCGCGACGCAGTCGAGTAACTTTTTTGTCGGTCATTTGCTATGCCCTACTTCTTCTTGGCTTCTTTACGACGGACGACTTCGTCCGCGTAGCGCACACCTTTGCCTTTGTACGGCTCTGGTGGACGGAAGTCGCGGATCTCAGCGGCCACCTGACCTACCAGCTGCTTATCAATACCCTTGATCAGGATATCGGTCTGGCTAGGGGTCTCAGCGGTGATGCCTTCCGGCAGTTCGTAATCCACTGGGTGCGAGAAGCCAAGGGCCAGGTTCAAAACCGTGCCTTTTGCTTGCGCTTTGTAACCAACACCGACCAGCTGGAGCTTGCGCTCGAAGCCTTGGCTTACGCCTTGGACCATGTTGTTTACCAACGCACGCGTGGTACCGGCCATTGCGCGAGTTTGTTGATCGCCATTGCGAGCAGCGAAACGCAGCTCACCAGCTTCTTCAACGATCTCAACGGACGAATGGATGTTCAGTTCAAGAGTGCCCTTGGCACCCTTCACCGAAAGCTGTTGGCCTGCGAATTTTACTTCGACACCGGCTGGCAGCTTAACGGGGTTCTTAGCGACGCGAGACATGCTTATCCCCCCTTAGAACACAGTGCAAAGAACTTCGCCGCCGACACCGGCAGCGCGCGCAGCACGATCCGTCATCACACCTTTGTTGGTGGAGACGATAGACACGCCCAGACCGCCACGAACTTTCGGCAGATCTTCAGCGGACTTGTACTGACGCAGGCCTGGACGGCTAACGCGCTTCACTTCCTCGATGACCGAACGGCCTTCGAAGTACTTCAGCTCGATGGACAGCAGTGGTTTTGTTTCGCTGCTGATCTGATAACCCGCAATGTAGCCTTCGTCTTTCAGGACTTTGGCAACAGCTACCTTCAACTTGGAAGATGGCATGCTTACGACGGACTTTTCAGCCATCTGGGCATTACGGATACGAGTTAGCATGTCCGCTAACGGGTCCTGCATACTCATGGGCTAGACGCTCCTAATACAAAAAAATTAGCCTTGCGGCTACATATGTCGCCGAGAATCTCCGAGCATAGAAAACACGGGCTCAGGCGAGCCGGGTATTCTAGACACACTCCGGAAATGAAACAAGCCCCAAAAGGGGCTTGTTCCAGATTCAAGGTCACCGGTGGTCAGTATCTTGCGATGCAGGCCACCTGGACTTCGAAAGTACTTACCAGCTGGCTTTAACCAGACCTGGTACGTCACCACGCATTGCCGCTTCACGCAGTTTGTTACGGCCAAGGCCGAACTTGCGGTAAACGCCGTGTGGACGACCGGTCAGGCGGCAGCGGTTACGCATGCGCGAAGCGCTTGCGTCACGTGGCTGCTTCTGCAGAGCAACTGTAGCTTCCCAACGTGCTTCTGGACTTGCGTTCAGATCAACGATGATTGCTTTCAGTGCTGCACGCTTCTTGGCGTACTTGGCAACCGTGAGCTGACGCTTCAGCTCGCGGTTTTTCATGCTCATCTTGGCCATGGTCCTACTCCAATCAGTTGCGGAACGGGAATTTGAAAGCACGCAACAGGGCGCGACCTTCATCATCGTTCTTGGCAGTGGTGGTCAGGGTGATGTCCAGACCGCGGAGAGCATCGATCTTGTCGTAGTCGATTTCCGGGAAGATGATCTGCTCTTTCACGCCCATGCTGTAGTTACCACGACCATCGAAGGACTTGGCATTCAGGCCGCGGAAGTCGCGGACCCGAGGCAGGGAGATCGACAGCAGACGATCCAGGAATTCGTACATACGCTCACGGCGCAGAGTCACTTTGACGCCGATCGGCCAACCTTCACGGACTTTAAAGCCAGCGATGGATTTCCGAGCGTAAGTCACAACGACTTTTTGACCGGTGATCTTTTCCAGGTCAGCAACAGCGTGCTCGATGACTTTTTTGTCGCCGATCGCTTCGCCCAGACCCATGTTCAGGGTGATTTTGGTAACGCGCGGAACTTCCATCACGTTCCCGAGCTTAAGTTCTTCCTTAAGCTTGGGGGCGATTTCCTTCCGGTAAATCTCTTGTAGTCGTGCCATGGTCTTATCTACCTAGCAGTGTTCAAGCATCAACCGCTTTTTGGGTCGACTTGAAGACACGAATTTTCTTACCGTCTTCTACTTTGAAACCAACACGATCAGCCTTGTTGGTTTCGCCGTTGAAGATGGCGACGTTAGAAGCGTGCAGTGGCGCTTCTTTCTCGACGATACCGCCTTGTACGCCCGACATCGGGTTAGGCTTGGTATGACGCTTGACCAGGTTCAGACCACCAACGACCAGACGGTCATCAGCAAGAACCTTCAGCACCTTACCGCGCTTACCTTTGTCTTTGCCGGCGATCACGATGATCTCGTCGTCACGACGAATCTTTTGCATGTCGGATCTCCTTACAGCACTTCTGGGGCGAGCGAGACGATCTTCATGAACTTCTCAGTACGAAGTTCACGGGTCACTGGCCCAAAGATACGGGTGCCGATCGGCTCTTGCTTGTTGTTCAGAAGAACAGCAGCGTTGCCATCAAAGCGGATAATGGAGCCATCTGCACGGCGTACGCCGTGACGAGTGCGGACTACAACAGCAGTCATCACTTGGCCTTTTTTCACTTTACCGCGAGGAATTGCTTCCTTGACGGTAACCTTGATGATGTCACCGATACCAGCGTAACGACGATGGGAGCCACCCAGCACCTTGATGCACATAACACGGCGAGCGCCGCTGTTATCGGCCACATCGAGCATGGATTGAGTCTGAATCATATAATTTCTCCGACCCCTAGTCCTTAGACTTCCACAGCGCGTTCGAGAACATCAACCAGTGCCCAAGACTTGGTCTTGGCCAGCGGACGAGTTTCACGAATAGTGACTTTGTCGCCGATGTGGCACTGATTGGTTTCGTCGTGCGCGTGCAGCTTAGTCGAACGCTTAACATATTTACCGTAGATCGGGTGCTTAACGCGACGCTCGATCAAAACGGTGATGGTTTTGTCCATCTTGTCGCTGACAACACGGCCAGTCAGCGTACGGACAGTCTTTTCGGCTTCAGCCATGATCACTTACCTGCCTGCTGGTTGAGCACAGTCTTCACGCGAGCGATGTCACGCTTAACTTGCGAGAGCAGATGAGACTGCCCCAACTGGCCAGTTGCTTTCTGCATACGCAGATTGAACTGGTCGCGCAGCAAGCCGAGCAGTTGCTCGTTCAGCTGCTGTGCGGATTTTTCACGAAGTTCATTCGCTTTCATCACATCACCGTCCGTTTAACAAAGGCGGTGGCGAGCGGCAGCTTTGCAGCAGCCAGGGCAAAAGCCTCACGCGCCAGCTCTTCAGTTACACCCTCGATTTCATACAGGACTTTGCCTGGCTGAATCTGGGCTACCCAGTATTCCACGTTACCCTTACCTTTACCCATCCGAACCTCGAGAGGTTTTTTGGAGATCGGCTTGTCCGGGAATACACGGATCCAGATCTTGCCGCCACGTTTTACGTGACGGGTCAGAGCACGACGCGCTGACTCGATCTGACGAGCGGTGAGACGACCACGAGCTACAGACTTCAGCGCGAACTCGCCGAAGCTGACTTTGCTACCGCGCTGTGCCAGACCACGGTTGTGGCCTGTCATCTGCTTGCGGAACTTCGTACGCTTAGGTTGCAACATTTGGCGTACCCCTTACTTAGCAGCTTTTTTACGAGGCGCTGGTGCTTGTGGTTTCAGTTCTTCTTGGCGACCACCAATTACTTCGCCTTTGAAGATCCAAACCTTTACACCGATCACACCGTAAGTGGTGTGAGCTTCGTAGTTGGCATAGTCGATGTCGGCACGCAGGGTGTGCAGTGGCACACGACCTTCGCGATACCATTCAGTACGTGCGATTTCAGCACCGCCGAGACGACCGCTCACTTGGATTTTGATGCCTTTGGCACCAATGCGCATGGCGTTCTGCACGGCGCGCTTCATAGCGCGACGGAACATTACGCGACGCTCCAGCTGCTGAGCTACGCTCTGCGCAACCAGCATACCGTCGAGCTCCGGCTTGCGGATCTCTTCGATATTGATGTGCACAGGCACACCCATTTGCTTGGTCAGGTCCTGACGCAGTTTCTCAACATCTTCACCTTTCTTCCCGATAACGATACCTGGACGAGCGGTGTGGATGGTGATACGTGCAGTTTGTGCCGGACGATGGATATCGATACGGCTTACGGACGCGCTTTTTAGTTTGTCTTGGAGATACTCACGCACCTTCAGATCAGCGAACAAATAGTCCGCATAAGTCCGACCGTCTGCGTACCAGACGGAGGTGTGCTCCTTGACGATTCCCAGGCGAATGCCAATGGGATGTACTTTCTGACCCATCTCTTCGACTCCGTTACTTGTCAGCAACCTTGACAGTGATATGGCAAGACCGCTTGACGATGCGATCAGCACGGCCTTTGGCACGTGGCATGATGCGCTTCAGCGAACGCCCTTCGTTGACGAAAACGGTGCTGACCTTCAGGTCATCAACGTCTGCGCCTTCGTTATGCTCGGCGTTGGCTACGGCCGACTCCAGCACTTTCTTCATGATCTCGGCGGCTTTCTTACTGCTGAAAGCCAACAGGTTGAGCGCTTCGCCCACCTTCTTCCCGCGGATCTGGTCGGCGACCAAGCGGGCTTTCTGGGCGGAGATTCGAGCGCCCGACAACTTAGCGGCTACTTCCATTTCCTTACCCCTTAACGCTTGGCTTTCTTGTCTGCCACGTGCCCACGATAAGTGCGGGTACCGGCAAACTCGCCTAGTTTGTGGCCGACCATGTCTTCGTTAACGAGAACTGGGACGTGTTGGCGACCGTTGTGTACTGCGATGGTCAGACCGACCATTTGTGGCAGGATCATCGAACGACGCGACCAGGTTTTAACTGGTTTGCGATCGTTCTTTTCCGCCGCCACTTCGATCTTCTTCAGTAGGTGAAGATCAATAAAAGGACCTTTTTTCAGAGAACGTGGCACTGTCGTATCCCTCTATTTACTTGCGACGACGGACGATCATTTTGTCGGTACGCTTATTACCACGAGTCTTCGCGCCCTTAGTCGGGAAGCCCCATGGCGATACCGGATGACGACCACCAGAGGTACGACCTTCACCACCACCGTGTGGGTGGTCAACCGGGTTCATGGCAACACCACGAACGGTTGGGCGAACGCCACGCCAGCGTTTGGCACCAGCTTTACCCAGCGAACGCAGGCTGTGCTCGGAGTTCGAGACTTCACCCAGGGTCGCGCGGCATTCAGCCAGCACTTTACGCATCTCACCAGAACGCAGACGCAGGGTCACGTAGACACCTTCACGAGCGATCAGCTGAGCCGAAGCACCAGCGGAACGAGCGATTTGCGCGCCTTTACCTGGCTTCAATTCGATGCCGTGTACGGTGCTACCAACTGGAATGTTGCGCAGTTGCAGAGCGTTGCCCGGCTTGATCGGTGCCAGAGCACCTGCGATCAGCTGGTCGCCAGCGCTCACGCCTTTAGGGGCGATGATGTAGCGACGCTCGCCATCTGCGTACAGCAGCAGAGCGATGTGAGCAGTACGGTTTGGATCGTATTCGATACGCTCGACAGTGGCAGCGATGCCATCTTTGTCGTTGCGACGGAAGTCGACCAGACGATAATGCTGCTTATGGCCACCACCGATGTGACGAGTGGTAATACGACCATTGTTGTTACGACCACCAGTCTTCGATTTCTTCTCGAGCAGCGGTGCGTGAGGAGCGCCTTTATGCAGCTCCTGGTTGACCACCTTGACCACAAAACGGCGGCCAGGGGAAGTCGGTTTGCATTTAACGATTGCCATGATGCACCCCTTCCTTACTCAGCACTGCTGCTGAAATCGAGATCTTGGCCTGGCTGAAGGGAGATAACTGCCTTCTTCCAGTCATTACGCTTGCCCAGACCGCGAGCAGTGCGCTTGCTCTTACCCAGAACATTCAGGGTAGTAACACGCTCAACTTTCACGCTGAACAGGCTTTCGACGGCCTTCTTGATTTCCAGCTTGGTTGCGTCAGTTGCAACCTTGAAAACGAACTGGCCTTTCTTGTCAGCCAGAACCGTAGCCTTTTCGGAAACGTGCGGGCCAAGCAGAACTTTAAATACGCGTTCCTGGTTCATCCCAGCAGCTCCTCGAATTTCTTCACGGCCGACACGGTGATCAACACCTTGTCGTATGCGATCAGACTAACTGGATCGGAACCTTGCACGTCACGTACATCAACGTGTGGCAGGTTACGAGCAGCCAGGTACAGGTTCTGATCAACAGCTTCGGACACGATCAAAACGTCGGTCAGGCTCATGTTGTTCAGTTTGCCCAGCAGATCTTTGGTTTTTGGACTTTCAACAGCGAAGTCCTGAACCACGACCAGACGATCAGTACGCACGAGTTCAGCAAGGATGGAGCGCAGTGCTGCGCGATACATCTTCTTGTTGAGCTTCTGAGTGTGATCCTGAGGACGAGCTGCGAAAGTGGTACCGCCGCCACGCCAGATTGGGCTACGGATAGTACCGGCACGAGCACGGCCAGTACCTTTCTGACGCCAAGGGCGCTTACCGCCACCACGTACGTCGGAACGGGTCTTTTGCTGCTTGCTACCTTGACGGCCGCCGGCCATGTAGGCCACGACTGCTTGGTGAACCAGCGTCTCGTTGAATTCGCCGCCAAATGTCAGTTCGGAAACTTCGATCGCTTGAGCGTCATTTACATTTAATTGCATGTCAGCTTCCCCTTAACCGCGAGCCTTGGCCGCTGGACGTACAACCAGGTTGCCGCCAGTAGCGCCAGGAACAGCACCCTTGACCAACAACAGATTGCGTTCAGCGTCGACGCGCACTACTTCGAGGGACTGCACGGTCACGCGCTCAGCGCCCATATGACCGGACATTTTTTTGCCCTTGAATACACGACCAGGAGTCTGGCACTGGCCAATAGAGCCCGGGACGCGGTGGGAAACGGAGTTACCGTGAGTGTTGTCTTGACCACGGAAATTCCAACGCTTGATCGTACCCTGGAAGCCTTTACCTTTGGACTGACCGGTTACATCAACCAGTTGACCAGCGGCGAAGATTTCAGCGTTGATCAGATCGCCAGCCTGGTAGTCGCCGTCTTCGAGACGGAACTCCATAACAGTGCGACCAGCTGCAACGTTTGCTTTAGCGAAGTGACCTGCTTGAGCAGCAGTCACGCGCGAAGCACGACGCTCGCCGACAGTGACTTGCACTGCACGATAGCCATCGGTTTCTTCAGTTTTGAACTGGGTGACGCGATTCGGTTCGATCTCAATGACCGTGACCGGAATGGAGACACCTTCTTCGGTGAAAATACGGGTCATACCGCATTTACGACCGACTACACCAATAGTCATGTTGTAAACCTCATGAGTGTACGGGGCTTTCACCCGCTATGGCCGCCCATTTCAGAGCGTTACACGACTAAGACCCAAGTCTTAGCCGAGGCTGATCTGTACTTCCACACCGGCCGCCAGATCGAGCTTCATAAGTGCATCAACGGTTTTATCCGTTGGTTGGACGATGTCCAGTACGCGCTTATGAGTACGGATCTCGTACTGGTCACGCGCGTCTTTGTTGACGTGCGGGGAGACCAGAACGGTGAACCGCTCTTTACGGGTAGGCAGTGGAATTGGACCACGCACTTGAGCACCAGTACGTTTCGCGGTTTCCACGATTTCCTGGGTGGATTGGTCGATCAGGCGATGGTCAAAAGCCTTCAACCTGATACGGATTTGCTGATTTTGCATTGGATTTCAGACTCCGGCTGCTATTCCCAGCGAGCGCAATACGCCCGTTAAAAGGAGGCGCAATTCTATAGACGGCCCAGATAGGTGTCAACCCAATAAAAAAGGCCCCCGCTGAGCGGGGGCCTCTTCAAAACATCAAGGCTATCTCGGAAGAGATAATTACTCGATGATTTTAGCTACAACGCCAGCACCAACGGTACGGCCGCCTTCACGGATAGCGAAGCGCAGACCGTCTTCCATTGCGATGGTTTTGATCAGGGTAACAACCATTTTGATGTTGTCGCCTGGCATAACCATTTCAACGCCTTCCGGCAGTTCGCAGTTACCAGTCACGTCAGTAGTACGGAAGTAGAACTGTGGACGGTAGCCTTTGAAGAACGGAGTGTGACGACCGCCTTCTTCTTTGCTCAGCACGTACACTTCAGCTTCGAACTTGGTGTGCGGCTTAACCGAACCTGGCTTAACCAGAACCTGGCCACGCTCAACGTCGTCACGCTTGGTACCACGCAGCAGAACGCCGCAGTTCTCGCCAGCACGACCTTCGTCGAGCAGCTTACGGAACATTTCAACACCGGTGCAGGTGGTGACGGTAGTGTCACGCAGACCAACGATTTCCAGTGGATCTTGAACCTTAACGATACCGCGCTCGATACGACCAGTTACAACAGTACCGCGACCGGAGATCGAGAATACGTCTTCGATTGGCATCAGGAACGGCTTGTCGATAACACGAACTGGATCTGGGATGTAGCTGTCCAGAGTTTCAACCAGTTTACGAACGGACGTGGTGCCCATTTCGTTATCGTCTTTGCCTTCCAGAGCCATACGAGCAGAACCGATGATGATCGGAGTGTCGTCGCCTGGGAAGTCGTAAGTGCTCAGCAGATCGCGCACTTCCATCTCAACCAGTTCCAGCAGCTCAGCGTCGTCTACCAGGTCAGCCTTGTTCAGGTAAACCACGATGTACGGAACGCCTACCTGACGGGACAGCAGGATGTGCTCACGGGTTTGTGGCATCGGACCATCAGCGGCCGAGCAAACCAGGATTGCGCCGTCCATCTGGGCAGCACCGGTGATCATGTTCTTCACATAGTCAGCGTGACCTGGGCAGTCAACGTGAGCGTAGTGACGGATCAGCGAGTTGTATTCAACGTGCGCGGTGTTGATGGTGATACCACGAGCTTTCTCTTCTGGTGCGCTGTCGATTTTATCGAAATCAACGATTGCGGAACCGAATACTTCGGAGCAAACGCGAGTCAGAGCAGCAGTCAGAGTGGTTTTACCGTGGTCAACGTGACCGATGGTGCCAACGTTGACGTGCGGTAGGGAACGATCAAATTTTTCTTTAGCCACGACAATTAACTCCTTGCCTAAAGGACTGAATCAGCCTTGTTTTTTGGATACAGTTTCAGCGATGTGCGCCGGAGCTGTGTTGTATTTTTTGAATTCCATAGAGTAGCTTGCGCGACCCTGAGACATGGAGCGAACGTCGGTCGCATAACCGAACATCTCACCCAACGGAACCTCGGCGCGAATCACTTTGCCGGAAACCGTGTCTTCCATACCCAAGATCATGCCGCGACGACGGTTAAGGTCGCCCATGACATCACCCATATAGTCTTCAGGTGTAACAACTTCTACCGCCATGATTGGCTCAAGCAACTCACCACCGCCCTTCTGGGCCAGTTGCTTGGTTGCCATGGAAGCAGCCACCTTAAACGCCATCTCGTTGGAGTCGACGTCGTGGTAAGAACCGTCAAAAACGGTTGCTTTCAGGCCGATCAGCGGATAGCCGGCAACAACACCGTTCTTCATCTGCTCTTCGATACCCTTCTGGATAGCCGGGATGTATTCCTTAGGAACAACACCACCAACTACTTCGTTCACGAATTGCAGACCTTCCTGACCTTCGTCAGCAGGAGCAAAACGGATCCAGCAGTGACCGAACTGACCACGACCGCCGGACTGACGAACGAACTTGCCTTCGATTTCACAGTTCTTCGTGATGCGCTCACGATAGGAAACCTGAGGCTTACCGATGTTGGCTTCGACGTTGAACTCACGGCGCATCCGGTCAACCAGGATGTCCAGGTGCAGCTCGCCCATGCCGGAGATGATCGTTTGACCAGTCTCTTCATCAGTCTTGACGCGGAAAGATGGATCTTCCTGAGCAAGTTTGCCCAGAGCGATACCCATTTTTTCCTGGTCATCCTTGGTCTTAGGCTCTACGGCAACCGAAATAACCGGCTCCGGGAAGTCCATGCGAACCAGGATGATTGGCTTAGCAGCGTCGCACAAAGTCTCACCTGTGGTGACGTCCTTCATGCCGATCAGGGCCGCGATGTCACCAGCGCGCACTTCCTTGATCTCTTCACGGGCGTTTGCGTGCATTTGCACCATACGGCCCACGCGCTCTTTCTTACCTTTAACCGAGTTGATCACGCCGTCGCCGGATGCCAACACGCCCGAATAAACGCGGACGAAGGTCAAGGTACCCACGAATGGGTCGGTAGCGATCTTGAACGCCAGGGCCGAGAACGGCTCGCTGTCGTCTGCATGACGCTCCATTTCTTCTTCCTCGTTATCAGGGTTGGTACCCTTGATAGCAGGAATGTCGGTTGGAGCAGGCAGGTAGTCGATCACAGCATCGAGAACCAGGGGAACACCCTTGTTCTTGAACGAGGAACCGCAAACAGCCAGGACGATTTCACCAGCGATAGTACGCTGACGCAGAGCGGCCTTGATTTCCGCGTTGGTGAGTTCTTCACCTTCGAGGTACTTGTTCATCAGCTCTTCGCTGGCTTCGGCAGCAGCCTCAACCATGTTGTTGCGCCACTCGTCAGCCAGTTCCTGCAGTTCTGCAGGGATAGGCTTACGAACAGGAACCATACCTTTGTCGGAATCATTCCAGTAAACAGCTTCCATGTTGATCAGGTCGATCTGACCTTGGAAGTTGTCTTCGGAACCGATAGCCAATTGGATTGGCACCGGAGTATGACCCAGACGCTGCTTGATCTGACCGATCACGCGCAGGAAGTTAGCGCCAGCACGGTCCATCTTGTTTACGTAAACAAGACGTGGAACGCCGTATTTGTTGGCTTGACGCCATACGGTTTCCGACTGAGGCTCAACACCCGAGGTACCGCAGAACACAACGACAGCGCCGTCGAGTACACGCAGGGAACGCTCAACTTCAATGGTGAAGTCTACGTGGCCCGGGGTATCGATTACGTTGAAGCGGTGCTCGTCTTTGTACTGCTTCTCGGAACCTTTCCAGAAGGCGGTAATAGCAGCAGAAGTAATGGTAATACCACGCTCCTGCTCCTGAACCATCCAGTCTGTGGTCGCGGCGCCGTCATGCACCTCGCCCATTTTGTGACTTTTGCCGGTGTAAAACAGTACGCGCTCGGTGGTGGTGGTTTTACCAGCATCCACGTGAGCAACGATACCGATGTTACGGTAGCGGCTAATCGGAGTAGTACGAGCCATAAAGCCCTCGCAAAATTAGTGAAGCTAAGATTAGAAGCGGTAGTGCGAGAAAGCTTTGTTAGCTTCAGCCATACGGTGCACGTCTTCACGCTTCTTAACAGCAGCACCTTTACCTTCAGCAGCGTCCAACAGTTCGCCAGCCAAACGCAGAGCCATAGACTTCTCGCCGCGCTTACGGGCGAAGTCTACCAACCAGCGCATTGCCAGAGCGTTACGACGGGACGGACGAACTTCGACCGGAACCTGGTAAGTAGCACCGCCTACACGGCGCGACTTCACTTCGACCAGCGGAGCGATGGCGTCGAGAGCTTTCTCGAAGATTTCCAGGGGGTCGCTGTTCTTGCGTTCTTTAACCTTTTCCAGCGCGCCATAAACGATACGCTCGGCAACGGCTTTCTTGCCGCTTTCCATCACGTGGTTCATGAACTTGGCCAGAATTTGGCTTCCGTATTTTGGATCGTCAAGCACTTCGCGCTTGGCTGCTACGCGTCTTCTTGGCATGGATAAGCCCTCAAACGGTCTTCAGGTTCGCTCGGAATCAGTGCCCTTTCGGGACGCATCCGACCTTACTCTTATCGACTCAGAAAATAAGATGATTCAGTTTTACAAAAAGCCGCTACTACTTAGGCTTCTTGGTACCGTACTTCGAACGACCCTGGTTACGACCTTTAACGCCGGAAGTATCCAAGGAGCCGCGTACGGTGTGGTAACGAACACCTGGCAAGTCTTTTACACGACCGCCGCGGATCAGTACCACGCTGTGCTCTTGCAGGTTGTGGCCTTCACCGCCGATGTACGAGGAAACCTCGAAACCGTTGGTCAGGCGCACACGGCATACTTTACGCAGTGCCGAGTTAGGTTTTTTCGGCGTAGTGGTATACACGCGAGTGCATACGCCACGACGTTGCGGGCAGTTCTGCAGCGCAGGTACGTCGGATTTCTCGACGATACGCTTACGCGGCTGACGTACCAGCTGGTTGATAGTTGCCATCTACTAGCTCCACTGTTGTCTTGCGACGCTATTGTCTTGCAAGAAAAGCAAAATGGCAGGAACGAATTCCCGCCAAATTTAGGGGTACAAGAGTCTAAAGAGGATCTTGCCCCCAGTCAAGGCAAGGCCCCGACCTCCCCTCTCATCGAACCGGGGCAAAATTGCCTCGATCCGACGAATGGGGCTGCCAGGGCCCAGACTTATTTACCGCAGAACTCAGTTACCGCTTGAGTTCAGCGCTTCGGTCAGTGCAGCTTCCACTTCACTGGCGCTTACGCGCAGCGGCTTGTCAGCATCACGGCGGCGCTTGCGCTCGCTGTGGTAAGCCAAACCGGTACCTGCCGGGATCAAACGACCCACGACCACGTTCTCTTTCAGGCCGCGCAGGTAATCGCGCTTGCCGGTTACCGCTGCTTCGGTCAGTACGCGAGTGGTCTCCTGGAAGGAGGCCGCCGAGATGAACGACTCAGTGGACAACGACGCCTTGGTGATACCCAGCAACACACGAGTGAACTTGGAGACAAATTTGTCTTCCGCGCCCAGACGTTCGTTTTCTACCAATACGTGAGTCAGTTCCATCTGGTCGCCCTTGATGAAACTGGAATCGCCGGATTCAGCGATTTCAACTTTACGCAGCATCTGACGCAGGATGGTCTCGATGTGCTTATCGTTGATCTTCACGCCTTGCAGACGGTAAACGTCCTGGATCTCGTTAACGATGTACTTGGCCAGCGCACTCACACCCAGCAAACGCAGGATGTCGTGTGGATCGCTCGGGCCGTCGGAGATAACTTCGCCGCGGTTTACCTGTTCGCCTTCGAAGACGTTCAGGTGACGCCACTTCGGAATCAGCTCTTCATACGGATCGCTACCGTCGTTCGGAGTAATAACCAGACGGCGCTTGCCCTTGGTCTCTTTACCGAACGCGATGGTGCCGCTGACTTCAGCCAGAATCGACGCTTCTTTCGGACGACGAGCTTCGAACAAGTCGGCAACACGCGGCAGACCACCGGTGATGTCGCGGGTCTTCGAAGTTTCTTGCGGGATACGCGCGATAACATCACCGATCGCGATCTTCGCACCATCCGCTACACCGACCAGGGCGTTGGCTGGCAGGAAGTACTGAGCGATTACGTCAGTGCCTGGCAGCAACAAGTCCTTGCCGTTGTCATCGACCATCTTCACGGCAGGACGGATGTCCTTACCGGCAGCTGGACGATCTTTCGCGTCGAGTACTTCAATGTTGGTCATACCGGTCAATTCGTCAGTCTGACGCTTGATCGTGATGCCTTCTTCCATGCCCACGTAGGTCACGGTACCTTTCATTTCGGTAACGATTGGGTGAGTGTGCGGATCCCACTTGGCCACGATTGCGCCAGCGTCGACCTTGTCACCTTCTTTAACCGAGATCACAGCACCGTACGGCAGCTTGTAACGCTCACGCTCACGACCGTAGTCATCAGCGATTGCCAGCTCACCGGAACGGGATACAGCAACCAGGTGGCCATCCACTCGCTCAACGTGTTTCAGGTTGTGCAGACGGACGGTACCGCCATTCTTCACCTGAACGCTGTCGGCTGCGGAGGTCCGGCTTGCCGCACCACCGATGTGGAACGTACGCATGGTCAGCTGTGTACCCGGCTCACCGATGGACTGGGCAGCGATAACGCCGACCGCTTCACCGATGTTCACCTGGTGACCACGAGCCAAGTCACGGCCGTAGCACTTGGCGCAAATGCCGTAGCGGGTTTCACAGCTGATCGGCGAGCGAACAATCACTTCGTCGATGCTGTTGAGTTCGATGAACTCGACCCACTTCTCGTCTACCAGAGTGCCGGCAGGAACGATAATTTCCTCGGTACCTGGCTTGAATACGTCACGGGCGATTACTCGACCCAGTACGCGCTCACCCAACGGTTCTACAACGTCGCCGCCTTCGATGTGCGGAGTCATCAGCAGACCGTGTTCGGTGCCGCAGTCAACTTCAGTCACAACCAAGTCTTGTGCAACGTCGACCAGACGACGCGTCAGGTAACCGGAGTTAGCGGTTTTCAACGCGGTATCCGCAAGACCCTTACGAGCACCGTGAGTGGAGATGAAGTACTGAAGTACGCTCAAACCTTCACGGAAGTTCGCAGTAATCGGCGTCTCGATGATGGAACCATCCGGCTTGGCCATCAGGCCACGCATACCGGCGAGCTGACGGATCTGCGCAGCAGAACCCCGTGCGCCCGAGTCGGCCATCATGTACATCGAGTTGAACGACTCTTGATCGACTTCTACACCATGACGGTCGATAACCTTCTCTTTCGAGAGGTTTGCCATCATCGCCTTCGACACTTCGTCGTTGGCCTTGGACCAAAGGTCGATCACTTTGTTGTACTTCTCGCCCTGAGTTACCAGGCCGGAGGCGTACTGGCTCTCGATTTCTTTCACTTCATCGGTAGCAGCACCGATGATCTGAGCTTTTTCATCCGGGATAACGAAGTCGTTAACACCGATGGAAACGCCGGAAATAGTCGAGTAAGCAAAACCGGTGTACATCAACTGGTCAGCGAAGATCACGGTCTCTTTCAAACCAACCACGCGGTAGCACTGGTTGATCAGCTTGGAGATCGCCTTTTTCTTCATTGGCAGGTTGACGACGTCGTACGACAGACCTTTTGGCACAACTTGATACAACAGCGCACGGCCGACAGTGGTGTCGACGATACGGGTGTTGGTCACGCTGCCGCCGTCACGGTCGTTGACGGTTTCGTTGATCCGCACCTTGACCTTGGCGTGCAGTGCGGCTTCGCCGGCACGGAACACACGGTCAACTTCTTGCAGGTCAGCGAACACACGACCTTCGCCTTTGGCGTTGATCGCTTCACGGGTCATGTAGTACAGACCCAATACAACGTCCTGCGACGGAACGATGATTGGCTCACCGTTGGCTGGCGACAGAATGTTGTTGGTCGACATCATCAACGCACGCGCTTCCAACTGAGCTTCCAGTGTCAGCGGTACGTGCACGGCCATTTGGTCGCCGTCGAAGTCGGCGTTGTACGCAGCACAGACCAGAGGGTGCAGCTGGATAGCCTTACCTTCGATCAGTACCGGTTCAAACGCCTGGATACCCAGACGGTGAAGGGTCGGTGCACGGTTGAGGAGAACCGGGTGTTCGCGGATCACTTCAGCGAGAACGTCCCAAACCTCTGGCAGTTCGCGCTCGACCATTTTCTTGGCCGCTTTGATGGTGGTCGCGAGACCGCGCATTTCCAGCTTGCCGAAGATGAATGGCTTGAACAGTTCAAGTGCCATCTTCTTAGGCAGACCGCACTGGTGCAGACGCAGGGTCGGGCCTACGGTAATTACCGAACGACCGGAGTAGTCAACACGCTTACCGAGCAAGTTCTGACGGAAACGACCTTGCTTACCCTTGATCATGTCAGCCAAGGATTTCAGAGGACGCTTGTTCGAACCGGTGATAGCGCGGCCACGACGACCGTTGTCGAGCAAGGCATCGACAGCTTCTTGCAACATACGCTTTTCGTTGCGCACGATGATGTCCGGAGCGGACAGATCGAGCAAACGCTTCAAGCGGTTGTTACGGTTGATCACACGGCGGTACAGGTCGTTGAGGTCGGAAGTCGCGAAGCGACCGCCATCCAACGGTACCAGCGGACGCAGGTCTGGCGGCAGAACCGGCAGAACGGTCAGCACCATCCATTCTGGCAAGTTGCCGGAACCCTGGAAGGCTTCCATCAACTTCAGACGCTTGGACAGTTTCTTGATTTTGGTTTCGGAGTTGGTTTGCGGAATTTCTTCACGCAGACGGCCAATCTCGTGTTCCAGGTCGATCGCGTGCAGCAGTTCACGGACAGCTTCAGCACCCATGCGGGCATCGAAATCGTCACCGAACTCTTCCAGCGCTTCGAAGTACTGCTCGTCGTTCAGCAGCTGACCTTTTTCAAGGGTGGTCATGCCTGGATCGATAACGACATAGCTCTCGAAATAGAGAACGCGTTCGATATCACGCAGGGTCATGTCCATCAGCAAGCCGATACGGGACGGCAGCGATTTCAGGAACCAGATGTGGGCAACCGGCGACGCCAGCTCGATGTGCGCCATGCGCTCACGACGAACTTTAGCCAGCGCAACTTCAACGCCGCACTTCTCGCAGATCACACCGCGGTGCTTCAAGCGCTTGTACTTACCGCACAGGCACTCGTAATCCTTTACCGGGCCAAAGATCTTGGCGCAGAACAGGCCGTCACGCTCAGGTTTGAACGTACGGTAGTTAATGGTTTCCGGCTTTTTAACTTCACCGAACGACCACGAACGGATCATCTCAGGCGATGCCAATCCAATACGGATGGCGTCGAACTCTTCGACTTGACCCTGGTTTTTCAGCAAATTCAGTAGGTCTTTCAAGGCCTTTCCTCCTGGCGGAGCAGAGAGCGGGCTAAACAGCCCCGCTCTCGATTCGCGTCACGTGTTATTCGGTTTCCAGATCGATATCGATGCCGAGGGAACGAATTTCTTTGATCAACACGTTGAAGGACTCGGGCATGCCCGGCTCCATACGGTGATCGCCGTCCACGATGTTTTTGTACATCTTGGTCCGACCGTTCACATCGTCCGACTTCACTGTGAGCATTTCTTGCAGAGTGTAAGCAGCACCGTATGCTTCCAGTGCCCAGACCTCCATCTCCCCGAAACGCTGACCACCGAACTGAGCCTTACCACCCAGCGGCTGCTGGGTAACCAGGCTGTACGAACCGGTAGAACGAGCGTGCATCTTGTCGTCTACCAAGTGGTTCAGCTTCAGCATGTACATGTAGCCAACAGTAACCGGGCGCTCAAACTTATTACCGGTACGGCCGTCGAACAGCTGCATCTGGCCGCTTTCCGGCAGGTCTGCCAGTTTCAGCATGGCCTTGATTTCGCTTTCCTTGGCACCGTCGAACACCGGGGTAGCCATTGGAACGCCGCCGCGCAGGTTCTTCGCCAGGTCCAGGATTTCCTGGTCGGAGAAGGTGTCCAGCTCTTCGTTGCGACCGCCGATCTCGTTGTAGATCTCGTGCAGGAACTTACGCAGGTCTGCGACCTTGCGCTGCTCTTCGATCATACGGTTGATCTTCTCGCCCAGACCTTTGGCCGCGAGGCCCAGGTGGGTTTCAAGGATCTGACCAACGTTCATACGCGAAGGTACGCCCAACGGGTTGAGGACGACGTCGACCGGGGTGCCATTGGCATCGTGCGGCATGTCTTCAACCGGCATGATCACGGAGACCACACCTTTGTTACCGTGACGACCGGCCATCTTGTCGCCCGGCTGGATGCGGCGACGGATTGCCAGGTAAACCTTGACGATTTTCAGCACGCCTGGAGCCAGGTCATCGCCCTGCTGCAGTTTGCGCTTCTTGTCTTCGAACTTGTCGTCCAGCAGACGGCGACGATCAACGATGTAGGCCTGAGCCTTCTCGAGCTGCTCGTTCAGAGCATCTTCAGCCATGCGCAGTTTGAACCACTGGCCGTGCTCAAGACCGTCGAGGATTTCGTCGGTGATGTCCTGACCTTTCTTCAGACCTGCGCCGCCTTCGGCCTTGTGGCCTACCAGAGCGGAACGCAGACGTTCGAAGGTCGCGCCTTCAACGATACGGAACTCTTCGTTCAGATCCTTGCGGATCTCGTCGAGTTGAGTCTTCTCGATGGACAGTGCACGAGCATCACGCTCGACGCCGTCACGGGTGAAGACCTGTACGTCGATGACAGTACCCTTGGTACCGGTAGGTACACGCAGGGAGGTGTCTTTAACGTCGCTGGCTTTTTCACCGAAGATGGCACGCAACAGCTTCTCTTCCGGCGTCAGTTGGGTCTCGCCTTTCGGAGTGACCTTACCGACCAGGATGTCGCCTGCGCCAACTTCAGCACCTACGTAAACGATACCGGCTTCGTCCAGTTTGTTCAGTGCAGCCTCACCCACGTTCGGGATGTCTGCAGTGATTTCCTCTGGCCCAAGCTTGGTGTCACGTGCCACACAGGTCAGTTCCTGAATGTGGATTGTGGTGAAACGGTCTTCTTGAACAACACGCTCGGACAGGCAGATGGAGTCTTCGAAGTTGAAGCCGTTCCATGCCATGAACGCGATGCGCATGTTCTGACCCAGAGCCAGTTCACCCATGTCGGTGGACGGGCCGTCGGCCATGATGTCGCTACGCTGAACGCGATCACCCTTGCTCACCAGCGGACGCTGGTTGATGCAGGTGTTCTGGTTCGAGCGGGTATATTTGGTCAGGTTGTAGATGTCGACACCGGCTTCGCCAGTTTCAACTTCGTCATCGGCAACACGAACCACGATACGGCTGGCATCAACAGAGTCAATCACGCCGCCACGACGAGCCACGACGCAAACGCCGGAGTCACGCGCTACGTTACGCTCCATGCCGGTACCTACCAGCGGCTTGTCAGCACGCAGAGTCGGTACAGCTTGACGCTGCATGTTGGAACCCATCAACGCACGGTTGGCGTCATCGTGTTCCAGGAACGGGATCAGCGACGCTGCAACAGAAACTACCTGCTTGGGCGAAACGTCCATCAAGGTGACGTCTTCCGGCGCCTTAACGGTGAACTCGTTCAAGTGACGAACAGCTACCAGCTCGTCGATCAGGACTTTCTTGTCGTTCATCGTGGCCGAAGCCTGAGCGATCACGTGATCAGCTTCTTCGATGGCGGACAGGAACACGATCTCGTCGGTAACCAGAGCGTCTTTCACTACGCGGTACGGGCTCTCGAGGAAACCGTACTGGTTAGTGCGCGCATAAGCGGCCAGGGAGTTGATCAGACCGATGTTCGGACCTTCCGGCGTTTCGATCGGGCAAACACGACCGTAGTGCGTCGGGTGAACGTCACGAACTTCAAAGCCTGCACGCTCACGCGTCAAACCGCCCGGGCCCAGTGCGGAAACACGGCGCTTGTGGGTGATCTCGGAGAGCGGGTTGTTCTGGTCCATGAACTGCGAGAGCTGGCTGGAACCGAAGAACTCTTTCACCGCCGCAGCCACTGGCTTGGCGTTGATCAGGTCTTGCGGCATCAGGCCTTCGCTTTCAGCCATCGACAGACGCTCTTTGACCGCACGCTCTACACGTACCAGGCCAACGCGGAACTGGTTCTCAGCCATTTCGCCTACGCAGCGAACACGACGGTTACCCAGGTGGTCGATGTCATCGACGATGCCTTTACCGTTACGGATGTCGACCAGAGTCTTCAGTACCGCGACGATGTCTTCCTTGCACAACACGCCCGAACCTTCGATCTCGGTACGACCGATACGACGGTTGAACTTCATCCGGCCGACCGCAGACAGGTCATAGCGCTCAGGGCTGAAGAACAGGTTGTTGAACAGGGTCTCGGCAGCGTCTTTGGTTGGTGGCTCACCAGGACGCATCATGCGATAGATCTCGACCAGCGCTTCCAATTGGTTGCTGGTGGAGTCGATCTTCAGTGTGTCGGAGATGAACGGACCGCAGTCGATGTCGTTGGTGTACAGCGTCTCGATGCGAACAACCTGGGCCTTGGCGATTTTTGCCAGGATCTCGGTGTTCAGCTCGGTGTTGCACTCAGCCAGGATTTCACCTGTCGCCGGGTGAACGATGACCTTGGCGGTGGTGCGACCCAGGACGTAGTCCAAAGGCACGTCCAGCGACTTGATACCGGCTTTTTCGATCTGGTTGATGTGGCGCGCAGTAATACGGCGGCCGGCTTCAACGATGACCTTGCCGTTTTCATCCTGGATATCCAGGACAGCAATTTCACCACGCAGACGCGAAGCAATCAGTTCCAGGCTGAGGGTTTCATCCTTCAGGCTGAACACGTTGGTGGTGTAGAAGGCATCCAGCACTTGCTCGGTGGTATAGCCGAGCGCGCGCAGCAGTACCGAGGCCGGCAGCTTGCGACGACGGTCGATACGCACGAACACGCAGTCTTTCGGGTCGAACTCGAAGTCCAACCACGAACCGCGGTACGGAATGATCCGCGCGGAGTACAGGAGCTTACCGGAGCTGTGCGTCTTGCCGCGGTCGTGGTCAAAGAACACGCCCGGGGAACGGTGCAGCTGGGAAACGATAACGCGCTCGGTACCGTTAATAACGAAGGTACCGTTTTCAGTCATCAATGGGATTTCGCCCATGTAGACTTCTTGCTCTTTGATGTCCTTGATCGCTTTGTTCGACGATTCTTTGTCGAAAATGATCAGACGGACTTTTACCCGCAAAGGTACGGCGTACGTAACACCGCGCAACACGCATTCTTTGACATCAAATGCCGGTTCGCCCAGGCGATAACCGACGTACTCCAGCGCAGCATTGCCGGAGTAGCTGATGATCGGGAAAACGGATTTGAAGGCCGCATGCAGGCCCACGTCGCGGAACTGATCTTTAGTCGCTCCCGCTTGCAAGAATTCACGATACGAATCCAGCTGGATAGCCAGAAGGTACGGGACATCCATGACGTCCGGCAACTTGCTAAAGTCCTTGCGGATACGTTTTTTCTCAGTATATGAGTAAGCCATCAGCGTTCCCCAGCTTGGTCACCTGCTTGTTTGGCCCCTCCCGACGGGAGCAGCCAGAAAATCTCGCAAACCCCATGGTTTGCACCACCGCATCGGGTGGCTACAGCGCGTTAGTGGCGGCGACCGAGTCGACAGCCAAGAACGGAAAAAGGCCGGTGGCAAGAGCCACCAGCCATCAGCCTTCAGCTTAACGCTTGGGCTGGAGACGCAAGGTCGATGCTTACTTCAGCTCGACTTTAGCGCCTGCTTCTTCCAGCACTGCTTTGGCTTTGTCAGCTGCGTCTTTGGACACTGCTTCCAGAACCTGGGCAGGAGCGCCGTCAACTACAGCCTTGGCTTCTTTCAGGCCCAGACCGGTCAGTTCACGAACTGCCTTGATCACGTTTACTTTCTTCTCGCCAGCTTCCAGCAGCATGACGTTGAATTCGGTTTGCTCTTCAGCAGCAACAGCAGCAACAGCTGGGCCAGCGGAAGCAGCAGCAGCGGAAACGCCGAATTTTTCTTCGAAAGCTTTGATCAGCTCAACAACCTGCAGAACCGACATTTCAGCTACGGCGTTGAGGATATCTTCTTGGGAGATAGACATTACTGTATTTCCTGAATTGGGGGACGGCCTACGCGGCCATCGAAATAAACAAAAATACGCGAAAGGAGGTGCTCAGCCTTAGGCTGCGGCAGCTTCTTTTTGCTCGCGAACTGCAGCCAGAGTACGAGCCAGCTTGCTGGTAGCGCCTTGAATCACGCTCATCAGCTGCGAAATAGCTTCGTTACGGGTCGGCAGTGTTGCCAGTACGTCGATTTGGTTAGCTGCGAGGAACTTGCCCTCGAACGCAGCTGCCTTGATCTCGAACTTATCCTGACTCTTGGCGAATTCCTTGAACAAACGGGCAGCAGCGCCTGGATGTTCTTTGGAGAACGCGATCAGAGTCGGGCCGGTGAACACGTCGTTGAGGACACTGTATTCAGTGTCAGCAACAGCGCGCTTGAGCAGGGTGTTACGTACAACACGTACGTATACGCCAGCTTCACGAGCCTCTTTACGGAGTCCGGTCATAGCGCCTACTGTCACACCACGGGCATCAGCCACGACAGCGGACAGAGCAGCTTTGGCAGCCTCGTTGACTTCAGCGACGATGGCCTTCTTGTCTTCGAGATTAATTGCCACGGGTTTAACTCCTGCTTGTTACCGTTTCATCTGGCCGAAGCCGGATGTCGTTTTGGTGTCTGATTCGGTAAGGAACCGGGAGCACCATCTGCGTAGGCTTGTGGTTTAAGACTTGCGCCGCCTACGGTCTTGGATAGCCCCCGCCAGGCAGGGACCCCAATTTTTTCAATCAGCGCGATCGCTCGCGCCAACTTGTGTCTTATACGTCCAGCGAGCCTTGGTCGATGACCAGACCTGGGCCCATAGTGGTGCTCAGGGTAACGCGCTTAACGTAGATACCTTTCGAGGAAGCTGGCTTGATACGCTTCAGATCAGCGATCAGGGCTTCAACGTTTTCCTTCAGCTTGACGGCATCAAAGCCGACTTTGCCAACGGAGGTGTGAATGATGCCGTTTTTGTCGGTGCGATAACGAACCTGACCAGCCTTGGCGTTTTTAACCGCGGTAGCTACGTCTGGCGTTACGGTGCCGACTTTAGGGTTAGGCATCAGACCACGTGGACCGAGGATCTGACCCAACTGACCTACAACGCGCATTGCATCCGGGGAGGCAATAACTACGTCGTAGTTCAGGTCGCCGCCTTTCATTTCGGCAGCCAGGTCGTCCATGCCAACGCGGTCGGCGCCGGCGGCCAGAGCAGCTTCAGCTGCCGGGCCTTGGGTGAAGACAGCAACACGTACAGTCTTGCCAGTACCGTGTGGCAGCACAGTAGCGCTACGAACGACCTGGTCGGATTTACGTGGGTCAACACCCAGGTTTACAGCAACGTCAACGGACTCGCTGAACTTGACAGTCGACAGCTCGGTCAGCAGGGCAGCAGCGTCTACAAAGTTGTAGGCCTTACCTGCTTCGATTTTGCCGGCGATAGCCTTTTGGCGCTTGGTCAGCTTAGCCATTACACACCCTCCACGTTAAGGCCCATGCTACGAGCAGAACCGGCGATGGTACGCACGGCTGCATCCATATCAGCTGCAGTCAGATCCGCGTTTTTGGTTTTCGCGATTTCTTCCAGCTGAGCACGAGTTACGGTGCCAACCTTAACGGTGTTAGGACGAGCGGAACCGCTAGTCAGACCTGCAGCCTTCTTCAGCAAAACCGAAGCCGGAGTCGACTTGGTTTCGAAAGTGAAGCTACGGTCGCTGTATACAGTGATGATCACTGGAGTCGGCAGACCTGGCTCAAGACCCTGAGTACGGGCGTTGAAGGCCTTGCAGAATTCCATGATGTTCACGCCGTGCTGACCCAGAGCCGGGCCGACAGGTGGACTTGGGTTGGCCTGAGCGGCCTTCACTTGCAGCTTGATGTAAGCGGTAATCTTCTTGGCCATGAGGCACTCCAATTACGGGTTCAAACGCCTCGAAAGGCTCCCCGGTTACTTGCGCGTTTATCCCAGTGACGACAAAACCCCACAGCCTAGGGCTGCGGGGTTGGGATGCTTGCTCAGCTAGACCTTTTCGACCTGGCTGAACTCCAGCTCTACCGGAGTAGAGCGACCGAAAATGAGCACCGCCACTTGGATCCGGCTCTTTTCGTAGTTAACTTCTTCGACAGTGCCGTTGAAATCAGCAAACGGACCATCTGTGACACGAACAACCTCACCCGGCTCGAACAACGTCTTCGGCTTAGGCTTGTCGCTACCGTCAGCAACACGACGCAGAATCGCTTCTGCCTCTTTGTCAGTGATCGGAGCAGGCTTATCAGCAGTACCGCCGATGAAACCCATGACACGAGGAGTGTCCTTGACCAAGTGCCAAGTACCTTCATTCATGTCCATCTGAACCAGCACGTAGCCAGGGAAGAACTTGCGTTCGCTTTTACGCTTTTGGCCATTCCGCATTTCAACCACTTCTTCAGTGGGAACCAGAATTTCGCCGAAGCCATCTTCCATGCCTGCCAGCTTTACGCGCTCTAGCAAAGAGCGCATGACATGCTTCTCGTAACCCGAGTAAGCATGCACAACGTACCAACGCTTAGCCACGGGACACCCTTAGCCAACAATCAAGGAAACAAGCCAGCCGAGCAGGGAATCAAGCCCCCACAACAGCAACGCCATAACCAGAACAACAGCCACAACAATCAACGTGGTCTGCGTGGTTTCTTGGCGAGTCGGCCAAACGACTTTACGGATTTCTGTGCGAGCTTCCTTTACCAGGACTGCGAAAGACTTGCCTTTGGCAGTCTGCAGGCCTACAAAGGCAGCTACAGCAGCAAGGGCAAGCAAAGCGAGTACGCGGTACAGGATCGGCGAAGCAGAATAGTACTGATTGCCAACAACGCCTACGACCACCAATGCGACTACAGCAAGCCACTTGACCAGATCGAAACGAGAGCTTTGAGCTTCAGCCTTAGGAGTCATCTATGAAGATCCTGTGAAAAGAAAGCCAGACACACCACGTGAATCTGGCAGGTCAGGAGGGAATCGAACCCCCAACCTACGGTTTTGGAGACCGTCGCTCTGCCAATTGAGCTACTGACCTAAAACAAAATCAGGCCGACCATTATGCAGGCCTGAAAAAGACTTTACAACAACCAACCCCTAGAGACTTGAAATCACCCGACATTCACGCCAGGCAGAACACTATCAAGCCGAGTTAGCTGTTAAAACAAAGGCAGATATTTTCATATCTGCCTTGTTATATGGAGCTCTTGAGCGGATTTGAACCGCTGACCTCACCCTTACCAAGGGTGTGCTCTACCAACTGAGCTACAAGAGCAAAACACCGTGCACAACCTGCAAACTTGGAGCGGGTAGCGGGAATCGAACCCGCATCATCAGCTTGGAAGGCTGAGGTTCTACCACTAAACTATACCCGCGGAGCTTGCAGCTCACGCTAAAAATGGTGGAGGGGGAAGGATTCGAACCTTCGAAGTCGTAGACGTCAGATTTACAGTCTGATCCCTTTGGCCGCTCGGGAACCCCTCCTAAGCGAGCCGGCATTCTACATCACGCCGGCCTTCTGTCAAGCATTTTCTCATTAAAAATATGAGGTTAGCTGCGTTGACCTTCGCTTCACGCTGTAGACCGTGAAGGTCTTCACTGCGAAGCGGGCGCCATTCTATGCAAACTATTCGACACTTGCAACGCCTTCGCACAACATTATTTTATGTTTTAACTCATTGAATTCCTTAGCAAGGTTTTCAAATGGCAGATCATCGGCCAGTCGCCTGCTTTCAGGGGACACACGCAGCCAATAGCCGGTAGTGCCAGGTACATTGAGCAGTTGCACCTTGACCTTTATATCCAGGCTCATGAGACGCTGCTCAAGCAACTGCGCTTGTCGCTGATCAGCAAAGCCACCTATGTATAAGCATGTATTTTGCGGCTCAGGGGCGTTTGCCCGGTCACGGCGGACAACCGAATCAGAAGACTCACTCAACAGCCGGATGTCCTGCTGAGAGCCGCGATAGAGACTCAGAGGCGTAACGTCCTTAGCGCGCAACGGCGCCTCTTGTTGATGCCAGATGTAATAGAAGGCATTGAGAACGAGCAAGAGCAAAAACAGCCAACGCATAAAAAACCTCAGAACAAAGGGCACGCCATCGCCAGTCCCACAAAAACCAGATCCGGAACAAAGCGAGCCTGCGGTACGGCATCCGAGACCAGGTCAGCATCCCCGCCTGTCAGGAAGACGGTGAAATCCTCCCCCCAATAGCGCCGAGCCAACTCAAGCTGGGTCAATACAAACCCCCGAAGCATGAGCGTGCAGCCACGCTCAACGGCCTCAACGGTGGTTCGACCTGGGGAAAGATGCTCCATGGCCTGCTCTGCTGCGGCATCGTCGTAGCGAATCTTGCGGGTGTGTGTTCGCAGCTGACTGCGCATCAGGGGCATTCCAGGGCATATAAAGCCTCCTAGATGCTCACCGTCAGCAGCGATAAAGTCCGCAGTCGCGGCGGTACCGAAGTCGAGCACCAAGCAAGCACCCGGCGCCAACTTGAAACCGCCAAGCATTGCTAACCAGCGATCAAGCCCGAGGCGCTCGTACTCTTCATAACCGTTGCGCACTCCCGCCATTTCTCTCGCTGAGGCAGCGCAAGCCACTGTGACACCAAATGCCTCCTGCAATGCCTCAACCAACTTTCCCGTTTCCTCTGAAGCACGAACGCTCACCAAACGGCATCGCGTCAGCAGCAGACCCGGAATTGCGGTCAGACTTTCTATTAATGCGAGATCTGAACCGACAACACCCTCTGCGCAGGCGCTAATGCTCGGCGCATCAAGCACCCGCCACTTGATAAAGCTATTTCCACAGTCGAGCTCAAGAATCATCGCGCAGCCTCAGGCTTAACTCACCACCGCTATATATTTTCTCAACACCATCGACATTCAGACGCAGCGCGCCCTGGTGATCAATCCCCAGCACAATCCCATCAATCTGATTGACGCCTGCAATGAGAGTCACAGCCCTACCCTGCCACAAATGATTTCGCTCCCACTCCTCCTGCAACGCACTAAAGCCAAAGGCCTTGTGGCGCTCCAAGTGGCTTTGCAGCTGCAGGCTTAGCTGCGCAACCAAGTAATTACGATCGACGGGCGCACCCGTTTCCAATTGCACTGAGGTCCACTGCTGATCTACCTCGGCAGCTTGCTGCATGTTCACGTTAATGCCTATCCCGATCACCACGTGACAGATGTCTGCAGGGTCACCCACCAACTCAAGCAAGATGCCGGCAATTTTCTTGCGCCCTACAAGGACGTCGTTTGGCCACTTCAGGGCCGCGCCCTGCACACCCGAATCACGCAGCGCTTGCATGACCGCCAATCCCACTACAAGACTAAGGCCCTCCAGCTGCCGCAGCCCACCCTCGATGCGCAGTACAAGGCTGTAGTAGACATTCTGAGCGAATGGACTCACCCACGTGCGGCCCCGCCTCCCCCTGCCGGCCGTCTGCTGCTCAGCAAGCACCAAAAATGGCGCAGCAACACCTGCGTCAACAAGACGCAAGGCTTCAGCATTAGTGGAGTCGATAGAGTCAGAGATGTGGACGGGCCATGCCAAAGAAGCGGCATTCACCGCAATCTCTTCCTTGCTCAGAAACACCAGCGGCGAAGCCAACTGGTACCCCTTGCCGCGAATTTTATGAATGGGCAAATTCAGCTCTGCCTCAAGGTGCTGGAGCTGCTTCCAAACAGCACTGCGGCTGACACCCAGGGCGGCACCCAGCGCTTCTCCGGAATGAAATCGGCCATCTTTCAGAAGTTCTAACAACGTCAGCATGCAAGTATCGCCTCACAATGAGGCACGCATGATAGCCATGCGCAAGGCCATTGCATAGAAAGGCCGGGATTTAGCGCCCATGCCCCGCATGTAGCGGGAAGTTTGGGAGCTGGGCCTATCAGGAAAGCACACATTATCGTTGGCGCATCGCGATGCCTTCATACCTGCATTTTTCGACCGCCCAAAACAAAACCCCTGTTTGCGTTAGCAAACAGGGGCTCTGGAATTTAATCCTGACGATGACCTACTCTCACATGGGGAAACCCCACACTACCATCGGCGATGCATCGTTTCACTGCTGAGTTCGGGATGGGATCAGGTGGTTCCAATGCTCTATGGTCGTCAAGAAATTCGGGTACTGAGTCGTGACCAGATGGCCTCGCTTCAGCAAATTGGGTATGTGACAGCTTTCGGTGTTTTGTGAGATTCGAACTTTCGGTTCATTTCGTCTTCACACACCGCAATCTGGTCTCTTTGCCTTTCAGCGCAGAGCATGCAAATTGCTTGGGTGTTATATGGTCAAGCCTCACGGGCAATTAGTATTGGTTAGCTCAACGCCTCACAGCGCTTACACACCCAACCTATCAACGTCGTAGTCTTCGACGGCCCTTCAGGGAACTCAAGGTTCCAGTGAGATCTCATCTTGAGGCTAGTTTCCCGCTTAGATGCTTTCAGCGGTTATCTATTCCGAACATAGCTACCCGGCAATGCCACTGGCGTGACAACCGGAACACCAGAGGTTCGTCCACTCCGGTCCTCTCGTACTAGGAGCAGCCCCTCTCAAATCTCAAACGTCCACGGCAGATAGGGACCGAACTGTCTCACGACGTTCTAAACCCAGCTCGCGTACCACTTTAAATGGCGAACAGCCATACCCTTGGGACCGGCTTCAGCCCCAGGATGTGATGAGCCGACATCGAGGTGCCAAACACCGCCGTCGATATGAACTCTTGGGCGGTATCAGCCTGTTATCCCCGGAGTACCTTTTATCCGTTGAGCGATGGCCCTTCCATACAGAACCACCGGATCACTAAGACCTACTTTCGTACCTGCTCGACGTGTCTGTCTCGCAGTCAAGCGCGCTTTTGCCTTTATACTCTACGACCGATTTCCGACCGGTCTGAGCGCACCTTCGTACTCCTCCGTTACTCTTTAGGAGGAGACCGCCCCAGTCAAACTACCCACCATACACTGTCCTCGATCCGGATAACGGACCTGAGTTAGAACCTCAAAGTTGCCAGGGTGGTATTTCAAGGTTGGCTCCACGCAGACTGGCGTCCACGCTTCAAAGCCTCCCACCTATCCTACACAAGCAAATTCAAAGTCCAGTGCAAAGCTATAGTAAAGGTTCACGGGGTCTTTCCGTCTAGCCGCGGATACACTGCATCTTCACAGCGATTTCAATTTCACTGAGTCTCGGGTGGAGACAGCGCCGCCATCGTTACGCCATTCGTGCAGGTCGGAACTTACCCGACAAGGAATTTCGCTACCTTAGGACCGTTATAGTTACGGCCGCCGTTTACCGGGGCTTCGATCAAGAGCTTCGCGTTAGCTAACCCCATCAATTAACCTTCCGGCACCGGGCAGGCGTCACACCCTATACGTCCACTTTCGTGTTTGCAGAGTGCTGTGTTTTTAATAAACAGTCGCAGCGGCCTGGTATCTTCGACCGGCATGAGCTTACGGAGCAAGTCCTTCACCCTCACCGGCGCACCTTCTCCCGAAGTTACGGTGCCATTTTGCCTAGTTCCTTCACCCGAGTTCTCTCAAGCGCCTTGGTATTCTCTACCCAACCACCTGTGTCGGTTTGGGGTACGGTTCCTGGTTACCTGAAGCTTAGAAGCTTTTCTTGGAAGCATGGCATCAACCACTTCGTTAACTAAAAGTTAACTCGTCATCAGCTCTCGGCCTTAGAATCCCGGATTTACCTAAGATTCCAGCCTACCACCTTAAACTTGGACAACCAACGCCAAGCTGGCCTAGCCTTCTCCGTCCCTCCATCGCAATAACCAGAAGTACAGGAATATTAACCTGTTTTCCATCGACTACGCTTTTCAGCCTCGCCTTAGGGACCGACTAACCCTGCGTCGATTAACGTTGCGCAGGAAACCTTGGTCTTTCGGCGTGGGTGTTTTTCACACCCATTGTCGTTACTCATGTCAGCATTCGCACTTCTGATACCTCCAGCAAGCTTCTCAACTCACCTTCACAGGCTTACAGAACGCTCCTCTACCGCATCACTTACGTGATACCCGTAGCTTCGGTGTATGGTTTGAGCCCCGTTACATCTTCCGCGCAGGCCGACTCGACTAGTGAGCTATTACGCTTTCTTTAAAGGGTGGCTGCTTCTAAGCCAACCTCCTAGCTGTCTAAGCCTTCCCACATCGTTTCCCACTTAACCATAACTTTGGGACCTTAGCTGACGGTCTGGGTTGTTTCCCTTTTCACGACGGACGTTAGCACCCGCCGTGTGTCTCCCATGCTCGGCACTTGTAGGTATTCGGAGTTTGCATCGGTTTGGTAAGTCGGGATGACCCCCTAGCCGAAACAGTGCTCTACCCCCTACAGTGATACATGAGGCGCTACCTAAATAGCTTTCGAGGAGAACCAGCTATCTCCGAGCTTGATTAGCCTTTCACTCCGATCCACAGGTCATCCGCTAACTTTTCAACGGTAGTCGGTTCGGTCCTCCAGTTAGTGTTACCCAACCTTCAACCTGCCCATGGATAGATCGCCCGGTTTCGGGTCTATTCCCAGCGACTAGACGCCCTATTAAGACTCGCTTTCGCTACGCCTCCCCTATTCGGTTAAGCTCGCCACTGAAAATAAGTCGCTGACCCATTATACAAAAGGTACGCAGTCACAGAACAAAGTCTGCTCCCACTGCTTGTACGCATACGGTTTCAGGATCTATTTCACTCCCCTCTCCGGGGTTCTTTTCGCCTTTCCCTCACGGTACTAGTTCACTATCGGTCAGTCAGTAGTATTTAGCCTTGGAGGATGGTCCCCCCATATTCAGACAAAGTTTCTCGTGCTCCGTCCTACTCGATTTCATGACTAAGAGATTTTCGCGTACAGGGCTATCACCCACTATGGCCGCACTTTCCAGAGCGTTCCGCTAATCTCAAAGCCACTTAAGGGCTAGTCCCCGTTCGCTCGCCACTACTAAGGGAATCTCGGTTGATTTCTTTTCCTCAGGGTACTTAGATGTTTCAGTTCCCCTGGTTCGCCCCTTACACCTATGTATTCAGTGTAAGGTAACCATCTTATGATGGCTGGGTTCCCCCATTCAGACATCTCCGGATCAAAGTCTGTTTGCCGACTCCCCGAAGCTTTTCGCAGGCTACCACGTCTTTCATCGCCTCTGACTGCCAAGGCATCCACCGTATGCGCTTCTTCACTTGACCATATAACCCCAAGCAATCTGGTTATACTGTGAAGACAACATTCGCCGAAAATTCGATAATACTCAATTACGAGTAACTCACAAATTTTACCTTAGCCTGATCCGTTACCAGTGAAAGTAACGTTCAGTCTATCTTTCTATCACATACCCAAATTTTTAAAGAACGATCTAATCAAAGACTAGAAATCAACATTCACCATCACTTTGATGGAATGCTCATTTCTAAGCTTTCAAAACTTTCAGAAGCAGTAGTGGTGGAGCCAAACGGGATCGAACCGTTGACCTCCTGCGTGCAAGGCAGGCGCTCTCCCAGCTGAGCTATGGCCCCGTATTTCTACAGGCGTTTCCCACACAAAATTGGTGGGTCTGGGCAGATTCGAACTGCCGACCTCACCCTTATCAGGGGTGCGCTCTAACCAACTGAGCTACAGACCCAATTTCGGGCTGCTTCTTATCGTCTTCTTCAATGAATCAAGCAATTCGTGTGGGAACTTATGGAGCAGCTGATGTCGTCGATTAAGGAGGTGATCCAGCCGCAGGTTCCCCTACGGCTACCTTGTTACGACTTCACCCCAGTCATGAATCACACCGTGGTAACCGTCCTCCCGAAGGTTAGACTAGCTACTTCTGGTGCAACCCACTCCCATGGTGTGACGGGCGGTGTGTACAAGGCCCGGGAACGTATTCACCGCGACATTCTGATTCGCGATTACTAGCGATTCCGACTTCACGCAGTCGAGTTGCAGACTGCGATCCGGACTACGATCGGTTTTGTGGGATTAGCTCCACCTCGCGGCTTGGCAACCCTCTGTACCGACCATTGTAGCACGTGTGTAGCCCAGGCCGTAAGGGCCATGATGACTTGACGTCATCCCCACCTTCCTCCGGTTTGTCACCGGCAGTCTCCTTAGAGTGCCCACCATTACGTGCTGGTAACTAAGGACAAGGGTTGCGCTCGTTACGGGACTTAACCCAACATCTCACGACACGAGCTGACGACAGCCATGCAGCACCTGTCTCAATGTTCCCGAAGGCACCAATCTATCTCTAGAAAGTTCATTGGATGTCAAGGCCTGGTAAGGTTCTTCGCGTTGCTTCGAATTAAACCACATGCTCCACCGCTTGTGCGGGCCCCCGTCAATTCATTTGAGTTTTAACCTTGCGGCCGTACTCCCCAGGCGGTCAACTTAATGCGTTAGCTGCGCCACTAAAAGCTCAAGGCTTCCAACGGCTAGTTGACATCGTTTACGGCGTGGACTACCAGGGTATCTAATCCTGTTTGCTCCCCACGCTTTCGCACCTCAGTGTCAGTATTAGTCCAGGTGGTCGCCTTCGCCACTGGTGTTCCTTCCTATATCTACGCATTTCACCGCTACACAGGAAATTCCACCACCCTCTACCATACTCTAGTCAGTCAGTTTTGAATGCAGTTCCCAGGTTGAGCCCGGGGATTTCACATCCAACTTAACAAACCACCTACGCGCGCTTTACGCCCAGTAATTCCGATTAACGCTTGCACCCTCTGTATTACCGCGGCTGCTGGCACAGAGTTAGCCGGTGCTTATTCTGTCGGTAACGTCAAAACACTAACGTATTAGGTTAATGCCCTTCCTCCCAACTTAAAGTGCTTTACAATCCGAAGACCTTCTTCACACACGCGGCATGGCTGGATCAGGCTTTCGCCCATTGTCCAATATTCCCCACTGCTGCCTCCCGTAGGAGTCTGGACCGTGTCTCAGTTCCAGTGTGACTGATCATCCTCTCAGACCAGTTACGGATCGTCGCCTTGGTGAGCCATTACCTCACCAACTAGCTAATCCGACCTAGGCTCATCTGATAGCGCAAGGCCCGAAGGTCCCCTGCTTTCTCCCGTAGGACGTATGCGGTATTAGCGTCCGTTTCCGAACGTTATCCCCCACTACCAGGCAGATTCCTAGGCATTACTCACCCGTCCGCCGCTCTCAAGAGAAGCAAGCTTCTCTCTACCGCTCGACTTGCATGTGTTAGGCCTGCCGCCAGCGTTCAATCTGAGCCATGATCAAACTCTTCAGTTCAAACATCTTTGGGTTTTTAAGAAACCCTAAACTTGGCTCAGCAATCGTTGGTTACATCTTTGATTTCTCGCGGAGTAACTTGTGATGCTGATAATCTTGTTGACTATCAGTCTTACTCCACAAGCACCCACACGAATTGCTTGATTCAGTTGTTAAAGAGCGGTTGGTTAAGATCTTTCGTCTCAACCGAGGCGCGCATTCTACAGCAGCCTCATTTGCTGTCAAGTGATTATTTTCAGAAGTTTTCGAAGATTTCTTCAACAACTTCAACCACTTGCGCTTCCGATCTCTCGTTAGCGGGAGGCGAATTCTACAGCGTTACACGCTGCTGTCAACACCTCTTTTTCTCCGCTTTCGACCGAGAAGATCGAAACGTTAATAGAGCCAAACAACACTGCTCTACCAACTCCTTCTGGACTTCGATGAACTGAAGCAACTCGCTGTCGAATTCTGCGTAACTCTTTGTTTACCAAGGAGTTTTCCGTTTCGACTGCGCCGGAAGTGGGGCGAATTATAGACAGATATAAAACGCCGTCAACACTTAATTTCAGGTTTATTCGGATTTAAGCGTAATACGCGCAAATGCCTTCTTACCAGCCTGGCAAACGTGGGTAGCGCCCAGCTCGTATATAAAGGTGCGATCAACAACCTCACCATCTATACGCACGCCGCCGGAACCCAACAGGTCACGCGCAACCGCCGAGTTCTTCACCAAGCCAGCTTTGTTAAGCACTGCAGCGATCGGCATCGCTTCAGCAGCAGTCAGCTCGATCTCCGGCAGATCATCCGGCAACTCGCCATCCTTCATACGATTGCCTGCCGCACGGTGAGCACTTGCCGCAGCCTCTTCGCCATGAAAGCGCGCCACAATCTCTTCGGCCAACTTGATCTTGACGTCACGCGGATTGGCACCCGCCTCGACGTCAGCACGCAGCGCATTGATCTCATTCATCGAGCGGAAACTCAAGAGCTCAAAGTAACGCCACATCAACGCGTCCGGAATTGAAACCAGCTTGCCGTACATCACACCCGGCGCTTCCTGAATACCTACATAGTTACCCAAGGACTTGGACATCTTCTTGACGCCATCCAACCCCTCCAGCAACGGCATGGTCAGAACGCACTGCGCCTCTTGCCCATACGCACGCTGCAACTCACGCCCCATCAGCAGGTTGAACTTCTGATCGGTGCCCCCCAACTCAACGTCCGCGCGCAACGCCACCGAGTCATACCCTTGAACCAGCGGGTACAGGAACTCGTGAATCGCGATCGGCTGATTAGTGGAGTAGCGCTTGTCGAAGTCATCGCGCTCAAGCATGCGCGCCACGGTGTACTGGGATGTCAGGCGGATAAAGTCAGCCGGCCCCATCTTGTCCATCCAGGTGGAGTTGAAGGCCACCTCGGTCTTGGCCGGATCCAGAATCTTGAACACCTGAGTCTTATAGGTCTCGGCATTGTCGAGAACCTGCTCACGGGTCAGCGGCGGGCGCGTTGCGCTCTTGCCGCTTGGATCACCGATCATCCCGGTGAAGTCACCTATAAGGAAGATGACTTGATGCCCCAGCTCCTGGAACTGACGCAGCTTATTAATAAGCACGGTGTGACCCAGGTGCAGATCCGGCGCCGTTGGATCGAAGCCAGCCTTAATACGCAGGGGTTGGCCACGCTTGAGCTTTTCGATCAGCTCGGCCTCGACCAACAGTTCTTCCGCACCACGTTTTATCAGCGCTAGCTGCTCTTCAACCGACTTCATAACAGACCCGCAAGGCTCAGATTCAAAAGGGAACCAACCATACAAGATCAGGGACTAATTACAAGTTTTGCCCTGCGCACGGACACCGTTCAGCAAGCCCAGCGTTCGCAAGCTTGCGCCACAGATGATTTGGTTATATTTTATACAGTTATTTCATCTTCATCATGTCATTCATCTTTTCCATTTCATCTTCAAAGTCAAAATTACTTATGACCACAGAACCGTCTAAAGCGCCGCCGCTTTACCCGAAGACCCACCTGCTCGCCGCAAGTGGTATCGCCGCTCTTCTCAGCCTGGCACTCCTGGTATTCCCTTCCAGTGACGTAGAAGCCAAACGAACGTCCCTGAGCCTTGACCTGGAAAGTCCAGTTGAACAACTGACACAAGATCAAGACGCTGCTGAAGCGCAACAAGCCACAAATGCACCAACCGAATCACCCTTTGCGCAGATAGAAAGCACTCCCGAAGACACTCAACAAGCCACTCAAGAGCCGCCTGCGGCCGTTGCGGACAAGAACCCCCTGCACCGCGAAGTGATCGTGGCCAAAGGCGACACTCTCTCAACGATGTTCGAGAAAGTGGGCCTGCCCGCCTCTACTGTTAATGAGGTGTTGGCGAGCGATAAACAAGCCAAACAATTCACTCAGCTCAAGCACGGGCAGAAGCTTCAGTTCGAGCTGGCACCCAACGGTCAGCTGAACAACCTGCACAGCAATGTCAGCGACCTCGAAAGCATCTCGCTGACCAAAGGCGCCAAAGGCTTTGCCTTCAACCGCATCACCACCAAACCGGTGATGCGCTCCGCCTACATACATGGCGTGATCAACAGCTCGCTGTCGCAATCGGCCGCCCGCGCTGGCTTGTCCCACAGCATGACCATGGACATGGCCAGTGTGTTTGGCTACGACATCGACTTCGCTCAGGACATTCGCCAAGGCGACGAATTCGACGTGATCTACGAGCAGAAAGTCGCCAACGGCAAAGTGGTCGGCACCGGCGCCATCCTTTCGGCGCGTTTCACCAACCGTGGCAAGACCTACACCGCCGTTCGCTATACCAACAAACAAGGCAATACCAGCTACTACACGGCTGATGGCAACAGCATGCGCAAGGCGTTCATCCGCACGCCGGTAGATTTCGCCCGCATCAGCTCACGTTTCTCCATGGGCCGCAAACACCCGATCCTGAACAAGATCCGCGCTCACAAAGGCGTCGACTATGCCGCCCCGCGTGGCACGCCGATCAAAGCAGCCGGCGATGGCAAGGTGTTGCTGGCCGGGCGTCGCGGTGGCTACGGCAATACCGTGATCATCCAGCACGGCAACACCTACCGCACGCTGTATGGCCACATGCAAGGGTTCGCCAAAGGCGTGTCCACAGGCAGTAACGTCAAGCAAGGCCAGGTGATCGGCTACATCGGCACCACTGGCCTGTCCACTGGCCCGCACTTGCACTATGAATTCCAGGTGAATGGCGTTCACGTCGACCCATTGGGCCAGAAGCTGCCGATGGCCGACCCGATCGCCAAAGCCGAGCGCGCACGCTTCCTGCAGCAAAGCCAGCCGCTGATGGCCCGCATGGACCAGGAGCGCTCTACCCTGCTGGCCTCGGCGAAGCGCTAAGGTATGCCGCGCTATATAGGTGTGATGTCCGGGACCAGCCTTGATGGCCTGGATATCGCCCTGATCGAACAAGACCCGGCGATCAAGTTGATCGCCACGCACTACATCCCGATGCCCGAGACCCTGCGCGCCGAGTTGCTAAGCCTGTGCGCCAGCGGCCCGGATGAGATCGCACGTTCAGCGATGGCCCAGCAACACTGGGTAACGCTCGCCGCCCAGGGCATCCACGCCTTGCTGCAACAGCACAACCTCAAGCCGGAAGACATTCGCGCCATTGGCAGCCACGGGCAGACGATCCGCCATGAGCCGGCCCGTGGCTTTACCGTTCAGATCGGTAACCCTGCGCTGCTCACCGAGCTGACAGGCATCACCGTGGTCAGCGACTTCCGCAGCCGCGACGTCGCTGCCGGCGGCCAGGGCGCGCCGCTCGTGCCGGCGTTTCATGAGGCGTTGTTCGGTGAGCGTGCCGGCAACCGTGCCGTATTAAACGTAGGCGGGTTCAGCAACCTCAGCCTGATCGAGACCGGCAAGCCGGTCGCCGGATTCGACTGCGGCCCCGGAAACGTCTTGCTGGATGCCTGGATTCACCAACAGCGCGGCGAGCACTTTGACCGCGACGGGCAGTGGGCCGCCAGTGGCAAGGTTGAGCCTCAGTTGCTCAGCCGCCTACTCAGCGACCCCTTCTTCCTCACCAAAGGCCCGAAAAGTACCGGACGTGAAGTCTTCAACCTGAGCTGGCTGCAGCAACACCTCGGCACATTACCCGCGTTTAAGCCTCAGGACGTACAGGCAACCCTGCTTGAACTGACGGCGCTGACCATCGTTGAATCCCTGCAAACCGCACAGTCCGCGACTGAAACACTACTGGTCTGTGGTGGCGGCGCGCATAACGCCACGCTGATGAACCGTCTGGCGGCGCTGCTGCCGTCCACCCAGGTCAGCAGCACCACCACTTATGGCGTCGATCCCGACTGGGTCGAAGCCATGGCCTTTGCCTGGCTGGCCCATTGCTGCCTTGAAGGCATTGCCGCCAACCGCCCCAGCGTCACCGGCGCACGTGGGCTGCGGGTACTGGGCGCGATTTACCCGGCCTGACTCCCAGACAGCAAAACGCCGCTTGGCCTTTCAAAGCCAAGCGGCGTTTTTTTATCTGCTATGGATCAGATCGAGAACGAAGACCCGCACCCACACGTCGTGGTGGCATTCGGGTTCTTGATCACGAAACGCGAACCTTCCAGACCTTCCTGGTAATCCACCTCGGCACCTGCCAGGTACTGGAAGCTCATCGGGTCCACGACCAGGCTGACGCCTTCGCGCTCGACGATAGTGTCATCATCGGCCACATCTTCATCGAAGGTAAAACCGTACTGAAACCCTGAACAACCGCCGCCCGTAACAAATACGCGCAGCTTCAAGCGATCATTACCCTCTTCATCGACCAGGCTCTTCACCTTGTGCGCAGCACCGTGGGTGAATTGCAAAGCCGTGGGGGTGAAGGACTCAACGCTCATGCTGATAATCTCCCGGCGTACCGCCGCCATATGCGTAATGGCGGGCATTATCCGCTTCTCCTAGAAAAGCGGTCAACTATTGTTACGGTATATCAATCTGCGTTGCCGCCATTAAAAACACAAAAGGCCCGATCAACAGGCCTTTTGCACAGCAGCAGGCAAGCCTTACGGCAGCATGCCCGCATGGGACAGGCCCAGCTTTTCATCCAGGCCAAACAGGATGTTCAGGTTCTGCACCGCCTGGCCCGAGGCGCCCTTGACCAGGTTGTCGATGACCGACAACACCACCACCAGGTCGCCATCCTGCGGACGGTGCACGGCAATACGGCAGACGTTGGCACCACGCACGCTGCGGGTTTCCGGATGGCTGCCAGCTGGCATTACATCGACGAACGGTTCGTTGGCATAACGCTTTTCAAACAGCGCCTGCAGATCTACCGAACGATCGACCACAGTTGCGTACAGCGTGGAGTGAATGCCACGAATCATCGGCGTCAGGTGCGGCACGAACGTCAGACCGACCTCCTTGCCAGCGGCACGCCGCAGCCCTTGACGAATTTCCGGCAAGTGGCGGTGCCCTTTTACCGCATAGGCTTTCATGCTTTCGGACGTTTCGGAGTACAGCGAACCCACAGCTGCCCCACGACCGGCGCCGCTCACACCCGACTTGCAGTCTGCGATCAGGCGCGAAGTGTCCGCCAGCCCGGCTTCGAGCAATGGCAGGAAACCCAACTGCGTGGCAGTCGGGTAGCAACCCGGCACCGCGATCAGGCGTGCTTGCCTGATCTGCTCGCGATTGACTTCAGGCAGGCCGTATACCGCCTCTTCCAGCAATTGAGGCGCGCCGTGCGGCTGGCCGTACCATTTGGCCCATTCGTCAGCATCCTGCAGACGGAAATCGGCCGACAGATCAATGACCTTGGTCCCCGCCGCCAGCAGTTCACCGGCCAGTGCATGCGCCACCCCGTGAGGCGTCGCGAAAAACACCACGTCACAGGCGCCAAGGGTCTTGATGTCCGGCACGCTGAACGCCAGCCCGTCGTAGTGGCCTCGCAGGTTGGGGTACATATCGGCCACGGCCAGTCCGGCCTCGGATCGGGAAGTGATAACCACCACCTCAGCTTGCGGATGCTGAGCCAACAGACGCAGCAATTCGACACCGGTGTAACCCGTGCCGCCGACGATACCGACCTTGACCATAAACCTGCCCTCAACGAACCCACTGGAAAGCCGTCGATAATAGGGGCCACATCGCCCTGCGACAACCGTCAACGTGACGTACGGGCGCATGAGCCACTACTATCTTCAGTTACCGTGAACCTGGGAATAACTAGAAATGCTCTATCTATGGATCAAAGCCTTCCACATCGTCGCTATCGTCTGCTGGTTTGCCGGGCTGTTCTACCTGCCCCGCCTGTTCGTCTATCACGCCCAAAGTGAAGACACCGTCAGCAAAGAACGCTTCAGCGTCATGGAGCGCAAGCTCTACCGCGGCATCATGGGCCCGGCGATGATCGCCACGCTGATATTCGGCGGCTGGCTGATCTACCTCAACCCTGCCATCTTTCAATCCGGTGCCTGGATCCACGCCAAACTGACCCTGGTCGTGCTGCTCATCGGTTACCACCATATGTGCGGCGCACAGGTAAAACGCTTTGCCCGTGGCGAAAACACCCGCAGCCATGTCTTTTATCGCTGGTTCAATGAAGTACCGGTTCTGATATTGCTGGCTATCGTAATTTTGGTCGTGGTCAAACCGTTCTAACTTCAATCACTCGGGGTACCTCCAATGTCGCTGCCCGCTTTGCTTGAACAACGTCTGCGCCTGCCCGTGGTGGCTGCGCCGATGTTCCTGATTTCCAACCCGCAACTGGTACTGGCCTGCTGTCGCAATGGCGTGGTCGGGAGTTTCCCGGCACTGAACCAACGTGAAAGCAGCGGCTTCGAGGCCTGGCTGGAAGAAATCGAAGCGGGCCTGGCGCAGCTGGATAACCCCGCGCCGTATGCCGTCAACCTGATCGTGCACAACAGCAACCCCCGCCTGGAGGCCGATCTGGCGATCTGTGTGGCGCACAAAGTGCCGATCGTCATCACCAGCCTGGGTGCGGTGAAAGAACTGGTCGATGCCGTGCACAGCTACGGCGGTCTGGTGTTACACGACGTCACCACCCGGCGCCACGCCGAGAAAGCCGCAGAGGCTGGTGTTGACGGCCTGATCGCCGTGGCTGCAGGCGCCGGGGGCCATGCCGGCACCTGGAGTCCGTTCGCGCTGATCGCCGAGATTCGGCAGTTCTTCGACAAAACCCTGCTGTTGGCAGGCTGCCTCAACCATGGCCACGAGATCCTTGCCGCCCAACTGTTGGGCGCAGACCTCGCCTACTTCGGCACACGCTTTATCGGCACCACTGAAAGCCATGCCCCGGATGCGTATAAAGAGATGCTCCTCACATCGCGTGCCGCCGACATCGTGCACACTCCCGCAGTGTCCGGCGTGCCCGCCAGCTTTATGCGCCAGAGTCTGGAAAACGCCGGTTTCGACCTCGCAGCCTTACAGGGCAAAGGCGAAGTCAACTTTGGCTCCAAGCTCAAGCCGTTGAGCGACGAGGCCAAGGCATGGAAAACGGTGTGGTCTGCGGGCCAGGGCGTCGGTGAGATTGATGATCTGCCCGGCGTCGATGAACTGATTGCCCGCCTGGATGCCGAATACCGCAAGGCCCGCGAACAGGCGACACAACTGCGCTGGCCACGCTGATACACTCGCCAGGCCTGCCGATTGAAGCGGGCCGGCAACTCCCCTCCTTTACCAGTGACAAGGATGCCCGCATGAGCGACAACCGTTTCAAGATCGTGTTTGACGGAGCCTTGCTCCCGGGTGTCGAAAGCACCACGGCCAAACTCAACCTCGCCGAGTTGTTCAAGAGCGATGTCGAGTCGATCGAAAAGCTCTTCACCGGACGCCCCGTTGCACTCAAGCGTGACCTGTCGCGCGCGGATGCCGAGACCTACCTGACTGCGCTGAAAAACGCCGGTGTTGATGCCCGCATCGAAGATGAGCAGCCCGTGGCGTTCAGCTTGGCCGAAACCCATGAAACGCAGACCAGCGCTGCTGATTTTTCGCGCGCCGCCGCCTCGCCTTACGCGCCACCCCGTGCAGCCGTGGGGGATAGCACCGAGGAATTCGCAACGCTCAAGGTTTTCACCATTCACGGGCGTATCGGTCGCCTGCGCTACCTGGCCTGGACGTTGGTATTGACCGTCGCCATGCTGGTCGCCGCGGGCATTATCAGCACCGCCAGTTTCGCCGTCGCCACCGCCTCGCCAATAGCCGGCGCTATTCTCGGCTCGCTGCTGGGTTTCGCGCTGTTTGTTGCACTGGTCTGGGTCAGCGTGCAAATCGGCGTGCAACGCCTGCACGATCTGGGCTGGTCTGGCTGGCTGTACTTCCTGAACCTGGTGCCCTTGGTGAACAGCGTTTTCCCGTTGTTGCTGCTGGTGCTGCCCGGTAATCCAGGTGCCAACCAATACGGCCCTCCGCCACCACGCAACTCTACTGCGGTGAAGGTGCTGGCTGCCATGTGGCTGGCGTTCATTCCGGTGATGCTCGCCATCCTTGTCACGCTGGGCATGAACGGTTACCTGAATCAATTCGAAGCCAATATGAGCAATAGCTACGAAAGCAGCTCCATCAATGCCGATGACGACACCGATCAAAGCGTCATCGTCGATGAAGAAGACGGCGCGCAAAGTGCTGACGACGCAGCCGAACCTGTAGACTCTCCAGAACAGTGAGAAACGCCCGGCGCCTGTGATGCCTCTGTCACAGGCCCGGCGGCGTTGCGATGGAGAAAGGCATGACCCGTTACGCTCTGATCACCGGTGCCTCCAGCGGCATCGGCCTGGCCTTGGCCGAAGCATTGGCCCGTCGCGGCCGCAGCTTGATTCTGGTGGCCCGCCAGCGTGATCAGTTGGAAAGCATTGCAATCGAATTGACTCAACGCTTTGGCGTCGAGGTGTTGTTTCGCGCCTGCGATCTGGGCGAGCCGCTGCGCCTGTCCGGGTTCCTGCTGGAGCTTGAAGAGGGCGAGCGGCAGATCGACCTGCTGGTCAACTGCGCCGGCATCGGCACCAGCGGACCGTTCCTGGCCCAGGACTGGATGACCGAACAAGACCTGATCGAAGTCAACATCCTGGCCCTGACCCGTATGTGCCATGCCCTGGGCAATGCCATGGCGCTGCATGGCGGCGGGCAGATTCTTAACGTTGCTTCGGTCGCCGCGTTTCAGCCGGGCCCATGGATGAGCAGCTATTACGCCAGCAAGGCGTATGTACTGCACTTCTCCGAAGGGCTGCGCGAAGAGTTGAAGAGCTGTGGCATCAAGGTCTCGGTGCTGTGCCCCGGCCCCACACGCACAGCCTTTTTTGGTACCGCGCAAATGGACACCGCCAAACTCGACCGCAGCCAACAACTGATGAGCCCGGAAGAAGTCGCGCTTTATACCGTGCGAGCCTTGGAAAGAAACAAAGCCATCATCATTCCCGGGCGGCGCAACCGTTGGCTGGCGTTCAGCCCGCGCCTGAGCCCCCGCTGGCTGACCCGCAAGATTGCCGGCGCGATCAACAAGGCCTATTGCCCACGTTGACGGCCTGGGTACACTCCCCTGCACTTTCACAATGGAGAAACAGCTGTGGATACTCTGTTCACCAAGATCATCAACAGGGAAATACCGGCGAAGATCATCTATGAAGATGACCAGGTCCTCGCTTTCCACGATATTGCCCCGATGGCGCCCGTGCATTTTCTGGTCATTCCAAAAAAGCCGATCCGCACCCTCAATGACCTCACCGAAGACGATAAAGCCCTAGCCGGCCATATTCTGTTTACCGCTCAGCGTCTGGCTGTGGAACAGGGCTGCGAGAAAGGCTTTCGCGTGGTGATGAACTGCAATGAAGAAGGCGGGCAGACCGTTTATCACATTCATATGCACGTGCTGGGGCAGCGCCAGATGAACTGGCCACCGGGCTGATCAGCCTTCCTGCAGAGGTCGCGGCCCAGTGCTGCGACTTCATGCCCTTGACTCAACGCAAACGCTTCGCCCTCTCTTGCGGTAAACTGGCCGCCGAGATTCTTCCCGGAGGTCAGCATGACTACCCAACGTCACTACTCGCCGATTGACCGTCTGTTGCTGCAAGCCGATATGGCCATGCGCACGCTGTTGCCGTTCAGCGGCCAACCGTACCGCCCATCGCCCGCAATCGTGCAGCCGGATTCGCAGATGAGCGAGACCGACACCCGCCACGTCGTCGGCCTGATGCGCATCAACCATACCGGCGAAGTCTGTGCCCAGGCGTTGTACCAGGGCCAGGCGCTGACCGCCAAGCTGCCGCAGGTGCGGGCGGCGATGGAACATGCCGCCGAGGAAGAAATCGACCACCTGGCCTGGTGTGAGCAGCGCATTCGTCAGTTGGGCAGCCATACGAGCGTGCTGAACCCACTGTTTTATGGTTTGTCGTTTGGTATCGGCGCTGCTGCCGGCCTGATCAGTGACAAGGTCAGCCTTGGCTTTGTCGCAGCGACGGAACATCAGGTGTGCAAACATTTGGATGAACACCTGGAACAGCTGCCGGCCGAAGACGAAAAGTCCCGGGCCATTCTCGAGCAGATGCGCATCGATGAAGAACACCACGCAGAAAGCGCACTGGATGCGGGCGGCTTTCGCTTCCCGGCACCGGTGCGTTTTGGCATGAGCCTGTTGGCCAAAGTCATGACCAAGAGCACCTATCGCATCTAAGTGCATTGAATCTGACCCACAAAAAAGGGCGCCACACAGGCGCCCTTTTCTTTTGCCGCTTGGCGATCAACCCAACTCGATGATTTCATAATCATGAGTGATTGCCACACCGGCCGCGCCCAGCATGATCGACGCCGAGCAATACTTCTCGGCCGACAGCTCGATGGCACGCTTGACCTGGGCTTCTTTCAGCGCCCGGCCCTTCACCACGAAATGCATGTGGATCTTGGTGAACACCTTCGGGTCTTCAGTGGCGCGCTCGGCTTCCAGGAAGGCTTCGCAGCTTTCCACGGCCTGGCGGGATTTCTTCAGGATGCTGACCACGTCGAAATTGCTGCAACCGCCGACACCCAGCAGGAGCATTTCCATCGGACGTACGCCCAGGTTACGGCCACCGGCTTCCGGCGGGCCATCCATGACCACCACATGGCCACTGCCCGACTCACCGAGGAACATGGCTTCGCCCGCCCATTGGATGCGTGCCTTCATCGCCCAGACTCCACTGCTAAAAAAGGGTCGCCAGCTTAGCACAGGGCCTTGGAACCGCAGCGTCCTGCCTTCAAAGCGATCAATGACAGCGTTTGCTCGGTAAATTCCTTAATCGAGGCAGAATGTGTCTGGTAAGCTGGCGCCAATTCAATGGCGCATTGCCATCCTTTGTACAGCGTGTATCAATGCCGACATCGCTGGATTAAAAAATAAATCCAACCACACCGTGCAGTCTTTCCGGGATACAACCATGGTTGCTCTTACTCCCACACCCAAGATCAAGAATCTCGACAAGCTGCTGATGCATTGCCAGCGCCGGCGTTATCCGGCCAAGCACAACATCATCTGCGCGGGCGAACGTTCCGAAACGCTGTTCTTCATCATCAAAGGCTCGGTCACTATCCTGATCGAGGATGAAGACGGTCGCGAGATGATCATCGCCTACCTCAATACCGGCGATTTCTTCGGGGAACTGGGGCTGTTCGAGCAAGCCGGCAAAGAGCAGGAACGCAGCGCCTGGGTGCGCGCCAAGATTGAATGCGACGTTGCCGAAATCAGTTACGCGAAATTCCGCGAATTGGCCCAGCATGATCCCGACATCCTTTACGCCCTGAGCGGCCAGATTGCCCAGCGCCTGCGCGACACCACGCGCAAAGTCGGTGACCTGGCGTTCTTTGACGTCACCGGCCGCGTGGCCCGTTGCCTGCTGGAGCTGTGCAAGCAACCGGATGCCATGACCCATCCGGACGGCATGCAGATCAAAGTCACGCGTCAGGAAATCGGGCGCATTGTCGGCTGCTCACGGGAAATGGTCGGTCGCGTACTCAAGGACCTGGAAGAGCGCAACCTGGTGCACGTCAAAGGCAAGACCATGGTGGTGTTCGGTACGCGTTAACCCGCCAGGAAGCCGGCCAGCATTTGACGGTACAAGGTATCCAGCCGGCTGATCGCATCCGGCGCGGGAAAGGCTTCATGCAGTGCGATATGGCTGTCGGCACGTACACGCTGGTCGAGGCCGCAGGCTTCATTGAAACGGTTGACGGCTGCAATCAACTCCTCGCGATCGTCATCCAGCAACAGGGCACCGTGCACCAACCCCACCGGGCGGCCGCCGCTCTGTCGCCAGCGCTGGGCGGTACCCACCATCTTGCGACCGTTGAGGTTGACGTTGTAACGACCGTCGCAAAACGCACCGTCGATTTCACCGACGGACGCGTCACCGCCCAACTCAATCAATAAATCGCAGATCGGCTGGCACAAACGCTGGTAACCGGTTTCGATGCGCCCTTGATCACCTTCGCTGCGCGGCGGCGCGTAAACCAGGGCGATATTGACGGTAGCGCCAGACTGCGGCACCGGCTCGCCGCCGGTTTCACGCAGCAGCACCGGCCAACCGGCATCGGCTGATACGCGGCTCGCGGCTTCAAACGCGGGCAAGCGGCTCAAGCGACGCGGCATTACCAATGCTTGGTCGCTGGGCTGCCAGAACAGCAGCCCGAACGCTCGCTCGCCAGCGCAAACGGCCGCCAACAGGTCTTGTTCGGCAGCGAGGCCTGCTTCTACGGTCATCGATAGGGGTTGAATCATCAAACACCTACTTCTCTGAATAGACACAAAACTAATGTGGGAGCTGGCCCGCTCCCACATTGTTGACCGCAATCCAAATCAGTCTAATGTGGAGCCGCTGACCGCCACGCCACGCTCAGGGAAGAACAAACGCTGCAGTTCCGCCCCCGGGTTCTCGGCGCGCATAAAGGTTTCGCCCACCAGGAACGAGTACACACCGCTGATTTCCATCAGTTCCACATCGGCGCGGTTAACGATGCCACTCTCGGTGATCACCAGACGGTCGCGCGGAATTCGCGGCAACAGGTCCAGCGTGTTTTCCAGGCTGACTTCAAAAGTGTGCAGGTTGCGGTTATTGACCCCCACCAACGGTGTATCGAGGGTTTTCAGTGCACGCTCCAGCTCATCGCCATCGTGGACTTCCACCAGCACATCAAGGCCAACACTTTTGGCCACGGCTGCCAACTCGGCCATCTTCACGTCATCCAGTGCAGAGACGATCAGCAGCACGCAGTCGGCGCCCAAGGCACGGGCTTCGACGATTTGGTATGGGTCAACCATGAAGTCTTTGCGGATCACCGGCAACTTGCACGCCGCGCGGGCCTGTTGCAGGAACAGGTCGCAGCCCTGGAAGTAGTCGATGTCGGTCAGGACCGACAGGCAGGTCGCGCCGCCCTTCTCGTAGCTCTTGGCAATCTCTTCAGGAATAAAGAGCTCGCGAATCACGCCCTTGCTGGGTGAGGCTTTTTTGATCTCGGCAATGACCGCGGGCTGCTTGTCCTTGGCCTGCTTTATCAGGGCATTGGCAAAACCACGCGGCGCGTCGGCGATCTTCGCTTGAGCTTCCAACTCGGCCAGGCTGACGCGGGCGCGACGCTCGGCGACTTCTTCAGCCTTGCGGGCCAGGATTTTTTCCAGAACGGTCGGAACACTCATCCTTCATTCTCCATCTTGAACACCGCAGTAAAGGCACCCAGTTCTTCGAGCTTCTCGCGAGCGAGCCCGGTGTGCAATGCATCATGTGCGAGGGCCACGCCCTCTTTGAGACTGTAGGCGTGATCGGCGGCATACAGTGCCGCGCCGGCATTGAGCACGATCATTTCGGCAGCTTTCTGGCCGTTTTCCGTTTTGCGACGCCCCAGGGCATCCCGAATCAATTCAAGCGAGGCGGCCGGGCTTTCCACCGACAGGCCATGCAGGCTCTGGCTTTTCATGCCCAGGTCTTCGGGCTCGACCCAGTACTCGGTGACTTGGTCGTTCTTCAGTTCCGCCACAAAGGTCGGGGCTGCCAGGCTGAACTCGTCCAAACCGTCTTTGGAATGCACCACCAGCACGTGCTTGCTGCCCAGGCGTTGCAACACCTCGGCCAAGGGGCGGCACAGCGCCTGACTGAACACACCCACCACCTGATGTTTCACACCGGCCGGATTCGTAAGCGGGCCGAGCATGTTGAACAGGGTGCGCAGGCCAAGGTCCTTGCGCGGGCCGGCGGCGTGTTTCATCGCACCGTGGTGGGATTGAGCAAACATGAAGCCAATGCCGACGCTGTCGATGCAGCGCGCCACTTGTACCGGCGTCAGGTTCAGGTAGATCCCGGCCGCTTCCAGCAAGTCGGCACTGCCGCTCTTGCCAGACACCGCGCGGTTACCGTGCTTGGCCACGGTGCAACCGGCCGCCGCGACCACAAAGGAGGAAGCCGTCGACACGTTGAAGATATTCGCACCGTCACCGCCAGTGCCGACCACATCGACCACGCCGTCGAGGGTCTTGAGTTCGACCTTGTCGGCCAGCTCACGCATCACCGACACAGCGCCGACGATTTCGTCGATGCTTTCGCTCTTCATGCGCATCGCCATCATGAACGCGCCGATCTGCGCGTCGGTGCATTGGCCGGTCATGATCTCGCGCATCACATCGCTCATTTCAGCGGTGCTCAGGTCCAGATGGCCGACGATACGGCTCAGGGCAGTCTTGATATCCATGGAAAGTCCTTAGCGCGTGCCGCCGCTCTGCTTGAGAAAGTTAGCGAACAGCTCGTAGCCCTGCTCGGTCAGGATCGACTCGGGGTGAAATTGCACCCCTTCGATATTCAGTGTCTTGTGGCGCAGGCCCATGATCTCATCGACCGAACCGTCTTCCAGCTGGGTCCAGGCGGTCAGCTCCAGGCACTCGGGCAGGGTCTCACGCTTGACCACCAGCGAGTGGTAGCGGGTGACCGTTACCGGCAGGTTCAGGCCGTGGAATACGCCCAGGTCTTTATGGAACACCAGGCTGGTTTTGCCATGCATCACCTGGCGCGCGCGAACCACATCACCGCCAAAGGCCTGGCCAATGGACTGGTGGCCCAGGCACACGCCCAGGATCGGCAACTTGCCAGCGAAATATTTGATTGCTTCCAGGGACACACCGGCTTCGGTCGGCGTGCAAGGGCCTGGCGAAACCACGATGCGCTCCGGGTTCAGGGCGGCGATTTCGGCGACCGTCAGTTCATCGTTGCGCACGACCTTGACCTCGGCACCGAGCTCGCCCAGGTACTGCACAACGTTGTAGGTAAAGGAGTCGTAGTTATCAATCATCAGCAACATGTGGGTTCAAACCTCTTGAATTCACTGATTTCGAATGACCGCCTTCCGAGAGTGACCCGCTGCCAGACGCACGTTCCGGTTGCCAGGGTTAGCCGGCAAGTGGCGTCAAAACAACGGGTGAAGAAGGCAAATCGGTACAGGTCCGGCCAAGCCGGCAGAGAAAAATGTCAGGCGCGCCAACGCCAACGGGCGTGTGCCTTGACTACTCGCATCAAGAGTTTGCTGATGATCAACACGGGGAGGGTCTCATTCATACGTTCAGGCACAGTAACGTAGCCTCGCCAGCGGTGCAATATGGAGCCGCGAATACGGGGTAAACACGACGAAATCTTTATAGGAAAAAACTGTTTTCTTCACAGAGAACCCTCACTACATTGCTAGTGTTTCGCTTCCGATACAAAAACAACTAAATGGAATTTTGCATGTTCAGACCTCCGTTTTTCGCACCGCTTGCCGGCTGCCTCTTATCACTGGCCTGCGCGCAGGCGTTCGCAGCCTCCTCACCGTATTCAACCATGGTCGTTTTCGGCGACAGCCTGGCCGATGCCGGTCAGTTCCCGGATGGCTCCAATGGCGCCACGCTACGCTTTACCAACCGCACCGGCCCGACCTTCCAGGGCGATTACGGCTTGGTTTCGTCGACTTTGCTCGGTTCCCGGCTAGGTGTTGCGCCAAACGACCTGAATGCCTCCACCTCGCCGGTTCGCGCGGCGCAAGGCTTGCCCGACGGCAACAACTGGGCAGTCGGCGGCTACCGTACCGACAACATCCTGGATTCCATTACCTCGGTCTCCAACGCGGCGATTCCGCCTGGCAACCCCGGTGGCGGTACGGTGTTGCGCAGTCGCCAGGGTTATCTGCCGGCAAACGGCGGGCGAGCCGACCCCAATGCGCTGTATTTCCTGTCCGGTGGCGGCAATGACTTCCTGCAGGGCCGCGTCCTCAGCCCAGGCCAGGCTGTTGCCGCCGGCGGGCGCCTGGCCGACAGTGCCCAAGTGCTGCAACAGGCCGGCGCGCGCTACATCATGGTGTGGATGCTGCCCGACCTGGGCCTGACTCCAGCCATCAACGGCACGCCGCTGCAGGCGTCGAGTTCGGCCCTGAGCAACCTCTTCAACCAGTCACTGGTGCAGCGCCTGTCTCAGATCGATGCGCAGATCATCCCGTTGAATATTCCGCTGCTGCTCAATGAAGCCTTCGCCAACCCGGCCCGCTTTGGCCTGGCGACCGGACAAAACCTCACCGGTACCTGTTTCAGCGGTAACAGCTGCACCGCCAACCCGACCTACGGCATTGGCGGCACCAGCCCGGACCCGACCAAGCTGATCTACAACGACTCGGTTCACCCCACCATCGCCGGGCAACGCTTGATCGCCGACTACGCCTATTCACTGCTTGCGGCGCCGTGGGAACTGACCTTGCTGCCGGAGATGGCCCAAGGCACGTTGCGCGCCCATCAGGACGAACTGCGCAACCAATGGCAGGCGGACAACGGCAAGTGGCAAGCCGTCGGCCAATGGCGTGCCATCGTGGCCGGTGGCGGCCAGCGCCTGAACTTCGATGATCAAAACAGCTCGGCCAGCGGCGACGGCAGTGGCTACAACCTGAATGTCGGGGGCAGCTACCGGCTCGACGAAAACTGGCGCGTAGGCGTGGCAGCCGGCCTGTATCGGCAGACGCTTGAAGCCGGCGCCAGCGATTCGGACTACAAGCTCAACAGCTACATGGGCACCGCTTTCGCCCAATACCAGCAAAACCATTGGTGGGCGGACGCGGCGTTGACCGGCGGCAAACTGGACTTCGACAGCCTCAAGCGCAAGTTCGCCCTGGGCGTCAGCGAAGGCTCCGAAAAAGGCGACACCGACGGCTGGCTCTGGGCCCTCAGCGGCCGCGTGGGTTACGACATTGCCGGCGCCGGCAGCGACTGGCACCTGTCACCGTTCGTCAGCGCCGACTATGCGCGGGTCGAGGTCGATGGCTATTCGGAAAAGGACAGCCGCTCCACCGCACTGACCTTTGACGATCAACAACGCGACTCCAAGCGTCTGGGCGTCGGCTTGCAGGGCAGCTATCGCGTCACGCCGCAAACCCAGGTGTTTGGCGAAGTGGCCCACGAGCATGAGTTCGAAAACGACACGCAGAGAGTGAAGATGTCGCTCAACAGCGTGCCAGGGATCGATTTCAAGCTGGACGGCTACACGCCACGCAGCAATTCGGATCGCTTGAGTCTGGGCGTCAGCCACAAGCTGACCCAGGAGCTGGCGTTACGGGCGGCGTATAACGTGAGCAAGGATGACAATTTGACCCAGCAAGGGGTGAGTGTGGGGGTGAGTCTGGATTTCTAAACTGCTTGTAAGATCAGCGAAAAACCAATGTGGGAGCGGGCTTGCTCGCGAAGGCGGTGTATCAGCGACACATCCAGTGACTGACACTCTGCCTTCGCGAGCAAGCCCGCTCCCACAGTTGGATCTACATCTGGCTTTAGTTCTGCGGGGTTTGCTCAGCCAACGCCACCGCCCGGAACATCGCACGGCGCTTGTTCAGGGTTTCTTCCCATTCCAGCGCCGGCACCGAGTCGGCCACAATCCCGCCACCCGCCTGTACATGCAGCTCACCGTCCTTGATCACCGCCGTACGAATCGCAATCGCGGTGTCCATGTTGCCGTTCCAGGCGAAATACCCCACGGCGCCGCCGTACACACCACGTTTGACTGGTTCGAGTTCGTCGATGATCTCCATCGCGCGAATCTTCGGCGCGCCCGACAAGGTGCCCGCTGGCAGAATCGCGCGCAGCGCGTCCATGGCGGTCAGGCCTTCCTTCAGCTCGCCGGTAACGTTGGAGACAATGTGCATCACGTTGGAATAGCGCTCGATGACCATCTTCTCGGTGAGCTTTACCGAGCCGATTTCCGAGACGCGGCCGGTGTCATTGCGGCCCAGATCGATGAGCATCAAGTGCTCGGCGATTTCCTTGTCGTCGCTCAGCAGGTCTTCTTCCAGCGCCAGGTCGGCCTCTTCGGTCGCGCCGCGTGGGCGTGTGCCGGCAATCGGGCGCACGGTGATGAGGTTGTCTTCGACGCGCACCAGCACTTCCGGCGAACTGCCCACCACGTGGAAGTCGCCGAAGTTGAAAAAGTACATGTACGGCGTCGGGTTGAAGCAACGCAGCGCGCGGTACAGGTCAATCGGTGCGGCCTTGAAGTCGATGGACATGCGTTGCGACGGCACTACCTGCATGCAGTCACCGGCGAGGATGTATTCCTTGATGGTATCCACCGCGCGCTCATAGTCATCCTGAGTAAAGCTGGAGCGGAACACCGGGTCGGCAGCCGGTGGACGGCTGAGGTCCAGGCCACGGCGCGGGGTGATCGGCTGGCGCAGTTTTTCCAGCAAGGCTTCAAGGCTGGCCTGGCCTTGCTCGAAGGCATCGGCCTGGGAAGGATCCGCCAGCACAATCGCGTGCATTTTGCCGGCGAGGTTGTCGAACACCACCACCGCGTCGGAGACCATCAGCAGAATGTCCGGCACGCCCAGCGGGTCCGGGTTCGGGCATTTGCCCAGGCGTTTTTCCACGTAGCGCACGCAGTCGTAGCCGAAGTAGCCCACCAGGCCGCCGTTGAAGCGTGGCAGGCCGGCGATGGTCGGCACGTTGTAGCGCGCCTTGAAGGCTTCGACGAAGGCCAGCGGGTCTTCAACGTCGTGGCTTTCGATCTCGACGCCATCGAGCGTGATGCTCACATGATGGTCGTGCACCCGCAGCACCGTGCGGCACGGCAGGCCGATGATCGAGTAACGGCCCCACTTCTCCCCGCCTTGTACCGATTCCAGCAGGTAGGAGTTGGGCTCGTCGGCCAGTTTCAGGTAGATCGACAGCGGCGTATCGAAGTCGGCCAGGGTTTCGCAGGCCAACGGGATACGGTTATAGCCGGCAGCGGCCAAACGCAGGAATTCTTCGCGGATCATGAGGTGCCTCGTGGCTTGAGGGTCAAACGGTCAGGTGTGCAAACGTGCCGCAGCGCGGCCAGGATCAGTCAGGCGCGCCAACGCCAGCGGGCCAGGGCCTTGATGACTTTCATCCAGAGTTTGCGAGTGACCACCACGATGGGGTTTCCAGAAGGGGTTGATTCGATGTCGGGCAACGTTATCTCAGCGCCCGCTCCCAAGCAACCGGGGATTAACAGACGCAGGTCATCAATCACCAGCGCCGGCGCTTCTTCGGCAATCGGTCGGCCATGGTTATAGCCGTAACTGAGCGCCACACACTGCACGCCCGCAGCTTTGGCGGCCAGCACATCACTGCGCGAGTCACCGACAAACAACGACTGGGAGGCCGGGATATTGGCCATTTTCATCACGAAGAACAGCGCCGCCGGGTCGGGTTTCTTCTGCGGCAACGTATCGCCACCGATGATCCAGCGGAAGTAACGGCCGATCTTCATGTGATCCAACAACGGCGCGACAAAACGCTCCGGTTTGTTGGTGATCAGGGCCATTTCCACGCCCTGCTTGTGCAGCCACTTGAGCGTGTCGCGTACGCCGGGGTAAACCACACTCAGCTCGTGGCCGTTTTCATAGGCCGCGTTGAACAATTCCAGGGCGTGCTCAGCCTCCACATCATCGACACCTTCGGCATCGATGTTGTTGGCCAAGGCCCGGCGCACCAGCATCTGCGCGCCGTTGCCGACCCACATGCGTACCGACTCGATCCCTGCAGGCTTGCGCCCCAGCTTGAGCAGCATCTGGTCCACCGCCGCTGCCAGGTCCGGCACCGAGTCGATCAAGGTACCGTCCAGATCGAACATCACCAGCCGTGGCAGCTTGCCGGGGAACAGCTGCTCAAAGCCGCTCATGGACGCGCCAGCGCCAGTTCGGCACGCATCGTGTCGATGACGGCCTGGTAGTCCGGCGCATTGAAGATCGCCGAACCGGCCACAAAGGTGTCGGCGCCGGCGGCAGCGATTTCACGGATATTGTTGACGTTGACCCCACCGTCGATTTCCAGGCGGATGTCACGGCCCGACGCATCGATCAGCGCGCGGGCTTCACGCAGTTTGTTCAGGGTGCCGGGAATGAATTTCTGCCCGCCAAAGCCTGGGTTGACGCTCATCAGCAAGACCATGTCGACCTTGTCCATCACGTACTCGAGCACGCTCAGCGGAGTGGCCGGGTTGAACACCAGGCCTGCCTTGCAGCCGCCTTCGCGGATCAGTTGCAGGGTGCGATCGACATGCAGCGTGGCTTCCGGGTGGAAGGTGATGTAAGTCGCGCCGGCCTCGATGAAGTCACCGACAATGCGGTCCACCGGGCTGACCATCAGGTGCGCATCGATTGGCGCGGTGATGCCGTACTTGCGCAGCGCCGCGCAGACCATCGGGCCGATGGTCAGGTTGGGCACGTAGTGATTGTCCATGACATCGAAGTGCACGAAGTCGGCGCCGGCGGCCAACACCTTGTCCACTTCTTCACCCAGGCGGGCGAAATCGGCGGAGAGAATCGATGGAGCGATAACGAAGGGCTGCATGACGCACCTTTTTTGAGCTAAATCACGATGGCGCGCATTGTATACCTCATGCTTTGCTGCGCGCACCGTGACCTAACTCAACGGTTAGTAAGCCGCTCGGTAGATTTTCTCGATATCCGCCGCGCTGAGCTTGCGCGGGTTGTTGCGCATCAAGCGTTCAATGCCCGCTGCTTCCGTGGCCATGGCAGGGATCGCGTCCTCGGGAACCCCGAAGCTGCGCAGGCCTGCCGGGATCTCCACTGCAGCGCACAGTCGCGTCATTGCCTCGACGGCCTGGTCGGCGGCATCGTTGACACTCAAGCTGCTGACATTCACGCCCATGGCCTGGGCAATGTCCTGCATGCGCTCCACACACGCCAATTTGTTCCAGTGCATCACATAGGGCAGCAACAGCGCGTTGCTCACGCCGTGGGCGATATTGAAACGCCCGCCCAGCGGGTACGCCAGGGCGTGCACGGCGCCGACCCCGGCATTGCCGAAGGCCATGCCGGCCATCAGGCTGGCGGTGGCCATGTCGTCGCGGGCCTGCAGATTGGCCGGGTTGGCGTAGGCTTTGGGCAGCGCGTTGGCGATCAGCTTGATCGCGCCAATCGCCAGGGCGTCGGTGATCGGCGAGGCATTCAGCGACAGGTAGGATTCGATGGCATGCACCAACGCATCCACGCCACTGGCGGCGGTGACACTGCGCGGGCACGTGAGGGTCATTTGCGGGCTGATCAGCGCGACATCCGGCAGCAAGTAATCGCTGACGATGCCCTTTTTCAACTGTGCCGCCTTGTCGGAGAGGATCGCCACATTGGTCACCTCCGAGCCGGTGCCGGCCGTGGTCGGGATGGCAATCAGCGGCGGGCCTTTGCGCGGCACCTGGTCGACGCCGAACAAATCCGCCAGCGCGCCGTGATAACCGGCATAGGCCGCGACGCTCTTGGCAATGTCGATGGCACTGCCACCGCCCACGCCGATCAAGCCGTCATGCCCGCCTTCGCGGTACACGCGCATGCAGTCTTCGACGATGGCGATTTCCGGGTCGGGCAGCACGCGGTCGAAAATTTCATAGGTACGCTCGCCCACGTGTTCGAGCGCCAGCGCCACGGTGCCGGACTTGACCAGCGCGGCGTCGGTGACAATCAGCGGGTTATCCACATCCAGGCGCGTGAGCTCAAAGGCCAGCTGTTCGATGGCGCCAGCGCCGGTCAGCAGTTTGTGGGCGATCTTGAATGAGGAAGTACTCATGTGCGCGGCCTCTTATTAATGATGGGCTGGCACAAGAGTAGCTGGGTATTTTGGGTTGCCTAGCATTCAGGGTCTGAATGGTTATTCCCGACTCAACACATAACCAATGTGGGAGCGGGCTTGCTCGCGAATGCGGTAGGTCAGTCAGTGTATGTGTTACTGATCGACCGCATTCGCGAGCAAGCCCGCTCCCACATTTTGATCTCCTCTGGGCTTTAGACCTGGGCGGTACGCAGTTTTTCGCTACGGCCGCGCAGCCATTCAAGCGTCAGCAACAGCAGCACCGAGAAGGCAATCAACAGCGTGGCCGCTGCAGCAATCGTCGGGCTGAGGTTTTCGCGGATGCCGCTGAACATCTGCCGCGGCAAGGTCGCTTGCTCAGGGCCGGCAAGAAACAGCGTCACTACGACCTCGTCAAACGAGGTGGAAAAGGCAAACAGCGCCCCGGAAATAACCCCCGGCGCGATCAGCGGCAAGGTGACCCGGCGGAACGCGGTCAGCGGCGAAGCGCCCAGGCTGGCCGCCGCCCGCACCAGGTTATGGTTGAAGCCCTGCAACGTCGCCGACACGGTAATGATCACAAACGGCACGCCCAGCACCGCGTGCACCACAATCAACGAGAAGAAGCTGTTGCCCAGCCCCAACGGCGCAAAGAACAAGTAACTGGCCACACCGATGATCACCACCGGCACCACCATCGGCGAAATCACCAGGGCCATCACCAGCGCCTTGCCGGGGAAATTGCCGCGCGTCAGGCCAATCGCCGCCAGCGTGCCGAAGACCATGGCCAGCACCGTGGCGGCCGGGGCGACGATGATGCTGTTCTTCAGCGCGCGCATCCATTCGGCCGAGGCGAAGAAATCCTGATACCAGTGCAGCGAGAAGCCTTGCAGCGGGTACACCAGGAAACTGCCGCTGTTGAACGACAGCGGGATAATCACCAACACCGGCAAAATCAGAAACAGCAGGATCAAGCCGCACAGGATCCGCAAGCTGTAGAACCACACCCGCTCCACCGGTGACATATAAGGGCTCAGCATCGCAAGGTCTCCTCAGCTCAGGCGCAGGCGACTGGCGCCCACCAACCGGTTATAGATCAGGTACAGCACCACAGTCGCCAGCAGCAACAAACCGCCCAAGGCCGTGGCCATGCCCCAGTTGATGCTGGTGTTGGTGTAGAACGCGACGAAGTAGCTGACCATCTGGTCGTTCGGGCTGCCGAGCAGCGCCGGGGTGATGTAGTAACCAATCGCCAGGATGAACACCAGCAGGCAACCGGCGCCCACCCCGGCGTAGGTCTGCGGGAAGTACACGCGCCAGAAGCTGGCGAACGGGTGGCAACCCAGAGAAATCGCCGCGCGCATGTAGGTGGGCGAGATGCCTTTCATCACGCTGTAGATCGGCAGAATCATGAACGGCAACAGGATGTGCACCATCGAGATGTACACCCCGGTGCGGTTGAACACCAACTCCAAAGGCTGATCGATCAGGCCCATGCCCATGAGTGCGCTGTTGATCAGCCCGCCGGACTGCAGCAACACGATCCACGCCGCCACCCGCACCAGAATCGAGGTCCAGAACGGCAACAGCACCAGGATCATCAGCAGGTTGCTTTTACGAGCCGGCAGGTTGGCCAGCAGGTAGGCCAATGGATACGCCAGCAGCAGGCAGACAAAGGTGATCACCAGGCCCATCCAGAACGTGCGGGCAAAGATGTCCAGGTAGATCGCCTGATCAGGCGTGGCCGGGGCCACTTCGCCGAGGTCGTCAATGCGGTGATCGACCGCCGCCAGCAGGTAGTACGGCGTAAGGCTGCTGGTGTTGCGCCGGATCGCCTGCCAGTACGCCGGATCGCCCCAGCGTTCGTCGAGGCCTTCCAGCGCTTCTTTATAAGAGCCAGGCGCTTCGGTAAAAGGCAGCGCCCGCGCGGTTTTGGTCAGCAGGCTACGGTAGCCGGCCAGTTCCATGTTCAAGCGTTTGGACAGATCGCCCAAGGTCTGGTTTTTGCGCGCTTCGCCCAGGTCTTCGCTGAGCGCCTGGTAGACCGGCTCACCCGGCAGACCACGACCGTCCCAGGTCTTGACCGCCACCACGGTACGCGGCAAACCGCCTACCACTTCCGGGTTGCCGACGCTCTTGTAGAGCAGCGCAACAATCGGCACCAGAAACACCAGCAGCAAAAACAGCACCAGCGGCGCAATCAAGGCCTGGGCCTTCCAGCGGTTGAGCCGCTCGGCACGCGCCAGGCGCTGCTTGAGGGTGGGGCTGGGAATGGCGATAACCATGGCAAACTCCGGAACTTGAAATGAAAGCACTCTGCCCAACACAGCGAATCTCACATGGGAACGGGCTTGTGTGGGAGCGGGCTTGCTCGCGAATGCGGTGGATCAGTCGCCTCAAGTGTTGACTGTCACACTGCATTCGCGAGCAAGCCCGCTCCCACACTTACCGGTTCCCACAAGGATTTAGCGGTGTTGCTGGTTACTTGGCCGCCCACGAATTGAAGCGCTGCTCCAACTGCTCGCCGTTATCCGCCCAGAAGCTCACGTCGATCTGCACCTGGTTGGCAATGTTCTCCGGCGTGGTCGGCATGTCTTTGAGCACATCCTTGGCCAGCAACGGCACGGCCTGGGTGTTGGCCGGGCCGTAGGCGATGTTTTCCGAGTAGGTCTTCTGCTGCTGCGGCTGTACCGAGAAAGCGATGAACTTCTTCGCCGCTTCGGCACGGTCCTTGGCCAGCCCCTTGGGAATGGCCCAGGCATCGAAGTCGTAGATGCCGCCGTTCCACACCACTTTCAGGTTGCTTTCTTTTTGCACGGCAGCAATGCGGCCGTTGTAGGCCGAGCTCATCACCACGTCACCCGAGGCGAGGTACTGCGGCGGTTGTGCGCCGGCCTCCCACCACTGGATCGACGGCTTGAGCTCGTCGAGCTTTTTGAACGCGCGGTCCTGGCCATCTTTGCCGGCCAGCACTTTGTACACGTCCTTCGGCGCCACGCCATCAGCCATCAAGGCGAATTCCAGGGTGTACTTGGCGCCCTTGCGCAGGCCGCGCTTGCCCGGGAATTTCTTGGTATCCCAGAAATCCGCCCAGCTGGTCGGTGCAGTGGCCAGTTTGTCGGCGTTGTAGGCCAGCACGGTGGACCACACAAAGAAGCCCACACCGCACGGCTGGATCGCGCCCTTCACGTAGTCCGCGCTATTGCCGAACAGCTTCGGGTCGAGGGGCTCGAACATGTCTTCGTCGCAGCCACGCGACAGTTCCGGCGATTCCACTTCCACCAGGTCCCAGGACACGCTCTTGGTGTCGACCATGGCTTTGACCTTGGCCATTTCACCGTTGTACTCACCGGCGACGATCTTGCCGTTGCCCGCGCTTTCCCACGGTGCGTAGAAGGCTTTGACCTGGGCCGCCTTGTTCGCGCCGCCAAAGGACACGACCGTCAGGTCCGGGCCTGCCATGGCCTGTGTCGCGCCCATCAAGCCGATGACCAGGGCGGAATATTTAAGGGATCTCAACATTGTTGTTCTCTCCACGTGCAGGGTTGGTGAAGCCATGGGGCGATCAATTCGCCTCTAGAAGTGGGTCGAGTGCGCGAACGTGCTCGACTTGCCAGCCAATCGGTACCACGTCGCCGACCGCCAGGGCTGGGTCCAGCTCGGCAATAGGTTGTTTCACAAAAAAATCGGTCTTGCCGCAGACTTCCAGGCGCACACGCACGTGGTCGCCCAGGTAGATGAACTCGGCCACGCGCCCGGAGAAGCGGTTCACGCAGGATTCGCTGGAGCCATTGAGGCTGACGCGCTCCGGGCGCACCGACAACGTCACCGGCCCGCCGAGCTGGCCGACATTCACCGCCAGCGCCTCGACCTTTTCACCGCGCGCCAGCTCCACCACGCAACGCTCGCCTGTGTGGCTGTGCAGGCGGCCATTGAGGCGGTTGTTCTCGCCGATAAAGTTGGCCACAAAGGTGTTTTTCGGTTCTTCGTACAAGGTGCGCGGCGCGGCAATCTGCTGGATCTCGCCCTGGTGGAACACCGCCACGCGGTCGGACATGGTCAGCGCTTCGCCCTGGTCGTGGGTCACGTACACCACGGTGACGCCCAGGCGCTGGTGCAGGTGCTTGATCTCCATCTGCATGTGTTCGCGCAGTTGCTTGTCGAGGGCGCCGAGGGGTTCGTCCATCAGCACCAGTTGAGGTTCGAACACCAGCGCTCGCGCCAAGGCCACGCGCTGTTGCTGGCCGCCGGAGAGTTGCGCCGGGTAACGCTGGGCGAAGGCATCGAGCTGAACCATGCTCAGCACCCGTTTGACCCGCTCGCTGACGTCGGTCTTGCTCAAGCCGCGCACCGACAGCGGGAAGGCCAGGTTCTCGGCGACGGTCATGTGCGGGAACAGCGCGTAGTTCTGGAACACCATGCCGATGTCGCGTTTGTGCGGCGGCACGTTGTTGATGGAGCGCCCGGCCAGCAGGATTTCCCCTGCAGTCGGGGTCTCGAAACCGGCGAGCATCATCAGGCTGGTGGTCTTGCCTGAACCAGACGGCCCGAGCAGGGTGAGGAACTCGCCCTTGCGAATCTCCAGGTTGAGGTCTTTGACGATCAGGTTCTCGCCGTCGTAGCTCTTCTGCACGCCACGAAAGCTGACCAGCACATCATTTGAATCCACCTCGCTCATACCCACACCTTTTGTTTTGGACGGCTGTGGCACAAGCGTAGTCCAGGCGCGAGGCCCCGGAAATCGGGGGCCAGGAGAGATTTACATCAGCAGGATGGAAGGTTCGGGGTAGGGATTGCCCTACACCGATGGCGGGGATGGGACAGGGCCGCTACAAGGGGCTGGCTACAAGCGGCAAGAATGGGCGCGGCGGTATTTTCGCGGTGTCGTTATTGGGCATGCCGCCTGCCACCGATCATTCTCACGCTGCGCGTGGAAATCATCATGGGTCACAACAGTTTGTGTTCCATGGCGTACTTCACCAACTCAGCCAATGAGGTGATGTTGAGCTTTTGCATCAACCGCGCCTTGTGGGTGCTGATGGTCTTGCTGCTCAGCGCCAACTGCTGGGCGATGTCATTGACGTTAGCGCCCTGGGCCAGGCGCTCGAACACCGAGAATTCACGCTCCGACAGCAGCGAATGCAGCGGCCGCGCATCGGTGAGGCCGACCTCAAAGACCATACGGTCGGCCAGGTCCGGGTCGATGTAACGCCCGCCCGCCGCGACTTTGCGAATCGCCGTCAGCAGCAGCGCCGGATCACTGTCCTTGGTGGCGTACCCCGCCGCGCCGACTTTCAAGGCGCGGGCGGCCATCTGCGCTTCATCGTGCATCGACAGCACCAGAATCGCCGGCGGATTGTGCAGCGCGCGGATGCGCGCAATCGCTTCCAGGCCATTCACGCCAGGCATCGAGATATCCAGCAACACCACCTCGCACGCGACATGGCGCAAGGTCTCCAGCAATTGCTCGCCATTGCTGGCCTCGCCGACCACCAGCAGGTCTTTGGCCAGGCCGATCAATTGCTTGATGCCTTCACGGACGATGGTGTGGTCTTCGGCTACCAATACGCGAATCACAGGGGCTTCCTCTTGTGGTTATGCATCCAACGGCACCGTGACACTCAAGGTGGTGCCCTCCCCCGGTTCGCTGTGCAGGCTCAGTTGCCCGCCCATCATCAGCACGCGCTCGCGCATGCCGACGACGCCAAAGGAGACCGGCCGGCCTTGGGTTTCGACGAACCCGACGCCGTCATCGCTGATGGTCAACCGCAGGTCGGCGCCCTCCACGCTCAAGGTCAGCTCGACAGTATGCGCCTGGGCATGGCGCATCACATTGGTCAGCGCCTCCTGCAGGATGCGGAACAGGCCGATGGCCTTGGCATCGCTCAGGGCCGGCAGGTTTTCCGGGACTTGTACCAGGCAGGGAATGTGGGTGCGGGCCTCGAAGCGCCGGGCTTGCCATTCGATGGCCGAAGCGATGCCGGCGTCAAGAATCGGCGGGCGCAGCGCGGTCGCCACATCGCGTACGAGCTGGAACAACTGCGCGATCAGGCGCTTCATGCTGTTCAAGCGCTCGTTCAGGCCTGGGTCCAGTTGGGCATAGGCCAGCTCGCACATCGAGGTTTCCAGCTTGAGTACCGTGAGCATCTGCCCGAGTTCGTCGTGCACCTCACGGGCGATACGCGCCTTTTCTTCTTCGCGCACGGTTTCCAAGTGGGCCGACAGCTCGCGCAGTTGTGTTTCGCTTTGCTGCAAGGCGGCCACATAACGGCGGCGCTCGGTGACGTCATTCAGGTAGACCACCAGGTATTCGGCATCGGCAAAGCGCAGGAAACTCAACGACACGTCGGCCGGCAGGATGCTGCCGTCGGCGCGCACGCAATCGGTCGCGAAGGTTTGCGGGCCTTCCTCGCTGGCACGCGCGCGCTTCCACACATTGAGCCAGCGGTCCATGTTCAGGGTCGGGTCGAAATCGATCAGCGGTCGCTCGATCAGCGCGCCCGGCCCATAGCCCAGCATGGTTTCGGCGGCGCGGTTGGCGTAACGCACATGGCTGTCCCAATTGACCCACAGGATGCCGACGGTGCTTTGATCGATGGAGAACTGCGTCAGGCGCAAGGCCTCGGCGCCGGCAGCGCGTGCGGCACTTTCTTCACGGGCAGCCAGCAGGTGATGTTCGAGCACGCGCTGGTGACGGCGTTGCCAGAACACCACTACGAGGCTGGCGAGCAAGAACATCGCCAAGAGCAGACTGAGGTTTTGCCACAGGCCCGGCGATTGTGTCAGTTGCGGGTATTTAGGTTGCAGCCAGCGGCTGTGCAATTGGTCGAGGTCGCGGGCCGGTATCGCGCGCAACGCGCTTTGCATGATGCCCGCAAGCTCCGGCCATTCGCGGCGGGTGGCCACGCGCAGTAATTGCGGCAGGCCGATGTCGCCGACCACCGTCAGCCCGGCAAACTCGGCCTCACCGGACAAGCGGCTCAATTGCGCCTCATCCACCACGGCATAACGCGCCTGCTGGCTCACCAGCAATTGCAGGGCCTGGCGCTCCATGGGCACGCCTTGCAGGTTGAGGTTGGGATAGTTGCTGCGCAGGTAATCGGCCACCGTGCTGGGCATGCGTACGGCAACGCGAGAAAGCTCGTCGAGTTTTTCCAGCTCTACCGCGCCGCCGCCTTCGCGGATGCCGACGATATGCTGGGGCACGCGCATATAAGGGTCGCTGAATAACCACAGGCGCAAGCCGGCCGGTGTTTGCTGCAGGCCGGGGGCGATATCCACCTCGCCGTCGCGCACAGCAGCGTCCAATTGCTCTTGGCTGGGGAAGTTGCGCCAGGTCAGCTCGGTGTTCAGCGCCTTGGCCAACCATTGCATCAGCTCGACATTGGCCCCGGACAAGCGCTGCAGGCGCCGATCGTATTGCGCGTACGGCGCCTGCAATACCAGGCCCACGCGCAGCTCCGGATGCTGGGCCAGCCACTCACGCTGCTGCGCATTGAGCGGCGCCTGCGGTATGGCAGGCGCGGGCGCAGCCTTCGCCATCAAGGCAAAGCACAAACCGCCGATAACCAGCAGACAGCGAAAACCCATGATCCACGTCTCACATCACTGACAAATACTGACCAACCCATTAGGCTGCTGGAATCACTTCTGGCCGGGAATTAACGATGCCCTTTATCCACCGTTCGGCACTGCCAGCATTGTGCCTGTCGCTGCTATTTACCAGCGCCTTTTCTGTGCAGGCCGCCGACGCGCCTGCACCCGCCGCCGAAAAACCGGCTGAACGCCAACCCCTGCCCGAGCGCAGCCAAGAAGAAGCCAGTGCCCTGGAGCGTCAGGTTCCGCAACAGGAACAGCAACAATTGCAGGCCGGCAGCGATTCATTCCTGGCCCTGTGGAAGCCGGCCAACAGCGCCGAGCCCGAAGGCGTGGTGATTATCGTGCCGGGCGCCGGGGAAAGCGCTGACTGGCCGCAAGCAATCGCACCGTTGCGGCGCAAATTACCCGACGCCAACTGGGCCACGCTGAGCCTGTCGCTGCCGGACGTGAACGTCGACACCTTGCCGCCACGCGTCCTGGAATCGCCCAAGGCCGCCGTCGATACCAGCAGCAAAGACGGCAGCACCGCGGCCAAACCCATCGAGCAAGCCGCCAGCGCCGAAGCCGAAGGCACCGACCCTGCGGTAGTGCCGGGCGCCGATGAACAAGACAAGACCGACGCCAAACGCATCTTCGACCGCATCGATGCCTCCGTCGCCTTTGCCCAGACCCAGAGCGCACGCAGCGTGGTGCTGCTCGGCCACGGCACGGGCGCCTGGTGGGCGGCGCGTTACCTGAGCGAGAAACAACCGTCCCAGGTGCAAAAGCTGGTGATGGTGGCAGGCAAGACGCCGGCGGCCAGGCAGCCAGACCTGCAACAATTGGCCCCGGCGTTGAAAGTGCCAACGGCGGATGTTTTTTACCAGGACGGCGCTCAGGAGCGTAAAAACGCACTGGCCCGCATCCAGGCCGCCAAGCGTGGGAAGAATGCCGGCTATAAACAGGTGTCACTCAAGACCTTGCCCGGCAACAGTTCGGCTGAGCAGGAACAGTTGTATCGGCGGGTTCGCGGGTGGTTGAGCCCTCAGACTGCTGCTGAGTAACCTTGATCTGATAACCCAATCAACTGTGGAAACTGGCTTGCCTGCGATAGCGGGCTGTAGGTGACAACTGTTTAGCTGACACACCGCTATCGCCGGCAAGCCAGCGCCCACACGAATGGAGTTGGCAACTCGGGATTTGTACTGGTTAGCGAAAATCCCGGCGCTCGCGAATCAACGCATAAGCGTTATGCAGCTCACGGGTTCGCTCGGTCGCTTCGCGCACCTGTGCGGCGCTGGCGCCAGTGCCGGCAATCTTGTCCGGGTGGTGGCGACTGAGCAGGCGGCGATAGGCGCGTTTGATCACACTCGGTTCGCTGGTGGACGTGACTCCCAAAATTCGCATCGCGTCCTGATAGGCGCCCGCACGATTGGCCAACGGCTTGCGCTCCTGCACGTAATCGGCAGCCAGCGCCTGCAGCTGTTGCGGCGTCCAGCCGAGCCATTTGCCCCACAGGTCGATCAAGTCGCGCTCGGCGTTATCCACCTTGCCGTCCGCCCAGGCCATGCGCCAACAGGCGCGCAGTAAACCCTCTGCGGCATGGGGCTGGGCCTTGAGCACGCGCAGGTAATTGCGCACTCGGTCGGAACCGGACTTGCCTCGATTGAACGCGGTAATCGCCCGGCGCTGGGCCGACTCGGTCATGTCCAGCGCACGCATCTCCTGGCGCGCCTGCTGGATATGCCCATCCACCACGCGGCCATTGCTCTTGGCCAGGCGCCCCAACAGCACGAACAGCAGTTCGTCATTGCGCAACGCCGGGCGCCCGCCCAGCCGCTCGCGCAGTTGCGCCCAACTTTGCAGCTGAAGGCGGCGATCCAGCGCCTGCCCCAGCAATGCCCCCAACAAGGCCCCCGGAATACTGGCAATGGCAAAGCCAGCCCCGGCACCGATCAGTGTCCCTGGCCACAACATCTTATTGCCCCGCAGTCAGCAAGGTTTCAACCTGCGCCAGACGCTCCAGCGTGCCGACATCAATCCAGCGTCCCGTCATGTGTTCCCCCGTTACCAGACCGTTGGCCATGGCCGTGCGCAGCAGCGGCGCCAGCTTGAAGGCACCGGCACTGCAACCCGCGAACAATTGAGGGTCGAGCACTGAAATGCCACTGAAGGTCAGGTTATCGGCACCGGGCGCCGCATCATGAAGCAACCCTTGATCCAGGTAGAAATCGCCGCCGGAGGGGTGATGCGCCGGGTTATCCACCATCACCAGATGCGCCAGCCCCTGAAGTGGCCGGCGCAATTGGGTGAAGTCGTAGTCGGTCCAGATATCGCCATTGACCACCAGGAAGGGCTCGTCACCCAGCAACGGCAATGCCTGGAAAATCCCGCCGCCCGTTTCCAGCGGCTCGCCTTCGGCCGAATACTGGATGCGCAGGCCAAACTGCGCACCGTCACCCAAGTAGCTTTCGATCTGCTGGCCGAGCCACGCATGGTTGATCACGATTTCGCTGAAGCCGGCCTTGGCCAGCGCCTCAAGGTGATACTCGATCAGCCGCTTGCCGCCCGCCTGCACCAGGGGTTTGGGCGTGTGCAAGGTCAACGGGCGCATGCGCTCACCCTTGCCGGCCGCCAGGATCATGGCTTTCATACGCTCGCCTCGACAGGTTGGCGCAGGCTGGCAAGCAGTTCGCCCAACTCGGCCAGCTCAGGACGGTCTGCCAGCACCGCTTCTATATAAGCAAAGAAGCGCGGCACGTCCGCCAGGTAGCGTGGCTTGCCGTCGCGATGGCAGATACGCGCGAAGATACCGATCACCTTGAGGTGACGCTGCACGCCCATCAAGTCACTGGCACGCTGGAATTCTTCGAAATCGGCCTGTACCGGAATGCCCAACTGCCCGGCACGCTCCCAATAGCCCCGTTGCCACGCGCGTACGCGCGCTTTCGGCCAGCTGAGGAACGCATCCTTGAACAGGCACGTGATGTCGTAGGTGACCGGGCCGTAGACGGCGTCCTGGAAATCCAGCACACCGGGGTTCGGTTCGCTGATCATCAGGTTGCGCGGCATATAGTCGCGATGCACCAGCACTTTAGGCTGGGCCAGGGCGCTGTCGATCAAGTGATCGCTGACGCGCTGCCACAAGGCCTGCTGCTGGGTATCCAACTCGATACCCAAGTGCCGGCGAACGTACCATTCCGGAAACAGTTCCAGCTCGCGGCGCAACAAGGCGACGTCATAGCTGGGCAGCGGCGCGTCCATCGGCAATTGCTGAAAAGCCAGCAATGCGTCGATGGCATCGGCGAACAATGGATCGGCGTTTTGCTCGTCAATCACGTCCAGATAGGTTTTTTTGCCCAGGTCATTAAGCAAAAGAAAGCCGCGCGGCAAATCTTCTGCATAAATTTTTGGCACATTTATTCCTGATTTCGCCAGCAAATCAGCGATATCGACGAAAGGTTTGCAGTTTTCCTGGGGGGGTGGCGCGTCCATTACGACGAAACTTTGCCCACCGCCTTCCCACCGGAAGTAACGCCTGAAACTCGCGTCGCTGCTGGCCGCGGTCAATGTGGCCGGGGGTACGGCGCCCCAGTCCTGAGCGTTGAAAAGGATCGGCAACTGCTCATCCAGCCAGACTTTCAGCTGTTGTAAACGTAGATCTTGCTCGGGCATTACAAGGGTCTCCGACGGCGCTAGCCGTCAAGCGGGTCATGCTTTATTATCACGCATCTTTTTCAGACCATCGAGAGGCGTGCGGCCCACACCGCGGGCAGATGGCACGCAGGAAGCCCGGACTAATAAGATGGCATTGAAATCCCCCGCGTTTCGTAGAAAATTTCCGTTGCTGGTAACCGGCAGTCTGCTGGCCATGCAACCTTTCGCCACCTCATTCGTGGTCGCCGCGGAACAGTATGACTGCTCAGTCTCTGCTTCGGGTGCCTGGGATTGCGCGCCGAAAACCGCCGCAGCCCCGTTGCCACCACGCCCGGTGCATGACGGCGCAGCCGTCAGCTCGGCCGGCAGCACGGCGCAAGCCAATGCTGACGGCAGCGCCGAGGCCGAACCGAAGACCGCTCTGGTCACCGAAGCCAAGGGCCGTGGCCTGCGTTCGCGCAGCGCCGACTACAGCCACCTAGACTGGGTGCCTCGCGAGAAGCTGACCGCAGCCCAACTGGCTGAAACCGGTCCTTATTGCTCCGGCGCGTACATCGAACCGGTTCGTCCTGGCATGAACGACAAGACGAACAAGAGCGATGCGCCGACCTTCATCGGTGCCAAGGCCTCGCGTTATGAGCAGGAACAACAGGTCGCGACCCTGGCCGGTGACGTTGTCATGCGTCAGGGCAGCATGCAGCTGGAGGCTCAGGAAGCCAGCCTGTATCAGGCCGAGAACCGTGGCGAGCTGAACGGCAACGTGCGTCTGCGCGACAACGGCGCCCTGATCGTGGGCGACCATGCCCAGGTCCAGCTCGACACCGGTGCCGCCCAGATCGACAACGCCGAATACGTGCTGCACAAATCGCGTATCCGCGGTAACGCGCTGTACGCCAAGCGTGCCGAGAACGCGATCATCCGTCTCAAGGACGGTACGTACACCACCTGCGAGCCGGACAGCAACGCCTGGCAGCTCAAAGGCAACAACATCACGTTGAACCCGGCCACCGGTTTCGGTACGGCGACCAACGCGACGTTGCGGGTCAAGAACATTCCGATCCTGTACACCCCGTATATCTACTTCCCGATCGACGACCGTCGTCAATCCGGCTTCCTGCCGCCAAGCTTCAGCACCGGCAGCGAAACCGGCTTTACCCTGGTTACGCCGTACTACTTCAACCTGGCACCGAACTACGATGCCACGTTGTATCCGCAGTACATGACCAAGCGCGGCATGATGGTGGAAGGCGAATTCCGCTACCTCACCAAGTCCAGCGAAGGTCAGTTCGGCGGCGCGTACCTGAACGATGACAGCGACGAGCGGAAAAAGCAGACCGACTACGAAAGCACCCGCTACATGCTCAACTGGCAGCATAAGGGCGGGCTGGATTCGCGTCTGACGACCCAGGTCGACTACACCAAGATCAGCGACCCTTACTTCTTCCAGGACCTGAAAACCTACCAGGAAGGTATTCAGGCGCAGGACTTCGTAAACCAACAGGGTTCCGTGACTTATCGCGGCGATTCCTATCAGGCGCGCTTGAATCTCCAGTCTTATCAACTGGCGACCGTTTCGCAGATCACCCCGTATGACCGGCTGCCGCAGCTGACCTTCAATGGTACGTTGCCTTACCATCCAGGCGGCGTGGACTTTGCCTATGAGACCGAGGCTGTAAGGTTCGATCGGGATCTTCAAACCGGTAACTACACGGATAAAGACGGTGGGCCGTTTGATCCAGTGACGGGAATTACAGGTACACCTCGGCTGGATACCAACGTATTTGGTTTAAACCGTGCCAACGGTACGCGTCTGAACCTGGCACCCAGCATTTCCCTGCCGATGACTGCGAGCTACGGGTACATCACGCCGAAGCTCAAGTACGTTTACACCAAGTACGACCTTGACCTGGACAACACTGGCAAGGCTGACCTGGTGACCAATAGAGGTGGCGCCTCGGCGCTGGGTGAGAGTTTCAGCAGCTCACAGGATCGCGCTGTTCCAATCGCCAGCATCGACAGCGGCCTCTACTTCGACCGCAACACTCAATGGTTCGGCGAAAACTATCGTCAGACCCTTGAACCGCGCATGTTCTATCTCTACGTTCCAGAGAAGGATCAGAAAGACATCCCGGTATTTGATACCAGCGAGAGCGTGTTCAGCTACTCATCGCTGTTCCGGGACAACCGCTTCTCCGGCTCGGACCGTATAGGCGACGAAAACAAACTGTCGTTTGGCTTGACCAGCCGTTGGATTCAAGACAACGGCTTTGAACGCCAGCGTGCATCCATCGGTCAGGCCGTTTACTTCAAGGATCGCGAAGTTCAACTGCCTGGCATCGATGCCAATACACGTGACGACGCTCATTCGAAAGTTTCGCCAATCGCGTTGGAATACGAGTTCCGTTTCAACCGTGACTGGCGCGCCACTGCCGACTACAACTGGGACACCGAGAGCCACACCCCTCGCTCCGGCAGCGCGATGTTCCACTATCAGCCGGAAGACAACCCGAACAAGATCATCAACGTCGGTTACCGCTACCGCAACGACCAAGTGGTCTACAACCAGCTGACCGGCAAATGGCAGTTTGGTGGCGACTACGGCACCGAGGGGCAGCCGAACTTCATCAAGGATTACTACAAAATCCAGCAACACGATTTCTCGATGATGTGGCCGATCATTCCGCAGTGGAACCTGATCACCCGCTGGCAGTATGACTATGCCCGCAACCGTACCCTGGAAGCCTTCGGTGGTTTCGAGTACGACAACTGCTGCTGGAAACTGCGCGTCATCAACCGTTACTGGGTTTCCAACGACGAATACAGCCAGATCGCCCCGCTGAACGAAAAGGGTGACCACGGGCTCTTCTTCCAGATCGTCCTTAAAGGACTCGGCGGCCTGACCGGCGCCAAGGTAGAGAGCTTCCTCGACAAAGGCATTGAAGGTTATCGTGAACGTGAAGACCAAGCTTTCTGATTGTCTGCGCCCGCTAGTACTGGGCGCACTGTTCCTGGGGACCGCTTCGGCACACGCTGCGGTCCAACCGCTGGACAAGGTTGTGGCCATCGTCGATAACGACGTGATCATGCAGAGCCAACTCGACCAACGGGTCAAGGAAGTTCAGCAAACCATCGCCAAGCGTGGCGGCGGCGTACCACCTACCAGCGTGCTGGACCCACAGGTTCTGGAGCGCCTGATTGTCGAAAACCTGCAACTGCAGATCGGCGATCGTTCCGGCATCCGTATTTCGGACGAAGAGCTGAACCAGGCGGTCGGTACTATCGCTCAACGCAACAACATGAGCGTTGACCAGTTCCGCGCGGCACTGGCTCACGACGGTTTGTCCTATGAGGACGCCCGTGACCAGATCCGCCGTGAAATGATCATCAGCCGTGTGCGTCAGCGCCGTGTGGCCGAGCGTGTGCAGGTGTCCGAGCAGGAAGTGAAGAACTTCCTGGCATCGGACCTGGGCAAGATGCAGCTCTCCGAAGAACTGCACCTGGCCAACATCCTGATCCCGACGCCAGACAGCGCCAACGCCGAACAGCTCAATGCTGCCGCCGCAAAAACCCAGGCTGTTTATGACCGCCTGAAAGCCGGTGCTGACTTTGCCCAGACGGCCATTGCCGTGTCCGGCAGTGACAACGCTCTGGACGGCGGTGACATGGGCTGGCGTAAAGCTGCTCAGCTGCCACCTCCGTTCGACCGTGAGCTGAGTGCGATGAACGTGGGTGACATTACCCAGCCAGCACGTACGCCAGGCGGCTTTATCATCCTCAAGTTGCTCGGCAAGCGCGGCGGCGAGACCTCGCTGAAAGACGAAGTGCACGTTCGTCACATCCTGGTCAAACCAAGCGAGATCCGCACCGAAGCGCAAACCAAGGAACTGGCCCAGAAGATCTATGACCGCATCGAAGGCGGTGAAGACTTCGCCACGCTGGCCAAGAGTTTCTCGGAAGACCCGGGTTCGGCCCTCAACGGTGGCGACCTGAACTGGATCGACCCGAAAGCGCTGGTGCCTGAGTTCCAGGACGTGATGGCCAAGACCCCGCAAGGCGTTCTGTCCAAGCCGTTCAAGACCCAATATGGCTGGCATGTACTGGAAGTCCTTGGCCGCCGCGCCACTGACAACACCACGCAGGCCCGCGAGCAGCAAGCACTGACCGTGTTGCGTAACCGCAAATACGATGAAGAGCTGCAAACCTGGTTGCGTCAGATCCGTGACGAAGCCTACGTGGAAAACAAGCTGCCAGGCGCCGAGCAAACAGGCACCGACCAGGCAGCACAGTGAAACCCCAGCGTTTCGCGGTAACACCCGGCGAGCCGGCCGGCATTGGTCCTGACCTGTGCCTGCTGCTCGCCTCGCACCCTCAGCCACACCCCCTGATTGCCATTACCAGCCGTGACCTGCTCCTCGAGCGGGCCGCGCAGCTGGGTGTGGCCGTTAACCTGCTGGACGTGTCACCGGGCAACTGGCCCGACCTGCCGGCACCTGCGGGCAGCCTGTACGTTTGGGACACTCCGCTTGCTGCCAAGGTGGTTGCCGGGCAACTGAACAAGGCCAATGCGCCCTTTGTACTGGAAACCCTGACGCGCGCCGGTCAAGGCTGCATCGACGGCGACTTCGCCGGCATGATCACCGCGCCGGTACACAAAGGCGTGATCAACGAATCCGGTATTGCCTTTTCCGGCCACACCGAATTCCTCGCCGAGCTGACCCATACCGCTCAAGTGGTGATGATGCTGGCCACACGCGGCCTGCGCGTTGCACTGGTAACGACGCATTTGCCGTTGCGTGATGTGGCCGATGCGATCACCGCCGAGCGCCTGGAGCGTGTCACGCGCATCCTGCACGCCGACCTGCAACAGAAATTCGGCATTGCCCAACCGCGCATCCTGGTCTGTGGGCTCAACCCGCACGCCGGTGAAGGCGGCCATTTGGGCCATGAAGAAATCGACATCATCGAACCGACATTAGAGCGTCTGCGCCAAGAAGGCATGGACCTGCGTGGCCCGCTGCCTGCAGACACTCTGTTTACCCCCAAGTATCTGGAGCACTGCGACGCAGTGCTGGCGATGTACCATGACCAGGGGCTGCCCGTGCTGAAATACAAAGGCTTCGGCGCCGCAGTCAACGTGACACTGGGCCTGCCGATCATCCGTACCTCCGTCGACCATGGCACTGCCCTGGACCTGGCGGGCAGCGGCAAGATCGATACCGGCAGCCTGCACGTGGCCCTGGAAACCGCCTATCAGATGGCCGAGACCCGTATATGACTGAGCATTACCAACACCGGGCGCGCAAGCGCTTCGGGCAAAACTTCCTGCACGACGCTGGCGTAATCGACCGCATCCTGCGCTCCATCCACGCCAAGCCGGAAGACCGCCTGCTGGAAATCGGCCCGGGCCAGGGCGCCTTGACCCAAGGCCTGTTGGCCAGTGGCGGGCAACTGGACGTGGTGGAACTGGACAAGGATTTGATCCCGATCCTCAACCAGCAGTTTGCCGACAAACCCAATTTCAACCTGCACCAGGGTGATGCGCTGAAGTTCGACTTCAACAGCCTCAACGCTGCGCCCAGCAGCCTGCGGGTGGTGGGCAACCTGCCGTACAACATTTCCACGCCGCTGATTTTTCACCTGCTGAACAACGCAGGGATCATCCGCGACATGCACTTCATGCTGCAAAAAGAAGTGGTTGAGCGTTTGGCGGCTGGCCCTGGTGGTGGTGATTGGGGCCGTCTGTCGATCATGGTTCAGTACCACTGCCGCGTAGAGCACCTGTTCAACGTTGGCCCTGGCGCGTTCAACCCGCCGCCGAAGGTCGACTCGGCCATCGTGCGCCTGGTGCCTCACGCCGTGCTGCCGCACCCGGCCAAGGATCACAAACTGCTGGAGCGCGTGGTACGCGAGGCGTTCAACCAACGCCGCAAAACCCTGCGCAACACGCTCAAGGCCCTGCTCAGCAACGCCGAAATCGAAGCCGCCGGCGTCGATGGCAGCCTGCGCCCCGAGCAACTGGACCTGGCCGCGTTTGTGCGCCTGGCTGATCAGCTTGCGATCCAGCCCGCGCCGACCGTGGAATAAGCTGTAACTCGATACAAATGTGGGAGCGGGCTTGTCCGCGATGGCGGTGCATCAGTTACACATTCAGTGACTGACACTGCGCATTCGCGGGCAAGCCCGTTCCCACATTTGCTCAGCGTTATACCGATAACGCTTGCCGGCTGCCCGACACATGTCTGGCCTAGTGCCCTCCTCATGGCCTAGACTGATCCGCATCTGCTGTCCTCCGCTTTTGCTTTTAAGGCCTCTTGCATGTCCGATCCTCGCTACCAGATCGACGTCAGCGTCGTCACCCGCTTCCTGGCGGACCAATCGCAACCCGAACACAACCGTTTCGCCTTTGCCTACACCATCACGGTGAAGAACAACGGGCAGGTGCCGGCCAAGCTGCTGTCGCGCCACTGGGTGATCACCGACGGTGACGGCCAGGTCGAGGAAGTGCGCGGCGCCGGCGTGGTTGGCCAGCAACCGTTGATCGACATCGGCGCCAGCCATACGTATAGCAGTGGCACGGTGATGACCTCCAAAGTCGGCACCATGCAGGGCACTTATCAGATGAAAGCCACTGACGGCAAACTGTTCGACGCTGTCATCGCGCCCTTCCGCCTCGCCGTGCCGGGAGCCCTGCACTGATGACGACGTACGCGGTCGGCGACCTGCAAGGCTGCCTGGAACCCCTCAAGTGCTTGCTGGAGCGAGTTGCCTTCAACCCGGCGAGCGACCGCCTGTGGTTAGTGGGTGACCTGGTCAATCGTGGGCCCGAATCCCTGCAAACCCTGCGCTACTTATATAGCCTGCGTGATTCCCTGGTCTGCGTACTGGGCAACCACGACCTGCACCTGCTGGCGGCCGGCAATAACATCGAGCGCTTGAAAAAAGGCGACACGCTGCGCGAGATCCTCGAAGCGCCGGATCGCACCGAGCTGCTGGAGTGGCTGCGTCGGCAAAAGCTCATGCATTACGACGAAGGCCGCAACATGGCTTTGGTCCATGCGGGCATCCCGCCCCAGTGGACGGTGAAAAAAGCCCTCAAGTGCGCTGCCGAAGTCGAGAGCGCCCTGGCCGATGACAACCTCTACACCGCCTTTCTTGACGGCATGTACGGCAATGAGCCGGTCAAGTGGGACAACGACCTTACCGGCGTGGCCCGCCTGCGCGTGATCACCAACTACTTCACCCGCATGCGCTTCTGCACCGCCGAAGGCAAGCTGGACCTCAAGAGTAAGGAAGGCGCCGACACCGCCCTGCCCGGCTACAAACCCTGGTTCGCCCACAAGGAGCGCAAGACCCGTGACACGAAGATCATCTTCGGCCACTGGGCGGCCCTGGAAGGCAAATGTGATGAACCCGGCGTGTTCGCCCTCGACACCGGCTGCGTGTGGGGCGGCGCCATGACCCTGATGAACATCGACACCGGCGAGCGCCTGAGCTGCCAGTGCGAATCCCCCCTTTCTGTGACACAGCCGGCCGCCAAGCCATAGGAGCCCGCCATGAGCGAATTCAAACGTATCCCTCCCGAACAAGCCCAGGCGCTGCGCGAGCAAGGCGCGGTGGTGGTCGACATCCGCGATCAGCCGACGTATGCCGCCGCGCACATCAGCGGTGCGCAACATTTGGATAACACCAACATTGCCGACTTCATCCGTGCCGCCGACCTCGACGCGCCGGTGATCGTCGCCTGCTACCACGGCAACTCCAGCCAGAGCGCGGCCGCCTACCTGATCAGCCAGGGCTTCTCTGACGTGTATAGCCTGGACGGCGGCTTTGAGCTGTGGCGTGCGACCTATCCTGCAGAAATTGCCTCAGACGATTCGCAATAATTTTTTTCACACCCCGCTACCCCGCGTGACGCTTGGGCTCGCGCCGTTTCTGACGAACGGCGCAGCCAAACTAATTACGTATCCCGCCTTGACCTCCCGGATTCCGAACTATCCTTAAGCGCAGGCCATCCGAATCAGGGGAGAGCCGGTACACCGGCGTGCGGGTCATCGGTAGCGTTTCAGGGTGTTTGGGGGGAAAACGGCCATTGGTTGATCACCAATGACTGCCAGCATCGACTGATTGACCCGGCGTCGGCTCCACGTATCGAGCGAGGTGACGACGTCATGAGTATCTTTAGCCACTTCCAACAACGCTTCGCGTCCACACAGCAGGAAGAACTCACGCTGCAAGAGTATCTCGAGCTGTGCAAACAGGACCGCAGTACCTACGCGTCTGCCGCCGAACGTCTGCTATTGGCGATTGGTGAGCCGGAGCTGGTGGAAACCGCGAATAATTCGCGCCTGTCGCGAATATTTTCCAACAAGGTGATCCGCCGCTATCCGGCCTTTGAAGACTTCCACGGCATGGAAGAATGCATCGACCAGATCGTCTCCTACTTCCGCCACGCCGCCCAAGGCCTGGAAGAGAAGAAACAAATCCTCTACCTGCTCGGCCCCGTCGGCGGCGGTAAGTCGTCTCTGGCTGAAAAGCTCAAACAGCTGATCGAGAAGGTGCCCTTCTACGCGATCAAGGGTTCGCCAGTCTTCGAGTCGCCTCTGGGCCTGTTCAACGCCACGGAAGATGGCGCGATCCTCGAAGAAGACTTTGGCATTCCACGGCGCTACCTCAACACCATCATGTCGCCCTGGGCCACCAAGCGCCTGGCCGAGTTTGGCGGTGACATCAGCCAGTTCCGCGTGGTGAAACTCTACCCGTCGATCCTCAACCAGATCGGCGTGGCAAAAACCGAACCGGGCGATGAGAACAACCAGGACATCTCAGCGCTGGTGGGTAAGGTCGATATCCGCAAACTCGAAGAATTCCCGCAGAACGACGCCGACGCCTATAGCTACTCGGGCGCGCTGTGCCGGGCCAACCAGGGCCTGATGGAATTCGTGGAGATGTTCAAGGCGCCGATCAAGGTGCTGCACCCACTGCTGACCGCCACCCAGGAAGGCAACTACAACAGTACCGAAGGCCTGGGCGCGATCCCGTTCACCGGGATTCTGCTGGCCCACTCCAACGAATCGGAATGGCACACCTTCCGCAACAACAAGAACAACGAAGCCTTCATCGACCGGATCTACATCGTCAAGGTGCCCTACTGCCTGCGCGTCAGCGATGAGATCAAGATCTACGACAAGCTGTTGTTCAACAGCTCGCTGGCCAAGGCGCATTGCGCGCCCGATACCTTGAAGATGCTCGCCCAGTTCACCGTGCTGTCGCGCCTCAAGGAGCCCGAGAACTCGAATATCTACTCGAAGATGCGCGTCTATGACGGCGAAAACCTCAAGGACACCGACCCCAAGGCCAAGTCGATTCAGGAATACCGCGACACCGCAGGCGTGGACGAGGGCATGAACGGCCTGTCGACACGTTTTGCGTTCAAGATCCTGTCCAAAGTCTTCAACTTCGACCCGCACGAAATCGCCGCCAACCCGGTGCACCTGCTCTACGTGCTGGAACAGCAGATCGAACAGGAGCAATTCCAGGCCGAAACCCGCGAGCGCTACCTGCGCTTCCTCAAGGAATACCTGGCGCCGCGCTATATCGAGTTCATCGGCAAGGAAATCCAGACCGCCTACCTGGAGTCCTACAGCGAATACGGCCAGAACATCTTCGACCGCTACGTGCTGTATGCGGACTTCTGGATTCAGGACCAGGAATACCGCGATCCGGAAACCGGCGAAATCCTCAACCGTGTGGCCCTCAACGAGGAGCTGGAGAAGATCGAAAAACCCGCCGGCATCAGCAATCCGAAGGATTTCCGCAACGAAATCGTCAACTTCGTGCTGCGCGCCCGCGCCAACAACAACGGCAAGAACCCAACCTGGCTCAGCTACGAGAAGCTGCGGGTGGTCATCGAGAAGAAAATGTTCTCGAACACCGAGGATCTGCTGCCGGTCATCAGCTTCAACGCCAAGGCAAGCAAGGAGGACCAGCAAAAACACAACGACTTCGTCACTCGAATGGTCGAGCGTGGCTACACCGACAAACAGGTACGGCTGCTCTCCGAGTGGTACCTGCGGGTTCGTAAATCACAGTAAGGCAGCGACAGGCGTGTACTGCCGGGCCTTTGGCCTGGCAGCTGACCGCTTGTCTCTAAGCTTCCAGCTCGCGGCTTGAAGCTTGTAACGTGAAGCTGCCCGGAGGGCTCCCCATGAGCTATGTGATCGACCGACGCCTCAATGGCAAGAACAAGAGCACGGTAAACCGCCAGCGTTTCCTGCGGCGTTACCGTGACCACATCAAAAAGGCCGTTGAAGAGGCTGTCAGCCGCCGCTCCATCACCGACATGGAGCATGGCGAGCAAATCAGTATTCCCGGACGCGACATTGACGAACCGGTGCTGCACCACGGTCGCGGCGGCAAACAGACCGTCGTGCACCCGGGCAACAAGGAGTTCACCACCGGCGAACATATCCAGCGCCCCCAAGGCGGTGGCGGCGGTAAAGGCCCGGGCAAGGCGGGCAATTCCGGCGAAGGCATGGACGAGTTTGTGTTCCAGATCACCCAGGAGGAATTCCTGGAGTTCATGTTCGAAGACCTGGAGCTGCCCAACCTGGTCAAACGCAACCTGACCGGCACCGACACCTTCAAGACCGTTCGCGCCGGCATCAGCAACGAAGGCAACCCGTCCAGGATCAACATCATCCGCACCTTGCGCTCGGCCCATGCCCGGCGTATCGCGCTGTCAGGCAGCAGCCGCGCCAAATTGAAACAAGCGAAGGAAGAGTTGGCGCGCTTAAAACGCGAAGAACCAGACAACTTCGGCGATATCCAGGCCATCGAGGCAGAAATAGAGAAACTCAGCGCGCGCATTCACCGCGTGCCGTTCCTCGACACCTTCGACTTGAAATACAACCTGCTGGTCAAACAACCCAACCCCAGCTCCAAAGCCGTGATGTTTTGCCTGATGGACGTGTCCGGTTCGATGACCCAGGCGACCAAGGACATCGCCAAGCGCTTTTTCATCCTGCTGTACCTGTTTCTCAAGCGGAACTACGACAAGATCGACGTGGTGTTCATCCGCCATCACACCAGCGCCCGGGAAGTGGATGAAGAGGAGTTTTTCTACTCGCGGGAAACCGGCGGCACCATCGTGTCCAGTGCGTTGAAGTTGATGCAGGAGATCATGGCCGAGCGCTATCCGGCCAATGAATGGAATATCTACGCGGCCCAGGCGTCCGACGGCGACAACTGGAACGACGACTCGCCGATCTGCCGCGATATTTTGATCAACCAGATCATGCCGTTTGTGCAGTACTACACGTACGTCGAAATTACTCCCCGTGAGCACCAGGCCCTGTGGTTTGAATATGAGCGTATCGGTGAAGCCTTTGCCGACACTTTCGCCCAACAGCAACTGGTCTCGGCCGGCGATATCTACCCGGTCTTCCGTGAACTCTTCCAGCGCAGGTTAGTGACATGACCGCCAAAAAAGAGCATAAGCGCCAACCCATTTCCACCGGCTCCGAGTGGACCTTTGAACTGATCCAGGCCTATGACCGGGAAATCAGCCGTATCGCGGCGGGTTATGCCCTGGACACCTACCCCAACCAGATCGAAGTGATTACCGCCGAACAGATGATGGATGCCTACGCCTCAGTCGGCATGCCCTTGGGTTATCACCATTGGTCCTACGGCAAACACTTCCTGAGTACGGAGAAGTCCTACACACGCGGCCAGATGGGCCTGGCCTACGAGATCGTCATCAACTCCGACCCGTGCATCGCCTACCTGATGGAAGAAAACACCATCTGCATGCAGGCGTTGGTGGTTGCCCATGCGTGCTACGGGCACAACAGCTTTTTCAAGGGCAATTACCTGTTCCGCACCTGGACCGATGCCAGTTCGATCATCGATTACCTGGTGTTCGCCAAGCAGTACATCATGCAATGCGAGGAACGCCACGGCATCGACGCGGTTGAGGACCTGCTCGACTCCTGCCATGCGCTGATGAACTACGGCGTTGACCGCTACAAACGCCCGTACCCGATTTCTGCCGAGGAAGAGCGCCTGCGCCAGAAGGAGCGCGAGGAGCACCTGCAGAAGCAGATCAACGACCTGTGGCGCACCATTCCGAAGAAAACCGGGAAAAACAGCGATAAAGACAATGCACGCTTCCCCGCCGAACCTCAGGAAAATATCCTGTATTTCCTGGAAAAACACGCGCCGCTGCTGGAGCCGTGGCAGCGCGAAATCGTGCGTATTGTGCGCAAAATCGCCCAATATTTTTATCCACAGCGCCAGACCCAGGTGATGAACGAAGGCTGGGCGACGTTCTGGCACTACACCTTGATGAATGACCTGTACGACGAAGGCCTCGTCACTGACGGCTTCATGATGGAGTTCCTCACCTCCCATACCAGCGTGGTGTTCCAACCCGGCTTCGACAGCCCGTACTACAGCGGCATCAACCCCTATGCACTGGGCTTTGCCATGTACCGCGACATCCGGCGCATGTGCGAACACCCCACCGAAGAGGATCGCCGCTGGTTCCCGGAAATCGCCGGCAGCGATTGGTTGTCGACCATCAAGTTCGCCATGAGCAGCTTCAAGGACGAGAGCTTCATCCTGCAGTACCTGTCACCCCAGGTGATTCGCGACCTCAAACTGTTCAGCATCATGGACGACGACCTCAAGGACGACCTGCTGGTGCCGGCCATTCACGACGAGCCCGGCTACCGCACCATCCGCGAGACATTGGCGGCGCAATACAACCTGGGCAACCGCGAGCCCAATGTGCAGATCTACAGCATCGATGTGCGCGGCGACCGCTCGCTGACCCTGCGTCATCAGCAGCACGACCGCAAACCCTTGGGCGAATCCACTGAGGAGGTACTCAAGCACCTGCATCGGTTGTGGGGCTTCGATATTCACCTGGAAACCCTGCAGGGCGACCAGGTGATGAAGACTCACCATGTGCCACCGCGCAGCGATCACAGCGACAACGACTACGGCCGCCTGGACCTGGCCGTCGTTCATCTCTGAAACAGCAAAGCCTCCATTGGTCAGGCACAGGCGGTATCCTGTGCCGCTAATGGAGGCTTTTTCATGAAAATCTACACAGTCGGCGGCGCGGTGCGTGATCGTCTGCTCGGCATCGAGGTCACCGACATCGACCGCGTGGTCGTCGGCGCAACCACTGAAGAAATGCTCGCCAAGGGCTACAAGCCGGTGGGTGCTGACTTCCCGGTATTCCTGGACCCGAAAAACGGCGACGAGTACGCCCTGGCCCGCACCGAGCGCAAGAGTGGCCGGGGTTATGGCGGCTTTGTGTTTCATGCCAGCCCCGAGGTCACGCTGGAAGAAGACCTGATTCGTCGCGACCTGACCATTAACGCCATGGCGGAGGACGGTGACGGCAACCTGACCGATCCGTACCACGGCCAGCGCGACCTGCAGGCGCGCATTCTGCGTCACGTATCCCCGGCGTTCGCCGAAGATCCCTTGCGTGTACTGCGTGTTGCGCGCTTCGCAGCGCGTTATGCCCATCTGGGTTTCACGGTAGCGCCCGAGACACTCGGCCTGATGCGCCAACTCAGCGAGTCCGGCGAGTTGGAAGCCCTGACGCCCGAGCGCAGCTGGAAGGAAATCTCCCGGGCCTTGATGGAAGATCAACCTCAGGTGTTCATCCAGGTGCTGCGCGATTGCCATGCGCTGAAAACCCTGATGCCGGAAGTGGACGCGTTGTTCGGCGTGCCGCAGCCGGAAGCCCATCACCCCGAGATCGACACCGGCCTGCACACCTTGAGCGTGCTGGAACAGGCCGCCCTGCACAAACACCCCCTCACCGTGCGCTGGGCCTGCCTGCTGCATGACGTGGGCAAGGGCCTGACGGCTGTGGATAAGTTGCCGCAGCATATTGCTCATGAACAGACAGGCTTGAAGCTGATCAAGGCGGTCAACGAACGCTTCAAGGTGCCTAAGGATTGCCAGGAGCTGGCGCTGCTGGTGGGCCAATATCACACTCATGGCCACCGCGCTCTGGAACTCAAGGCCTCGACATTGCTGGAGCTGCTGCAGAGTTTTGACGTGTATCGCCGGCCTCAGCGGTTTGAGGAGTTCGTGGTGAGCTGTGAAATGGATGCACGCGGCCGCAAGGGCCTTGAGCAACGAAGTTATCCACAGGCGGATTATTTGCGCGGCGCGGCCAAGGTTGCGCGCGAAGTCGCGGTGGCGCCCCTGCTGGAGAAAGGCTTCAAGGGACCTGCGCTGGGCGAGGCGCTCAAGCGCGAGCGGCTCAAGGCGCTGAAAGCCTACAAGGAACACTACAACGTGTAGCAAGCAAGCCTTGTGGCGAGCGGGCTTGCCCCGCGTCGGGCTGCACACCAGCCCCAGTAAAGGCGTTGAAATTTGCTGGTAAAACTCAGCGCCTGTTGTGGGGCTGCTACGCAGCCCGACGCGGGGCAAGCCCGCTCGCCACTGGGATTTGCGAGCCAGCGTCCACGTTTGAATCCGGGCAGACGGGCGTTACAGGAGATTTTTCGGGGTGAGTGCCTGGCTTTGCCATTCAAACGCGACAGGTGCCAGCACCTGGTCGATCTGCGCATCGCGCCACAGCTCGGCCAATGTCTTGCCCACCTCAGGATGCACGCGCTCCGGCGCCATCAACGACAGCGGCCATAACACAAAAGCGTTTTTGAGGATTTCCGCGCGCGGCAGGATCAAGCCGTCGAAATTCCCGACTAATTCGCCATACAACAGCACGTCGATGTCCAACGGTAGCCCTTTGCGGTCCGGCGCATAGCGGCCATTGTCAGCCTCGATGAATTTCAACCGGCGATCCAGCTCCATCAACGGCAAGTCGGTATAGGCCGACACCACCAGGTTGAAAAACGGTCCGCTTTTGATCCCCACCGGCTGGCTTTCGAACACAGGTGAGCAGCGCACATCCGTCAAGAAGCTCGCCAATGCATCCAGGCCGGCGCGCAGATGGCGCTCGCGCTCGATATTGCTGCCAAGACCAAGGTAAACCTGAGTTAGCGACATCCGCGCTCGATCTCCACGCCCACGCCTTTGGCTGCCGGCACGGCACCCGGCTTGGTCAGCTTGAGGCGCAACCAGGGAATCTGGAATTCGCTCATCAACACTTCAGCCAGGCGTTCGGCGAAGGTTTCTACCAGCTGGTATTGGGACTGCTCGGCAAAGGCCTGAATACGCGCGGACACACTGGCGTAATCGAGCGCCAGGGTCAGGTCGTCACCCGCGGCGGCAGGGCGATTGTCCCAGGCGAAACTCAGGTCCAGGCGCAGGCATTGCTTGATGCCGCGCTCCCAGTCGTAGGCCCCGATCACGGTGTCGACTTCCAGGCCTTCGATAAACACTCTGTCCAAGCTCTTCTCCGCAGCACGACAAGGGCGCGTTGCCCCGTTAGAATCAGGGCGTCCTCGCCCGGAATAGTTAGCATGTTTTGGTCACTGGCGATTCTCGCCTACCTGCTCGGCTCGCTGTCCTTCGCCATTTTGCTCAGCCGCTTGACGGGAAATCCCGATCCGCGAATGAGTGGCTCAGGCAATGCCGGTGCCACCAACATGTTGCGCCTGGCCGGCAAAAAACTCGCCGTGCTGACGCTGCTGGGCGATATCTGCAAGGGCCTGTTGCCCGTACTCATCGCCAGCCTCGCCGGCCTCACCCTGCAACAGCAGGCCTGGGTGGGCGTGTGCGCTGTCCTCGGCCATCTGTTTCCGCTGTACTTCCGCTTTCGCGGCGGCAAGGGTGTCGCCACGGCGGCCGGCATGCTGCTGGGGATTTACCCTCCAGCGGCGCTGCTGGCGGTGCTGGCCTGGCTGTTGACGTTCTACCTGACCCGCACCAGCTCGCTGGCCGCACTGATCGCCACGCCGCTCACCCTGCCATTGCTGGCCTGGCAGGCGCCTGCAGCGCTGTTGCCGATGAGCGTGCTGACGCTGCTGATCGTCTGGCGCCACCGCGGCAATTTACGCGACCTGTTTGCCGGGCGCGAACGGCATTTTTAAATACGTTCGATGAGCCCGGCTCACGTGAGCCCTTACAGCGGTGAAAGTTGCTCCATCGGCCAGCGTGCCTGCACGCTGATCGCCAGGCTTTCGTGCTGCCCGGCTTGCAGACGCTGGCAACCGGCGTAGGCGATCATTGCGCCGTTGTCGGTGCAGAACTCAGGGCGCGCATAAAACACGTCGCCGTGCATGTCGCCGAGCATTTTTTCCAACGAGGTGCGCAGCGCTTTGTTGGCGCTGACGCCGCCTGCGATCACCAGGCGCTTCATGCCCGCCTGTTTCAGGGCGCGCTTGCACTTGATGGTCAAAGTCTCCACCACGGCCTGCTGGAACGCCAGTGCGATGTCGCAACGGGCTTGCTCACTGTCGTCCCCGGCGCTGACGCTTTGCTGCCAGGTGTTCAGTGCGGAGGTTTTCAAGCCGCTGAAGCTGAACATCAGGCCCGGGCGATCGCACATCGGACGCGGGAAGGTGTAACGGCCCGGCACGCCTTTTTCGGCAAGACGCGCGATTTCCGGACCACCGGGATAATTGAGGCCCATCATCTTCGCCGTCTTGTCGAACGCTTCACCGGCGGCATCGTCCAGAGACTCACCCAGCAGCGTGTATTGGCCAATCGCATCGACCTGAACCAGCTGCGTATGCCCACCCGAAACCAACAAAGCGACGAACGGGAACTGTGGCGGTGTTTTTTCCAGCATGGGCGCCAGTAAATGGCCTTCCATGTGGTGCACGCCAAGGGCCGGAATGCCCCAGGCGAACGCCAGCGCCTGGGCGCAAGAAGCCCCAACCAGCAGGGCTCCGACCAATCCGGGGCCGGCGGTGTAGGCAATCGCGTCGATCTCGGTCGGCACGCAGCCGGCCTCGTCCAGCACCTGGCGAATCAACGGCAGCATGCGCTTGACGTGATCGCGGCTGGCGAGCTCCGGCACCACGCCGCCATAGGCGCGGTGCAGGTCGATCTGGCTGAACAGTGCATCGGCCAAAAGCCCGCGTTCACTGTCGTAAAGTGCGACACCGGTTTCGTCGCAGGAGGTTTCAAGTCCCAGTACTAGCATGGGTTTGCGCCTTGTAGAGGCTGAATTCGAAGGCGCGCATAATAGTCGCCACTCCCCCTCCCGACTAGCGGTTTTCGATCAGAGGCTTTGCATTCCGGGCAATGAGGGGTTAACATCCGCAACCCTTAAAAACCGACGACCTCAGCCGCGAATTTTTTGCGACGAGAACGTTGATTCCCGGTAATGAAAGAAGGTAGCTCTGGATGCCAGCCGTCAAAGTAAAAGAGAACGAACCCTTCGACGTAGCTCTGCGTCGTTTCAAGCGCTCCTGCGAAAAAGCCGGTGTTCTGGCTGAAGTTCGTAGCCGCGAATTTTATGAGAAGCCAACTTCTGAGCGTAAGCGCAAAGCAGCAGCCGCTGTTAAGCGTCACGCTAAGAAAGTTCAGCGCGAGCAGCGCCGCGCCGTTCGTCTGTACTAATACACAGACTTACGTAGCAAGCTTCTGCCAAGCCCGGCCCTCAGCCGGGCTATTGGCATTTGCGGATATCGTTTGATGCTTCACCGTCGACGCCGCACACGCGACCGAGACACTGCTTCACACGTCAGGACTGGCTCTTTTGCCAGCGGTGCGCGTCTCTTCTGACGAGCCTAACAAGGCTACTGACGAGCACACTCATTCTTCAAACAGACGATCAACTGTGTCGGCTGTGCCCAACGATGCGTTTCCGAGGCCCGCCATTGGCCAACACCGGACGCCCGGGCAACATTTCCAGGCCGAACACTGATAGAAATTAACGTCAGTGAATGTTCGGCAGATACACTCCCTGACAGCCCAACCAGACGACAGTTGATCGAGCCGCACAATGTGTGCGCCTGAGCACTTCGCGGGCCTCATTGACACGCAGTGATGACGAGAACGCCATGGCCGGGCTAATTCCCCAGAGCTTTATTGACGACCTTCTGAACCGCACCGACATCGTCGATGTTGTCAGCTCGCGCGTGCAATTGAAAAAAGCCGGCAAGAATTACACCGCCTGCTGCCCGTTCCACAAAGAAAAGACCCCCTCGTTCAGCGTCAGCCCCGACAAGCAGTTCTACTACTGCTTCGGCTGCGGCGCGGGCGGCAATGCCCTCGGCTTTCTCATGGACCACGACAACCTGGACTTCCCCCAGGCTATCGAGGACCTGGCCAAAGCCGCCGGCATGGAAATCCCCCGCGAAGAAAGTGGCCGCCCGCACAAACCGCGGCAACCCACCGACTCGCCGCTGTACCCGCTGCTGACGGCCGCTGCCGACTTCTACCGTCAGGCGCTCAAAAGCCATCCGCAGCGCAAGGCCGCTGTCGAATACCTCAAGGGGCGCGGCCTCACCGGTGAAATTGCCCGGGACTTCGGCCTCGGTTTCGCGCCGCCAGGCTGGGACAACCTCTACAAGCACCTGAGCAGCGACACCCTGCAGCAGAAAGCCATGATCGACGCTGGCCTGCTGGTGGAAAACGCCGAGACCGGCAAGCGCTATGACCGCTTCCGCGACCGCGTGATGTTTCCGATCCGCGACAGCCGTGGCCGGATCATCGCGTTCGGCGGCCGCGTGCTCGGCGACGATAAGCCCAAGTACCTGAACTCCCCGGAAACCCCAGTGTTTCACAAGGGTCAGGAACTCTACGGCCTGTTCGAAGCGCGTAAAAACAACCGCAACCTCGATGAAATCATCGTGGTTGAGGGCTACATGGACGTGATCGCCCTCGCCCAGCAAGGACTGCGCAATGCCGTGGCCACCCTGGGCACCGCCACCAGCGAAGAACACATGAAGCGCCTGTTTCGCGTGGTGCCCAGCGTGCTGTTCTGCTTCGACGGCGACCAGGCCGGCCGCAACGCCGCCTGGCGTGCGCTCGAGGCCACGCTGTCGAGCCTGCAGGATGGCCGCCGTGCGCGTTTTCTGTTTCTGCCGGAAGGTGAAGACCCGGACACCCTGGTGCGCTCCGAAGGCACCGACGCGTTCCGCGCGCGCATCAATCAACATGCGCAGCCGCTGGCGGACTATTTCTTCCAGCAGTTGACCGAAGAAGCCGACCCGCGCTCCCTTGAAGGCAAGGCCCACATGGCCACGCTCGCGGCGCCGCTGATCGACAAAGTGCCGGGCGCCAACCTGAAATCACTGATGCGCATGCGCCTGCTGGAAATCACCGGCTTGAGTGGCGAGGCCGTCAGCCAGCTGGTGCACAACGCACCGCAAGACGCACCGCCGGCTTACGACCCAGGCATGGATTACGACGCCATGCCGGATTACTCGGACTTTCACCAACCGCAGGAGGCCTACGCGCCCCAGCAGGAGTGGACACCGAAGAAACCCGGCGCCGGCGGCAAGAAATGGGACAAGAAACCCTGGAGCAAGAACGGCAAGCGCGGTGATCGCGATGAGGCCTACGCGCCACGCACACCGGTGGCGGTGGAAGCCCCGACGCTTATTGCGTTGCGCACGCTGATCCACTACCCGCAATTGGCGAAGAAAGTTGAGAGCGCCGATCATTTTGCCAACGAGAGCAACACGTACGCTCAGGTACTGATCGCCTTGATCGAGGCGGTACAGAAAAATCCTAAGCTAAACTCAATTCAGTTGATGGCTCGCTGGCATGGCACCGAACAAGGCCGCCTCTTGAAAGCACTCGCAGAAAAGGAGTGGCTAATTGACGGCGATAACCTTGAACAACAGTTTTTAGACACCATTACTAGGTTATCCGCGGGTCAGCACACGCAGACCCTCGATGAACTCATCAAGAGAGCAAGGCAGCCGGGATTATCGGCTGAAGAGCAGATTCAGATAGCAAAACAGATGCGCGACCTCTTAAAACAGAATGTTTCCGCATCAAACCCGACCTCAGCTGGCGTGTGAGGTCATAGCTCGGGTATAATCCTCGGCTTGTTTTTTGCCCGCCAAGACCTTCAGTGGATAGGGTGTTATGTCCGGAAAAGCGCAACAGCAGTCTCGTATCAAAGAGTTGATCACACTGGGTCGTGAGCAGGGTTACCTGACTTACGCCGAGGTCAACGACCACCTGCCTGAGGATATTTCAGATCCAGAGCAGGTGGAAGACATCATCCGCATGATTAACGACATGGGGATCAACGTATTCGAAACTGCGCCAGATAAGGATTCCCTTATGCTGGCCGACGCCGATACTGACGAGGCCGCGGCCGAAGAGGCAGCAGCAGCGTTGGCAGCAGTGGAGACCGATATCGGTCGCACGACGGACCCTGTGCGCATGTACATGCGTGAAATGGGTACGGTCGAGTTGCTGACACGCGAAGGCGAAATTGAAATCGCCAAGCGTATCGAAGAGGGCATCCGTGAAGTGATGGGCGCAATTGCGCACTTCCCTGGCACGGTTGACCACATTCTCTCCGAGTACACCCGCGTTACCACCGAAGGTGGCCGCCTGTCCGACGTTCTGAGCGGTTATATTGACCCGGACGATGGCATTGCGCCGCCTGCTGCCGAAGTACCGCCGCCTGTCGATGCGAAAGCCGCGAAAGCCGACGACGATTCCGAAGACGACGATGCTGAAGCCAGCAGCGACGACGAAGATGAAGTTGAAAGCGGTCCGGACCCGATCATCGCTGCCCAGCGTTTCGGTGCGGTTTCCGATCAAATGGAAATCACCCGCAAGGCCCTGAAAAAGCACGGTCGTGGCAACAAGCAGGCCATTGCCGAGCTGATCGCCCTGGCTGAGCTGTTCATGCCGATCAAGCTGGTGCCGAAGCAATTCGAAGGCCTGGTTGAGCGTGTTCGCAGTGCCCTTGAGCGTCTGCGTGCCCAAGAGCGCGCAATCATGCAGCTGTGCGTACGTGATGCGCGCATGCCGCGTGCTGACTTCCTGCGCCAGTTCCCGGGCAACGAAGTTGACGAAAGCTGGACCGACGCACTGGCCAAAGGCAAGGCGAAATACGCCGAAGCCATTGGTCGTCTGCAGCCCGATATCATCCGTTGCCAGCAGAAGCTGACTGCGCTTGAGACTGAAACCGGTCTGACGATTGCCGAAATCAAGGACATCAACCGTCGCATGTCGATCGGTGAGGCCAAAGCCCGCCGCGCGAAGAAAGAGATGGTTGAAGCGAACTTGCGTCTGGTGATCTCCATCGCCAAGAAGTACACCAACCGTGGCCTGCAATTCCTCGATCTGATCCAGGAAGGCAACATCGGCTTGATGAAGGCTGTGGACAAGTTCGAATACCGTCGCGGCTACAAGTTCTCGACTTATGCCACCTGGTGGATCCGTCAGGCGATCACTCGCTCGATTGCCGACCAGGCCCGCACCATCCGTATTCCGGTGCACATGATCGAGACAATCAACAAGCTCAACCGTATTTCCCGGCAGATGTTGCAGGAAATGGGTCGCGAACCGACCCCGGAAGAGCTGGGCGAACGCATGGAAATGCCTGAGGATAAAATCCGCAAGGTATTGAAGATCGCTAAAGAGCCGATCTCCATGGAAACGCCGATTGGTGATGACGAAGACTCCCATCTGGGTGACTTCATCGAAGACTCGACCATGCAGTCGCCAATCGATGTCGCCACTGTTGAGAGCCTGAAAGAAGCGACTCGCGACGTACTGTCCGGCCTCACTGCCCGTGAAGCCAAGGTACTGCGCATGCGTTTCGGCATCGACATGAATACCGACCACACCCTTGAGGAAGTCGGTAAGCAGTTTGACGTGACCCGTGAGCGGATCCGTCAGATCGAAGCCAAGGCACTGCGCAAGCTGCGCCACCCGACGCGAAGCGAGCATCTGCGCTCCTTCCTCGACGAGTGATACCAGAACCCCCGGCCCAGGCCGGGGGTTTTGCTTTGTGCAGATCACTTTCTACAGATTAACTGCCGCGCAACACCCCTCCCCCGCAATGCCCGTCTACACTCGAAACATTCCCCGTGCCATAACGAGACCGTTATGCCCAGACTGCCGACCGTGATACTGCTGTCGCTGCTCACCTGGACCGCAACGGCTGGCGCGTTGACTCTCACCGATGAAGAGCGTGGCTGGCTGGCGGACCATCAGGAGCTGCGACTGGGAGTGGACACCTCTTGGCCACCCTTCGAATACCGTGACGAAAATGGTCGTTATCAGGGCCTTGCCGCCGACTATGTACGCCTGATCCAGGACCGCTTGGGCGTCAGGATCAAACTGGTCGAGCCCGCCAACTGGACTGCCGTGCTCGAACAGGCCAAAAACAACCAGCTCGACCTGCTGCCCGGCATCATGTCCACCCCGGAGCGCCAGGGTTTCCTGGCCTTCACACGGCCTTATCTGGACTTTCCCATTGTCATCCTCGCCCACGAAGGCGGCGCCAAACCGCGCAACCTCAAGGACCTTTACGGGCTGAAGATCGCCGTGGTGGAAAACTACGCACCTCACGAACTGCTGCGCACCCACCATCCCGACCTCAATCTGGTGGCCATGCCCAACGTCAGCTCAACGCTGCAAGCCCTGGCCACTGATGAAGTGGATGCGGTCGTCGGTGACCTCGCCTCCAGCGTCTGGAGCCTGCGCCAACTCAAACTCGATGGGTTATACGTCAGCGGTGAAACGCCCTACCGCTATCAACTGGCAATGGGCGTTCCGCGCGATGAGAAAATGCTGGTGGGTATCCTCGACAAGGTGCTCGCCGACCTCAGCTCGGACGAAACCGACGCCATCCAGCAACACTGGGTAGGCAGCTTCACCGATCACCGCACATTCTGGGCCGACCTGCTGATGTACGGCCTGCCAGCGGTGCTGCTGTTGAGTACCGTGCTGGCCATCGTGATTCGGATCAATCGTCGGCTCAGTTCGGAAATATCCCGGCGCGTTGCCCTTGAGCAAGAACTGCGCAGCAGCGAATACCACTACCGCGGCCTGGTGGAGAGCCTGTCCGCCATTGCCTGGGAAGCCAGCATCACAGACTTCACCTACAGCTACGTGTCGCCGCATGCCGAGGACCTGCTCGGCTACCCCCGCGCGCATTGGCTGATTCCAGGGTTCTGGCGCAACATTATCCACCCCGCCGACCTGACCCGCGCCGAGGCCTACTGCTACCGAGAAACCCGTGCCAACCGCGACCACAGCCTCGATTACCGAGTCATCACCGCCGACGGGCGCTGCCTGTGGGTACGCGACATTGTCAGCCTTATCGAGCACGGCCACGAGCCGGTGCTGCGCGGCTTGATGATCGATATCAGCGAAGCCAAGCGCACCGAAGAAGCCCTGCAGCTTTCCGAGCAGAAATTTGCCTCGGTGTTCCAGCAATGTCCGGACATCCTGGTGATTGCGCGGATGTCCGATGGCTGCCTGCTGGAGGTCAACAAGGCGTTCGAAGACCAGATCGGCCTGAGCGCCGAGGACGTGGTGGGCAAGACCGCCACAGAATTGAATATCTGGGGCATTCCGGGCGTCGGGCCCGACCTGTTGCAACGCGTGCAGACCACCAGCATCCGCAACCTCGAGATGTCGTTCCGACGCAGCAATGGCCAGGCGTTTACCGGGCTGATCTCGGCGGAACCGTTCCAACTCGACACCACCGAGGCCTTGGTGGTGGTGGTGCGCGACATCACCCAACTCAAGGAAACCCAGCAACAACTGCAAACCTCGGAAGAGAAATTCGCCAAGGCCTTCCACGCCTCACCCGATGGCCTGCTGCTGAGCCGTCAACGTGATGGGCTGCTGATTGAAGTGAATGAGGGCTTCAGCCGACTTACCGGTTTCACCAGTGTGACCTCGCTCGACCAGTCAACCCTGGACCTGGGCATCTGGGTCGACCTGAACGAGCGCAAGCACATGCTGGAACTGATGCGTCGCGATGGGTTTGTGCGCGATTTCGTCTGCCATATACGCCGCAACGACGGGCAGATTCGCCTCTGCGAAGTGTCCAGTCGGCCGCTGCCCATCGGCGATGAAGATTGCATGCTGACCATTGCGCGAGACATCACCGAACGCCAGTTCATGCAGGAAAAACTGCAACAGGCCGCCACGGTATTCGAGAGCACTGCCGAGGGTGTGTTGATCACCGACACCCGACAGAACATCAGTGCCGTCAACCGCGCGTTCAGCGAAATCACCGGGTACAGCGAAGCCGAAGCCCTCGGCAGCACGCCGCGCCTGCTCGCCTCCGGCCTGCACGACAGCGCCTTCTACGCGGCCATGTGGCACCAGTTGACCGCCCAAGGGCACTGGCAGGGCGAGATTTCCAACCGCCGCAAGAACGGCGAGCTGTACCCTAGTTGGCTGACCATCAGTGCCGTGCGCAACCGTGAGCAATTGATCACCCACTTTGTCGCCGTGTTTGCCGACATCTCCAGCCTCAAGCACGCCCAGGCGCGCCTCGACTACCAGGCACACCATGACCCACTGACCGGATTGCCCAATCGCACCCTGTTCGAAAGCCGGTTGCAGGCCGCACTGAATGGCCAGCAGGAAAGCGGCAACCAAGGCGCCGTGCTGTTTCTCGACCTGGACCGTTTCAAACACATCAATGACAGCCTCGGCCACCCCGTCGGCGACCTGCTGCTCAAGGACATCGCCGTGCGCCTCAAGGAGCAACTGCGCGATGTCGACACCGTGGCACGCCTGGGCGGCGATGAGTTCATCATCCTGCTGCCCGGCCTGCAACACGCCAGCGACGCCGAGCACCTGGCCAATAAGCTGCTGGCCTGCTTCACGCCGCCGTTCCAGGCCGGCGAGCACGAATTCTTTATCAGCGCGAGTATCGGCACCAGCCTGTACCCGAAGGACGGCACTGACGTCGCCACCCTGGTGAAAAACGCCGACGCGGCGATGTACCGCTCCAAGGCCAAGGGCCGCAACCGCGTCGAAAGCTATACCCGTGACCTCACCGCCCAAGCCAACGAGCGCGTGGCCCTGGAACACGAACTGCGCCGCGCCATCGAGCGTGAAGAGTTATTTTTGTATTACCAACCCAAGCTGAGCCTGATCACCCAGGAATTGATCGGTGCCGAAGCCCTGATCCGCTGGCGCCATCCAACCTTTGGCGACGTGCCGCCTGAGCATTTCATCGCCCTCGCCGAAGAAAACGGCATGATCCTACAGATCGGCGATTGGGTACTGGAACAGGCCTGCCAACAGCTGCACGCCTGGCAAACGGTTTATGAGGGCTTCGGCCCACTGTCGGTTAACCTTGCCGGCGCACAACTGCGCCACCCCAACCTGCTCGCGCGC